>JBJECI010000121.1:0-6249 GCA_051870915.1 Paludibacteraceae bacterium
TATACCATCATTTGGCAGGGTTTATAGCAGATGGGAGCGTTTTGTTTGACCTCGTAGGCATAAACGGCGGGCGTTCCATCCGTCTGCCCTGACTGCCAAGTCGAGGTGATGGCGAGGTGCGGATGTTCCAACTGCCCGACCAGCCACGACCGATTATTAGCGTCAAGGACAACGAAAGCCACGGCTTTGTTGCGTGGAAGTTGCAGGGGGCTGCTGAACGAGAGGGTAAGACTTTCCGCAGAGCCGTTGCTTTCATTGGACTGCTCCACGACGCAATCGGTGGTGCCGGACAGCGGAATATCCGTGGGGCGGAGAAAAAGACGGATGGGAATGCCCGCCAGCGCACTGAACGCGGTATTAGCAGGCAGGTTCTCGGCAAGCAGGTAGCCGATACGGACTATTCCGGGATAGGACACTTTCATAATCTCAACAATTCTGACAGGTTCTCAACACCTCTGACAAAAGTGCGAAAACGGCTGTGTTTCTCAAAGCGATTTCTTGACTTTTTTTCGGCATTTGGTTTGGTAGTACACGCTGCGCTGCCGCTGATAGATTTTGGCAATGGCGTTCCAATTGGTCTCGGTGCACTCAATGCCGTGCGCCTCCATGTATGCGAAGATAGTATTATCTTGGCGCGAAAGGGCATTCTTAAAGGTGTGCAACTCCTCCCACAACTGCACTTGAAAGCGGTTGCGGATAGCGTCTGTCAGTTTCTCACGACCATACTTCCCGAGGTAATTGTAATAGAAAGGGTCTCTGCTTTGGAAGTATGGAATGACCAGCGCGATGTTCGGGTTCTCGGGGTCGGTAGCGTCCTGCGGACGCTTGCGGAGAAACATCTGCAAGATACGACTTTCCTGCGAGCCGCGCGGGATGGTGATGGGGTCAAGCGGCTTGAACGTGTCCCCGGGCGCGATGTCCTTATCCCGATACTCTATCTCACGGCACTCATGCGCGTACCACTGGGCGAGATAGGGCGGCAAAGCCAAATATAAACAAATGCGTTCATTCATAGTGTAACCGACTGTAAAACAGCACAAAGATACTAAAATTCGGGGAGATAACCAAACGACAAGGAGAAAAGTCCAAAATTTGGAGAAAAGTGCAAAATCGGGAGAAAAGTGCAGAAAACGCAAAACAGCAGCCGGCAGTGTCAGCAAGACCTGTCGGCTGGTTGTGGGCGTGTCCCCGAAAGCCTTGCCCCTTTCGGGGTTTGGCTCTCGGGGGGCGGGTGGTTATTGGAAGATATGCCCATCGTATTCGGCATAGTCCCCACCTGTGTCAAGCATACGCCACGCGGCTTTGTAGTCAATGCAGCATTGCAGCCACTGCGGCACGTTCGTCAAATAGCCGCAATCCTCGCAAAGTTCTTCGGCAAAGTCCTCGCCGCTCCTGTACTTGCCTACATAATGGTCGCGGAACTCCTCCAAGTCTGCCTTTTCGTTGTAGTTCTCTAAATAGATACTATACGCTTCGCGTTCGTCCTCGTCCAAGTCTGCCAAGTCTTGTATCTGCTCAAACTCCTCCGCGGTGGGCAGCCCGCTCTCGTGGTATAGGCTGCGGGGATAGTTGGCAAAGTCCTGCACCATAAATTCCGGGTCTAATTCATCGAAATGCACGCGGGCGCAATAGTCGCAAAAGTCCTCGTAACTGTCAAAGGTAGTGAGGTCTATCCATCTGCCGTATAGGTCGCCGCAATTATATTTCCGATATGTACCCAAATAGATTGCGGGGTTTTCGGTCTCGTGGTTCATCTTGTGGGCAAAAATCTCTTCGCGGGTCAATGGTTCAAAAGTTGTGTTCATTGTCGTAATGGTTTTGTAGTTAGTAATTTGTATTGTTGTCTTGTGGTTTGCCCCTTTCGGGGGTCGGCTTTGCCGTTGCCCCCTCGGGCGGTGGTGGTTAGAGTTTGCGGCACTGACTAATATCGAATAGGTAGCAAATGGGGAAATACTCGTCTTTCTTGGCGTTCTGCTCGGTTGGCTGTTCCTGCTCGGTCTGCTCCTCGGTGGGTTGCTCCTCCGCTTTTTGCTTGCTGCGCGGCTTGCCCCAAAATAAGAATGCCTTTTCTCCTCTGCGGACTTGGTAGCCCTTATCTTTCCACTGGTCAAAGGTGTTTAGTTCGGTGATGTTGTTTTTCTTCGCGTAATAGTCGTGTAACATTTCGTTAATAGTCGGCAGGTCTTCCATACCCATCACCTGCATAAGGTCGCGCTGTGCTTGCAGTTCGGCGGAAATGGCTTTTAACTGCTCGCGCTTCTCGCTGGCTTCTAACTGCCTTGCGGTCTTGGTCTTCTCACCGGTTTGCGCGGTGGTCGGTAACTCGGCGGCGGTCATTACTTGCCCTGCTTTTACACTTGCCTTGGCGGTGGCTACTCGTGCGCTCTGTGCGCTGGTCTCGGTCTTTGTCATAGTTGTAATAATTTTGAAAGTTAGAAAAATATGTTATTTGTTACTTGGTTTACCAAACACGGCTGCAATACTCGAAATCTTCGTACTCGTCGTAAATATCACCCCAAACATCGTCCTCGTCCGCTGCGCTCGGCTCGCTAACGCAATCGAAAAATCTCGTACTTGCGGTAATGTTGGAAGAGATGTTAGATTGTTTTTCCAACTTTGCTTGTCCTGCGATGGTGAGGCTCTGTGCCTCGGTGGTCATCTGAAATAATGCTAACTGTTTCATATTCGTAGATTTTTTTTGGTGAATACTTGCGTATAAAGTCGTTGTCGAGTTGAGTTGTTTTCCACTGCTTTCAAAAGGTAGTGGGTGCAGAAATGCAAGATTTTTGACACAAAATACTCTTTTATAGCGGAGCATAGCATAGCCATAAAAGGAAGATTTTTTGCAAAACAGGGACTGCCTGACCTTGCATTTCGTCCGCGCCCACGTCTTACCTTTGCAGTGCGAAAACAATCTCAACAAAACTCGATAACGTACTTTGTGCGGCAACAAGTATTTCAAAAAAATGCGAATATGAAGCAGTTAAACCGATTATACCTTATCGGATGACCTCCGGCACAAGAGCCCCATCGCAGGGCAAGCGCAAACCATAACTGCCGGCATTCTTCATAGCGGCGCAAGCAGAGCCATGGAGAATGCCGAAGTTATACCTTATTGCGCCGAAGACGGCTCACTGCGGGCGTGTCGCAGGGAATAGGTCTCTGCAGCGTTTCCCGAATTTGCAAAAATGTACGATTGTTAAGACTTCCGACTTGCCGTCCTCATACGCCAATTTACCGAGGAACTACCAAGGAACTACGAAGGAACTACCACGAAACTCCCCCTGTCCGAAATGTACGATTATTAAGATTGCCGACCTGTCGGCTTGATGCGGCGTGTCCTTGATACTACTATGCAAAGAAGAAAAAGCCGGCAGTGTCTGCAAGACCTGTCGGCAAAGACGGGGCGTGTCCCCGAAAAAGCCAAGCCCTGTTGTAGGGCTTGGCTTGCGGTGGCTATTCTTCCTCCCACTTGGGACAGGTGTTTTCCGCGCGGGTCATCTCGTCCGTTAGGGAACACCCCCAATGGTGGTAGCCGTAACAACATAAGTGCTTGCAGTAGTAGCAGGTTTTGTCCGTTCTCATTGCTGTAAGGGTTTAAGGGTTAGAAAAAGAAATGTTCACTATCATAGACTTGCGTGCTGCCCTTGATATACCGCCACTTGCTGGTATCGGCAAAGTTATAGCAAAGGTAGGCTTTTTCTTCGCGGTCGTACTCGTCCCTTATCCAAACTTGTCGCTCCGTGGGGTACTCAATTTCTTTTAGGGTGAAATACTCCCCGTATTTCAATTGCCGTAATGCTTTCATCGTAACAAAAGCCCGTCAAGCCGATAGCGCAGCCTTTAAGTAATTACTTTATTTCTTTGTAGTGGTTCTTCTTGCTCTTGCGGATTATGTTCTTATGATTTGGCTCCTCGATTTGGTCGCAAATAGCCACTCGATGCCCCTCGCGGACTAACTTGGGCAGATAGTCGTCCAGCACGTGGAACGGGAAACCTGCAAAGGGTATGTCGCTCGTGCCGCGCTTGGTCTTTACGATACCCAAAATTTTGCTTGCGACCTCTGCGTCCTCGTTGTACACCTCGTAAAAATCACCCACGCGGAAAAGCAAAAGCGCGTCCGGGTACTGGCTCTTGATGTTTTTCCACTGCAAAAGCAGTTGGCAATTTTTCGCTTCTTCGAGGGCGTTGGCTACCTTTTCATCCCTTGCGGTATTACTTGCGGTAATGTTGGAAGAGATGTTAGATTGTTTTTCCAACAAACCTGCTTGCGCTGCTGTCGATTGGCTCTGCGCCTCGTCCAAAAAATCGAAAATAGATAACTGTCTCATAGTGCTTGATTTTTTAAGTTGTTACTTGCGTACAAAGTTGTTTTCGAGTTGAGTTGTTTTCCACTGCTTTCAAAAGGTAGCGGCTGCCGAAAGGCAAGGTTTTGGTCAAAAAAATACGCTTTTATTGAGGAGCATAGCGTATCCATAAAAGGAAGATTTTTTTACCAAACCCGCAGGGCTTGACCTTGCATAGCGGAGTGGAACGGAGCGGTTCGGAGCAGCCGCGTCTTACCTTTGCAGTGAGAAAACAACCTCAACGCACTCGAAAACAAGAAACTTTGCACCATGCAAGTAACGACTGACAAAAAAAAATCAGTAAGCACCATGAAGCAGTTATACCCAATTATCGTTGGACGAGGAGCAATAAGCCAATCAGTAGCGCAAGCCATACCTGCGAAGCCCTCTATCACAGCGGAACGAAGTGCAACCGTGATATAGGGTGGCAGGTATTCCGCTCTGTCTGCCGGCACAGTGCCGAGGACAAGTGTCCCGGCAAAGGGCTGGCAGGCGTTTCGCTGCGTTAGGGATAGTAAGGGAGCAACGCTGTCCGCGCCGTTCTGCAACATTGCAAGTGAGGAACGAACCTGCAACGTGGAAGAACAGCGAGGGCGGAACCCCTGAATAGCCCGACCTGAAAGGGAACGCCCAAAGAAACATCCAAAAAAAAATTTTTTCTCTATAACATACATATATACCCCCTCTACAAGTTCTACAAATTCTACAAAATCATAAGTAATTGAAAATAAATACTTTATATTTTCTACAAACTATAAATCTTGTAGAATTTATAGATATTTGTAGAAAAATAGTAAGTCTTCTGTGGCTTTGTAGAAGTTTGTAGAAAAAAGTCGAAAAGCGTAGAAAACGTAACTGGTTGATTTTCAATGTGTAGAATTTGTAGAACTTGTAGAAGCCATTTTTTAGAGCGTAAAAAAAAAAATAAGCACTAAAAAAGTGCGCTACTCTCACGAGCCACGCACTCCAAAAAAGTGAGAAAAAAACGCAGCCTGACTGCGTTGTCAGTATGGAAGTTCCTGCTGGGTTGCATAGGTCTGTCCGTTTCCTTGCTCCTCGGTTTCCTCATCCGCATAGATACTGGCGGTGCTGACTTCGAGGTTAATATCAAACTGCTCTTTGAGCATATCATAATCAAAACAATAGGCTTGGTCAACAACGGACTCTTCTTTCGCCGTCTGATACCCATTGACCATTTCCAAGGTCGTCTGCTGCTGCCCCTGCACGATGTTCTTGAACCGCACACACCTTTTCTTGCCCAAGTATGCAGGGGAATGTTCGAGATAGTAAGCAAGGGAGTTTTTGGGCAGCAGTGTCTGCCCAACTTTGCGACCGTGTAGCATATACAACTCAAAAATGCCTTTGTAACGCAAGGTAAGTACCTGCTTTGAGGCTTGGAACTCAATAGGTGATTTACACTCATCCACCTTTAACCGTTTCACATAGTCAATGCGATAGTTTGCGTCTATCACAATTTGACCCTCCTGTCGGAGATAGGAAACAATATCCCAAAATTCCGCTATCTCGTTATTCTGTTTGAGTTCGGAGTTCTGCGTCACCAGTCCCTCACAAGCGACCTGCAATAAGTCGCCATAGGTGAAAGGCAGGTCTAACTGCTTTTCAAGGCACTTGAAAGCAGCGACTGGGATAAGCCAGTTAAGCAGGACGCGGTCTTCGACGACCGTGTCGGCGAGCCGTTCCTGCATATCCCTTGCCGCACTATCATACGCCTCGCGGAAATGTATCTCGAAAAACTTTCTATGTTTGAGCAGTTCGAGAGTAAGGTGGGAGCAGCCCATCCGGCGCATATTTCGTAACTGCTGGAACTTCTCTTTGGCTTCTGCGGAGAACTCCGATTTGTTATAGCGCAAGAAAACGAAGCGCGAGAAAAGCGCGATGTCGG
>JBJECI010000122.1:0-6133 GCA_051870915.1 Paludibacteraceae bacterium
ACGGCACCATCATCCTCCTCCGCAACGGCAAACGCTACACCATCTTAGGCAAAAAACTATAATAATTATAGTATCTATAACAACTATAGCCTCTATAATATCTATAGCAACTATAAACAACTATAGCAACTATAAACAACTATAGCAACTATCCAATACCTTACAACAAGCGGAGGCACCGGCGTACGCCGATGCCCCCGCTCCATTCCAAGGAGGTGCGGTCTCCAGGCCGCACCAAAGTATAGGTCCCTCCGTGTGCGCTTACGTCCCCTGTGTTACCGCCGCGGTCATGTTCGACCATGCGTATTTCTTCTTCTCTTCGGCGATACCTTGGTCGAAGCAGTGCGGGTCTCGTTGGCAGAAATCCAGCAGCGCGTCGGCGATGGCGCGGGTGTCCACGGGCGTTACATAGCCCACCTTTCCGTTCGGCACTATCTCTGCCAGCCCGCCCACGTCGGTTACCAACATCGGCTTGGAGAAGTGGTATGCCACCTGCGTTACGCCGCTCTGTGTCGCGGACTTATACGGCTGCACGATGAGGTCGGCGGCGGAGAAATAGACACGTACCTGCTCGTTGGGGATGAACTGCGTATGCCAAAGGATTTGCCCCTCCAAGCCGAGTTCTTTCTCCAACTGCGCATACTGCTCGGCGTTGTTGTAGAACTCGCCCGCCACGAGCAGCCGCACCTTCTCCCCCCGCAGGCGCGGGTCAGCGTAGGCGCGCATGAGGAGGTCCAGCCCCTTGTAGTCGCGGATGAAGCCGAAGAAGAGCAGGTAGCGGTAGCCGCTCTCCAAGCCCAGTTGCTGCTGCGCCTCCGCCTGCGGCAATGGTTCTCCGAAGTTGTCGTAGAGCGGGTGCGGGCAGAGGGCGACACGCACGGGGCTTTGCTTCGGCAGGAAACGCTCGCAGTCGCGCTTCACGCTGTCGGACATCGCCACGAAATGGTCTATGCTGCGCACGAAATAGCGTATCAGCCACTTGTCCCAGAAATGCGGCTCGTGGGGTATCACGTTGTCGAGAATCGACACCACGCGTATGCCCTGCCTGCGCGCCAGCCGCGAGATAGTCCCCAAGCAGGGCGCCATGAGCGGAATCCAGAACTTCACCACCATCAGGTCGGGCCGGATACGATGCAACAGGCGCGCCGTCTTCCACCATGAGAAGGGATTGACCGAGTTCATCACGCGGGTGATTCGCAGGTCTGTCGGCGCGGGCTCGTCGGAATACTGCGTCTTCCCCGGGAAGAGGAAGTCGGGATACTGGAGCGTGAAGGTCAGAATCTCCACCTCGTGCCCCTCCGCCATAAACTGCCGTGCCAGCCGCTCGTTGTAGGTAGCAATGCCGCCGCCGCGATAGGGCCATGATGTGCCAAGGATAACTATTTTCATAGATTTTATATTTTCATTGCAGACTGACCATAAAGTTAGGAGTTTCGTTTGATATATCCGATTTTATATGTGTATCTTTCAAGAACATTATTTGACCTTTCTTCCTTGTACATCGTATATATGGTTACTTTTGTCTTTAATAACCAACTGATCACCCATAAATACTTTGCAAGGGGTATTATTACTGGTTGTAGGAAGAATGGATGAGATGCTGGGTGTAGTAGGTGATTTATACCAAATAGTCAATGTATTATCGGAATAAAAATCGCGTCTTACTACAAGGGTGAGCGCAACACACTCCTCAGTAATGGGCAGGGAGAATCTTGAGGTATAGGAACTATCGTTAATCCAAATAGTTGTTTTCTCTATCGGAGTGATATGTACTTGTTCTGTTTCGATGGCTTCGTCTTGTGTGCTACCACCAATCGGAAAGATGGTAGGAAGTGCGGCCTGTTCCTCTTTGGTATCAATATCAGACAGCAAGACAGGTATTAGTTTGTAGGATATGCCGCTATATGCGGTTAGAATGCCGGTGAGATTACAAAGTGTGGTGTCATCAGGCAGTGTCTTGTCGGAAAGGATGTCGAACTCATCTTGATAACCATATTCTACTCCATCTTTCTTAATCTTATTTTCTTTAGAGAACATCACATCTTTGATAGTTACCAATGTCAAAGGGTGTGCTTGGTAGGTGTCTGCATCAACGGCGGTAATCGTAGTTGGAGAGGGGCGCGATGCGGGTAGAAACTGCATATCTTCGCCGATGGTAACAGATTGTATGCGTGGCTTCCCCTCGTATGTTTCCATTATTCCGAACAGGGACCCTACCAACTGATGACCAAGCCTTATTGCACCTTCCGCAAGCGTTAATCCTGTTGTACGAACGATAATCCCCTTCCCGCTTCGGTCTTGCAAATAGATTTGCGAAGGCATTGGGCATATCCCGATGATAATGGCTTCTTGTGCCTCCGAAAGCCGCAGTTCATAAGCGGATGTCGGCGCAGCGGCAATAAACTCAGCAATGCTCTCGGCATAGCCTTTTTTCAGCGTATAAGTAGCCTTCACTTCCTCGCTGTTGTCGGTGCCGTCGGTGGCAATGACGCGAAGGGTAGTCGTCTCGGAGATGGTCAGCGGAGACAAGTAGAGCACGCGGCTCTCGCTGCTAACGGGGTCAGTCCCGTCTGTGGTGTAGTATATCTGCGCCCCCTCGGTGGCGCAAGTCATAGTCAGCAGGAACGGAGCAGTGAACGAACCGTCTGCAGCCACAGCCCCCTCCGCAGGCGATAGAGTAGGGGCTTTGACACTAACCTCCGGCACTTTGTAAAGGAAGAAGGGTTTGTAATCACCCGTAGAGGAAGTGTAGAATCGATAGGCATATCCGCCGCTAATGGGACTTTGGCACAAATAGCGCGACCCGCACTTAAACCTATTGCTCGTACCCAATATACACAGCATGGGCGTTTCGCTGTATGCAAAGGTGGTTGAAGAAGGATTAGATATATATTTCCCCAACGCCGCGTCTTTCAAATACACTCCTCCCGTGGTGGTCTCCACGACATACTCTGCCCAGCCGCTTGCTGCTACTGTGGCATCAGATTTACCATCCCAGCCCGTTACACCTAAGTATATAGTTGGGGCGTACAGCACCACGCAATCGCCATCTTGCAAGGTAGCGATGTCCGAAACATACGTATAGCCCTCCGGCAACGCGGCGCGACATACGTTCAGACCAACAAATAAGCAAAAGAGAAGAGATATGAATTGGGCTCGCATGGGTGAAAATGCTAATGGGTGTTTTATGAATTACGAATTATGAATTATGAATTATGAGCGCCCATGTCCTGAAACTCAATTCCAATGCTCTCCTCATAATTCATAATTCATAATTCATAATTCATAATTCATGATTAGTTTACCGCTTGTAGTTTTCCCACTTCGTGTTGCGCATGTCGCCCGACTTGAGGAACTCCTCGTGCATCGCCAGCGCGCAACTCAGCGTGTGCGGCGTGTGCGCGGTCTTCGACATCTCTAAATACTCGTTGAGCAGCGGGCGATACTGCGGGTCAACGCAGTGGTCGATTATCTCATGCGCACGCTGAATCGGGCTCTTGCCGCGCAGGTCGGCGATACCGTGCTCCGTGATGATAATCTTCACGCTGTGCTCCGAGTGGTCGAGGTGGCTGACCATCGGCACAAATGCGGAGATACAGCCGCCCTTCGCCGTGGACGGAGTGGTGTAGATACTGATATACGCGTTGCGCGTGAAGTCGCCCGAGCCGCCGATGCCGTTCATCATCTTCGTGCCGCATACGTGCGTCGAGTTGATGTTGCCGAAGATATCTGCCTCCAATGCCGTGTTGATGGTTATCAAGCCCAGTCGGCGAGCCACCTCGGGGTTGTTGCTTATCTCCTGCGGGCGAAGCACTATCTTGTCGCGGAAGAAATCGATATGGTCAATGATGTCTTGCAACTTGTCGGCACCCACCGTCAGCGAGCAGCCGCTGGCGAACTTCACGCGACCCTCTTTCATCAAGCCTACCACCGAGTCTTGAATCACCTCCGTGTACATCTCAAACGGCGGGATATGCTGGTTCTCGCCCAGCGCGCCCAGCACGGCGTTGGCGATGTTGCCCACGCCCGACTGAATAGGCAAGAACGATGCAGGAATACGTCCCGCCTTCATCTCTGCTTCGAGGAAGGCAGCCACGTTCGCACCAATCTTCGCCGTTGTCTCGTCTAACGGCGAGAACTTACCCACTTCGTTCGGGCGGTTGGTCTTCACCACGGCGACAATCTTGCTCGGGTCCACCTTGATGCAGTCCGTACCGATACGGTCTGACGGCTTATAGACGGGTATCTCGCGGCGCGCAGGCGGGTCGAGAGGCTCGTAGATATCGTGCATGCCGCGCATAGTCGCAGGCATCGCTTCGTTCAGTTCGATGATGATTTTAGAAGCCAAGCGGCAGAAAGTCGGCATGTTGCCCACACCCGCGGTCGGCACTATCTCGCCGTCCTCCGTTACCTCGCACGCCTCAATGATGGCGAAGTCGGGGCGCGGCATGAAGCCGTAGCGCAGGTCTTGCGCCAACTCGCTCAGGTGCATGTCGAAGTAATGTGCACCCTGTGCGTTCAACTCCGTGCGCAGGTCTTTGTTGCCCTGATAGGGGGTACGAAACTCAATAGCGTGTGCGCGAGCCAGTGCACCGTCGCAACTGTCGCCCGTGCTCGCACCCGTGTACATACCAATCTTGTAAGGTTTGCCCTCCGCATGCAAGGCTTCCGCCATGTGTGCGATAGCAGTAGGAACATCTTTGGGCGCACCAGCAGGGGTAAAGCCGCCCATACCCACGATGGCTCCGTTAGGAACCAGTCTTGCCGCCTCCTCAGCGGTCATAAAAGGAAGTGCCATGATATAGTATAGTTTTTATTATTATTTCTCCCAAATCGCCTGCAAAGTTAATGCTTTTTCTTGATATATGCAAGAAAAATCGTATCATGCCCCATAGTTTCCCGACCCAATCCCTCTGCATCTCCATAATCCCTCTGCATATCAATAGCAGACCAACAGCAGACATACCCGTACTATTCCCGTGCTATTCCCGTACAATTCCCGTACAATAAAGCCGCAAAAAAGCAGCAAAAGAGCAGAGAAGATGCCGACAACATCAAACAAAAAAGAGAAACAAGTGGGGCAATCTAAACCAACGTCTAAATTGACCCACTTATGAGGCTCTTTTCTTATCGGCGGCAAAGGTACAATAATTTATTGATATGTACAAATAAATTTTACTTTTGCAAGCCAATGCAAGCAAATTTAACGAAAAGAAACCTAATTACATAGAAAAGCGGTCGAATAGTCAGTTAGTGTTTGGGGATATGAAAGAGTCAATAAGTGGGTCAATTTAGACGTTCCTTTAATTTTACCCACCTCCACATCAATTTCTTCAAATAATGGAGATAAGCAAATACTTTCAGCAGTCAAAGACTATCTGCTTTTTTGGCAATAAATTAATGATTAATTACATGAAAATTATATGTTAAAAATCTTTGTTGAAATAAATGTAAATCAACACTCAATATGAAGAAACATCTATTTATCCTTTCCTTTGCCCTGCTGAGCCTCTCATCGGCAATGGCAACGAACCTTGTGGTCAAGCCTCTTTCGGGCGCAGACTACCGCCGCGAGTTGGCGACTATCGGTAAACTTGTCTATCACGGCGACTCGCTCTACCTCTACGACAGTTTCGGCACACTGCTCTACCGCGAACAACTCGCCAAGGTACAACGCCTCACCTACTCCGAAGGCGGCGACCCCACCACCAGCCTGCCCCACACCCAATCCGCTACCGCCACCCTGCGCGTCTATCCCAACCCCACGGTAGAGACCTTGGTGGTAGAGGGCTTTCTCGCCGAAAACGGGCAACTCCGCCTCTACAACCAACAGGGGCAGTTAGTGAAGACAAGCGCTGCCGATGCCGCCCGCACCACCCTGAATGTCAGCGACCTCCCCGCAGGCTCCTACCTCCTCCTCTGCAACGGCGAAGCCTTCAAAGTCATCGTCCAGTAAGGCACGTTCGGTGTGCGCCCGCGACCTGTCGGGGCTATAAAGGAGGTGCGGTCTCTAGGCCGCACCCAAAGAGAAAGCAGGCAAAGGTACCACTGGGGACGCAGGCGTCTCGCCTGCGGGCTGTTCGGAACGAACTGATTGGGTATGCATTGCACACACACGCAAGGCTTTCGCCTT
>JBJECI010000123.1:0-28594 GCA_051870915.1 Paludibacteraceae bacterium
TTGATAACACTCCATTTCAGCCCGTCCGCGGTTGCTTGTGCTGCGTCCGCCGCGGCTTTTATCTTGTTTGACACAGCATTCAACACGGCTATTTCAGAGTCGTAGTAATTCTTCCACAACAGATTGAAGTTATCCCTTGTATTGACAACGGATGTACCCGCGCTATTGATGGGGATACCTGCTGATATGTACGTATCAGCATTGGGATTTTGCAGAATAAAAGACATAGCATAGCGCAACATATCGAAAAAGTTTCTCATCTGTGCTGCGCTTACGCTGTACGTTTGTGCTTGTACAACTGCTTTGTAGAAAGAGCCGTCCACCGTACCTAACATGTTCTCTCCGGCAATAGCCTGCCACTCACGCTTGAGATTGCTCTTTTCCGCTCCACCACTTATGATACCATCGTTAGTAACGTTATCTACTGCCGTCTGCGCTGCGTTTGCCGTTGCTTTTGCTTGCGCTGCCGCATTGGCAGCTCCATCTGCTGTGTCTTTTGCTTCACCTGCCACTATCCCCAACGCTTCCAGTTGCTCTTCGGCGGTCAGCGTGTCGGACGCTTTGAACTTGATGCTACCTATTATCTCCGCACCGTTGCGGGCAATGATACGCGGCGGGTTGCTCTGAAAGTCAATGATAAGCGAGCGGTTTGCGTCTTGTATCTGCTCGGTGGTTATGGTGCCGCCCACGACAGCTGTATAGCCGTTTGAGCGGTTGAAAACTCGGTATGATGTGTTGCCGTCCTCGAACTCCGAACTCAGTATGCCCAATAGCAGATATTGATTATCCCCCTCTATGTTGTGCGCCGCACAGTAGTCCATGTCGAGCAGGTGCAGTTGCGCATACTCGTTGTCCGCTTGGCAGAACGCATAGAGGTAATAGGGCTTCGCGCGGTTGGCTTCCGTATTGACCGACTCGTCTGTCAGGTTGCAGGTGTTCAGTTGGTCTATCGGCTCAATTATCCACAGCCCGTCGTGCTGGTCTATCCACTCTTTCTGCGTATGTTGCAGCGTGCCGTTTCCGATGGTGAGGTGGTGGAAATGGTCTATCGACCCCGCCGTCCCGCAGTCGCTGTCGTTGCGGCACAGGATAGCCGAGGTGAACGCAAACTGGTTCTTCTCCACCCCCACGACCATCATCTCCGCCGCGAGGCTATCCAACATCTCCGCCATCTCCGCCGTGTCTCTCCATCCTCTGCGCGACAGATTGACCGCTCGTTGGTCAAGACCGCCTATCGCATGCACGTTCTCACCGATAGCACTCTCCATGCTACTCAATGTCCCTTGCATGATAGCACTGGCAAGCGAGAAAGATACGGAGGACGGAGAAGTAAGGCTGTGGCTGAATGATATGACACGGCTGACGAATGCCGCATCGCTGACGAATATCTCCGAACTAACCTCCATGCGCCTGCCGAGATACACATCATACTGCGCGAACATCCGCTCATCCGCCACGCACTTCACCTCCGGGCGCGTTTTCGCCAACTCAACAAGGTCTTCGTAGGCTTTCTGCGCCAACTCGTCTTTGGCTATGTCGATAAACTCATCGGGCATCTTCATGTTGAACAGCGCAAATTGGTCTCCAACGCGCGGTATGAAGTTCCCGCTGGGGATAAGTGTCCCCTCTGCGATGTCTCCGTCTGCTACGATGGTGAAACGCAGGCTATACTCTGTTACCCCCGCGTCCTTGGTGGTCTTGTTGGTTATCTCAAACTCACGCCCGTTGAGGTAGCCGCTCTCGAAGAGAACGGACAGCGTCTCCGCCTCCATTATCTTGATGGGGAACATCCCTATATTGGCGAGCACCGACTTCGGGTACTTGTCTTCGTCCACAGCCACGCCCTCTATGGTATATCTCGGTTGCAGTTCACCATCTATCCGCTTGGTCTGCTCCTCCACCTTGGTTATCTTAAAGTGGCATTGTGGATATACATCATCGTACATCACCACCTGCTCAATACCCGTAGTAACATTTGTATCGGGATTGGCTACTGCCCCGTCCTTATCCACAAGCAGCAGTACGTTGTTTCCGTCTTTGTCGTGGACGATATATGCGCCCGTGTAGCCGTTGGCAATCATGTCGTCTGTGGGTGTTGTCTTTCCGTTCCACACCACTTGATGGTGCGGGTCGAGACGCAGGCGTTTCCCGTATGACACAATCATGTTGGTGTTCGTGTCCGTTCCCATGTTCTTCACCATGTTGCGGTCAGAACCGAACGGCATGATACGCTCCACTATCCCCGTCCACTCTTGTGCATACTCACACGAGCGCAAACCGCCCGACAGGGTCGGGTGTAGGTTCTTGTCCGCACCTGTGTTCGTGTATTCCTCATCCGACAAGTGCAACACGGAAGATTCGGTGTCTTCGCACTTGCATATATGCAGCACAAAAGCATGCGCCGTGTCCTCCGCTATGTACCACTCTGTCTCGTCATACCCGTTGGCTATCGTAGTGAGCGCATCGGCTATGTTCGTACCGCTGAACTGAAAGGTCATAAGGTCAGTACCCTGCGTCAGCCTGCCCTTGTCTTTGTTCGCCACGATGGATAGCAGACAATGCTTGTAGTACAGGTTGTTGTTCCGTATGCGGTGGGCTGCCTGCTCGATAGAGCCGATAATCATCGTGTAGAGCGTCTCCAGCGTGCCGTTGATGTTTATCTCTGGCTCGTTCCAACTCTCGCCCACTACTTGCACATTGCGCAGACACGTGTGCTTGGTCAGCATATTAGAGACCGACACAAACTTCATGTCGTAAGAGTAGTACGCGGACACAGCCTGCCCGTTCTCGCGGAATGTGCCGTTGTTCTTCGGGCGGTACGCTTCTTTGAGGAAGAACGTCTGACCCGCGTACTCTATGTACGAGAAAGCGTCAAACTGTATGCGCTTGGTCAGATTAAAGATAAGACGCACGTAGTCTTCTCCCATCACGGTTGCATTACGCTCGCAGGAGTCCGTTACGGGGAAATCCCCGCTCGCGCTCTCGGTGTTCAGGTAGCGGGAACGGGTCTGCACGCCGTTCGTCAGCGTGAGGTCGGGGCAATAGATACTAATCTCTTCGATAGGTGAGGTCATAAGGCACGGTTATTAGGGTTGGGTTCGGTGAATTTGATAGAAAGCGTGGCGGAGCCGGACAGACCGAAGTTGGTGTATTTATCCACGCTGATATAGACCAAGCGAAAACACTTGTTCAGTTCGGGCACTGCCAACTCGTTCACGCCCGTTGCGTCTTTGCCCCGTTTCAGTTCCTCCACCAGCGTCTCTACCATGCGGCTTAGGTCTATGATAGACGGGGCTTCTATGTAGAACATCAGCGACAAGTCCTGCTTGTCGTACCGACGGGAGGTGGGGGAACATAAGATAATACTCCCGTGCGCCGACTTGTTCTCATTGGTGGCGAGTTTCTTCATCGGAGCGGGTCTCATCAGCGTGTTTAGAGTGCCGTCCAGCGGCGTAAGACCAAACGCCATGATGTCTTTCCCGTTTAGGGCAATACGAGGTGTCATAGTTGGTGATTTTTTACGGTGGATAACTGAGATTGATAGGCGGTGTATAGGCTGGCTTTGTCGCGCATATACACGCTGACCATACACACCCCGTAGGTGCATAGGTTCATGTGGCTGTCGTCTTGCAGCAGCACACGTAGGCGTTGAGGCTTCTTGAGGATGAGGTTGATACGGCATGCCCCGAAACACACGATGTCCGCTTGCGGGTCGTTCGGAGACACCTGCTGGTCGATATAGCAACCGCAGGCGTTGAGCATCTCCTGCTCACCAGAAAACCAACGGCGCACCCACTCGGTAGGAACATACTTGTGTTTCCACATGTCGAAAGCGTATCGGTGCAACACGCCGACAAGCCCATCCGCCGTGTCTGCGGATTGCACGGCTTTTATCGCGTCCTCGCAGAATAGACTCCCGTACTCCCGTAGCAGGTCGCTTTTTATGGCTATAAATTTCTCGTGTGTCATATCGTTATAGTTTAGATGTGTGTTGTTCGATAGCGTGCAGACGGCGGTTGGTCTCCGTCAACAGACCCGTGTTATCGGCAATAATGCGCAGTTGGTCAAGTTGGTTCTGTGCTATCTGCACGCCGAGAAGACTGTTCTCTTGTAGCGTTTGCAGCAGCGTGGTCTTGATACGCTCCCCCGCGCTCATCTCGCTCACCTGCTGCGACATCCCCTGCACCGTCGCGTCTATGTTCGCACCTGTAATCTGCAAAGCGGTGAAACGAGCGTTCAGTTCATCCGCGGTGTCCTGCGACATACCCTCAAAACCGCCTTTGCTGCCCGTGTTGTCGGTGTCTGTCAGCAGCCCCATCTCGTCCATCACGTCATAATATGCTTCTGCTATCTGTTTTGCGCCCTCGCTCGCCCCGTTCATCAATTCCACAATCTCGTCTATCTCGCTCTGTGTGAGCACTCCGTCATCTGCCATGTTGTTCATTTTATTAAACACGCTCTCAAACTGCTTTTCCAGTTGTAGTGCGAGTTGCTTCTTGAGTAAGGAGGTCAAAAGGTCGTTTAGCATGTCATCCCATGTGTCCGCTATCCCCTCTTTGCCGTTCTCGAAGCCCTCCACAAGGCTGTCCGCGAGGTTCTCGGAGAAAGTGGTCAGGTCGGTGGTCAGCAGGCTGTCCCGCAACTCTTGCAGGATGTCTGCCTGCTCGTCTGCAAGGTCGTTCAGACCGTCTTGTATATCCTCCACCTGCTGCTCGGCTTCCTTGGTCTTGTCGCTGTCCTCACCATACTTCGCCCTTTGCCTTTCGTACAGTGCCTCCGCTTCTTGCAGGGCTTTCTTCTGCGCGTTGATGATGTTGGTGTAGTCTTTGGCAGCCCGCGCCATACCCTTGTAGTAGTCCACGCCTGTCGAGTCTTTGTAAGAGCGTTGCAAATCCTCATTCTTGCGTTTCAGTTTATCCACACGCTCTAATTGCGCGTCTATCGCCTCTTGCATCTTCGCCGACTCGGAGTATTTCATGGCGATATTGACAATGGCTTGTATGGCTTGCACCGCGAGGGAGATAATGGTCAGGATGACGGACGCTTTCTCCGCAGCAGACATAGCCTCTGCAGCCCCATTCGCAGTGGCTGACATACCTTTGCTTGCCACATCCACCAGCGTCTCTATACCCTTGATGTTCTGCGTGGCAAACGACACCACCGTCTGCAAACTCTCCACCGCTTTCTTCGATTTCTTGCTCAACGACCCGCCCATTGTGTCTGCTAACACATTGAGCGCGTCATTGACGGTCGAAAGAGACTCCGCCACAACACCCCATTTCTGAGCCTTGGTGAGTTTCTGCGTTTGGTTGGTGCCGTCCTTGGTGGCTTTGTTCACCTGCTCTTGCACCCGCTTCTTCTGCTTCCCCAGTTTGATGCTGTTCCCGTCCGCCGTCTGTATCTGTGTCGTCAGTTGTTGCTCCCGCTCCCGAAGGCTGTTCAGACGCTCTTGCGCTCCCTCTTTCCCCGCGGCGATGTCTGCCTCTGCCTGCGCTATCTCCGCATACACACCCGTGGCAGACACCTCATTACCGTTCTCGTCCGTACCCGCTTGCCTGCCCAACTCCTCGGATGCGGATTGCTTCTGCGCTTCGAGAGCCGCTATCTGCTCATCCAACTGAGCCATGGCTTCTTCTCCGATACGCTTTATCTCCTCCCATGTGGCATTGCTCAATGCGGTGGCGAGATTAGCGGATATGTCTGCCGCCGCACCCTCCATATCATCTATGCCGTTCTGCTCTTGCAACTGACCTTTCTGCTGCTGATACACCTCCTCTATCTGCTGTGCCGTCAGTGCCGACTCGCCGTCCCGTATAGCCTGCAACTGCTCCGATTTCCATTGCTCTAACTCGATTATCTGCTCCACATAGTCCGTGTACGCATCGATGTCCGCACTCAAATCATCATACGCACCTTTTTGGTCGGACTCTCTGCGGGCTACATCTTGCTTCTGCGCGTAGTTAGCAGCAGTCATTGACGACTTCTTGTCGTAGAAAGCAACGATACCTTGACTGTCCTCTATCTGCTCACCGCGCTCATATCGCTTCAACGCCTCCTCGCCATACACGTTTCGGATATTCGTCTTCTTATCCTCTTCTATTTGCAGAAGGGCGGATTTCTTCTCTGCCTCCAACTGCTCTAATTGCTTTTTCAGGTTCTCTTCCCGCAAACGCTTCTGCAACTCGAGTTGCGTGTTGAGGTCGCTCGCGTATTTCTTTTGAAACTCCAAAGAGCGTATCATTTCGTCTTGCTGTGCGTTCCTGCTCGTAGCGGCGTTCTGCTCTTGCAGGCGTGCCAGTTCTTTCTCATGCGCTTTTTGCTGATTGTATAGTTCGTCAGTAACAGACTTGTACCTGCGTGCCATCGTACGCAACTCGCTGTTCCGTTGAGATTGCAGGTTCAGCACTTTGCTTTCCAAATCCTGCTGCGCTTTGAGTTGGTCAATGCTTACGTTCTTACCCGCAAGCGCATTCTTTTGCTTTTGTGTGTCAAGTTCGCGCTCCGCAAACTCCAACTCTTTCGCATATTTCTGATTAACTATATCACGCATGCGGTTCATCGCTTCCAACTGCTGTAACTTACCGCCCGAATACATGGTCTCTTGCAACGCCGCTTTCTCGCTATCCAACTGCGCCGATGTCTTGTTCCAAGCAAACTGCTCCTTTTCCATGGCTCGCGCTTCATCGGCTAAACGCTTGTAGGTATCTACGAACTCTCCCACCGATGCACTATCCCACGAATCAAACGATTTTTTGTACTCTTCGTTGGCTTTCTTCAATGACTCATACGAATCGCCCAAGTCTTGCAATCCATCGTTTATACCGTCAAAAGCATGCTCCATACCCGATGTATCGAAACCGTCCCCGCGGAAAAAACTGTCCGCCGCGTCTTTCAACCCTACAAACCAATTACCGAGACCCGTTGCTGCATTGCTTAACCAAGTAAATACATTAGAAAACCAGTTCTTGATGAGCACGCCTAATGACGTGAAGATATTGCCTAATTTATCAAATGAGGTTACGAACTCCCCGAATTTCTTGCTTACTCCGTTGATAAAGTTCTCTATTGCCGCTTTCACGCCCTCGAAGATACCTTTGATAGAAGCGAACTTGTCCGCACCTTCTACCATGTTTGTAAAGAAGTTGCTCAACATCTTACCAGCAAGTACAATCACGGCAACTATCGCGGCTATCGTGGCTACAATGGGGTTGGCAAGCAAACCGAGCAAGGCTTTGCCTAAACCTTTCACGCCCGCGGTTATCATCGTTATTCCTTTGGCTACTCCCGTACCCCCTTTGGATAGGTTCTTAAAGCCCGTGGTTATTTGACCGATTGACTTCGACAAACCCAACATGGAGGATTGCAGGCTGTTCATCTTACCGCTGACACTTGTAGTATCTGCATCGTTTCCGCCGCTCTTGCTTTGCAGTGATTCGTTATATATGCGCTGTTTGGTAACCGATTTGTCGAGTTCTCTGTTGACCTCCTCTAACTTTTTTCTCCTCTGCTCCACGAGTTCCGCTGCCTCTCTCTCGCTTTTGATATAGCCACTACGAACGTACACATCACCCGTGGATGCAACCAGTTGCTTATAGCGCTCATGGCTCTTTTCTGCCTGCTCAAGTTCAGCGTTCGCTTTCCTCTGCGCGTTCTGCTGTTTTTCTACCTCAATGTTTGCTTGCTCAACGGCTGTTTTCAATTCCTCTACACTCATCTTATGTGTGTCAAAAGGATTGGATGCTCCGATGGAAATAAGTTGTTTCTCAATTTTAGATGTCGCTTCGTCGGCGAGGCTCATTTGGTTTTCGTATGATGATACAGTAGATTGAAGATTAGCGATATTCTCTTTTGTCGAAGATATTGCTCTATCAAGTTCTTCTACGCGCGTTTTGTATTCTTCTGTTTGAGACGCATCCAAAGTACCACTATCAAGTGCCGACTTTTTCTCGCTCCTCTCTCCCTCAGGCGATGATAATGTTTTGCTTTTACTATCTATTACATTATTAAGTTCTTCAATACTATCTTTTGCCTCGTAAGAAATAGATTTGAGCCGCAATAGCCTATCTTCCAACGCCGATTTGCTCATATCTTTTACTTCGAACTCAAATATACTGTTTTCTCGAACCTGTTTTCCGAACGTGTCTAACCTGTCCCCTGCCTGTGCGGACATCTTGTTCAGTTCTTGCAATTTCTCCTCATATTCCTTAATTTTACTAATCGTACTTGAGTATTCATTTCCGAGCGAGCGCAATTCTTGACGGCACTCAATCATTGTTTTGCTATCTTGTGCGTTTGCTGCACGCACATACTCATCATTCAACGCTTTTTGCTTTTCTCTGATGTTTTCAATGATGTTTTGATAAGAAGATAAGATTTCTTTGTATTTTTCGCTCGCGCCTGCTATTGTTCCTATTTGCTCTTTGAGTGATTGGTATTCCGACTTCATCTCGTTTATGCCGAGAGCCTTATAATTGATGCGCAGACTATTCGACAAATTGCTTTTCAGCATGTCAAAATCAATGCTACTCAATTCTTTTTCGAGGTTACTGATATGTTGAGTAGTAGATTTTATTTCTTTATTAACGGCAGAGAAATCACATTTGCCTATAATATCCAGTTCCATACAATCAATCGTTTAGTAGTTCTCGTATCTTTTCTGCGTTTCGCGGGTCGTCAGCATTTATGGTCTTTCTTCTACAGAATTGCATTTCTTCATCTTCCGTGAGATATACACTTGTGATTGAATCTGACAACAGCATATTTATATTGACAGCAGAAATTCCCCATAACACATAGTCCATAGTCCACCCGTATCTTGAGCATACGGCATCTATAAAAGACCCCCACAAACTCAATCCTCCGAATGTAATTCCGCTGCTATTTTCCTCTTTGAGTGAATAAATGCGTTTTCTTTCCGCCAACTCCTTATCAATACCGTAGTACTTTAGGAAATCGTTATAGTCTTCGTTGTAGTTAATGGCTCTCAATACCAATGCTATTCCATCTTGTATATCTATCTCTGATAACTCTTTTGTTCTTTCGTCAAGCAATGGTTTTGAAAGCGCATCTTTTCTATTTTGAAATGAACATATAGCAAGTATGCGTGCTATAATCGCTTTATTTTCTCTTATTTGCCTAAATACAGCGAAGATATTTGTTTTATTGGATATATCATCTACCTTATACGCTTTTAATGTGTTTGTTATTAGCATTTGCGTACCTATTGATGGAGGATATAAGAAATAGTCATGCCCACCCACTTGGTAGTAGGTGGGCATTTCTAATAGTGCATTCGCGGTGTCTTCTATCATATCACGATGCACATCGTCAAGTTGTTTTACATACTGGAGCATGTTAAGCCGAAGGAGTAGGGTCTTCCACCACGCAGAAATCACACGCCTTGTTCTCTCCTGCACGAAGAGCATCAAAAGTGTACTTCCACATTGTACCGTCTGCTGCCGTATAACTCGGCTCGAAAGACACACGAGCACGGCGGATATACAAGCCCTCCGCTTTCGGATTCTCAGGCTGCAACTTCAAGGCGTATATCCCGTCTATCACACCGTCGTTATCCTCAAACGGCTTCTTGCGTAACGCATCACCTTCAAGGGCTGCACGGATTTGCAACTCAAGAGAGTAGGTGTTCTTGCCGTACTTTACGCACTCCAACTCGCCACCCTCTATCTTCGCCTCTTTCTTTTCTCCCTTAGAAACAGAAAGGGTCGTCGAACCTTCAACAGGAGTAGGCAGTTCAAACCAATCGCCCTCTGTTTCGTTCACAACAGGGGCGCACCATATGCGAGGCTTACCCCAACTAAGGTCTTGCACTTGTTTCATATATTTACTTGTTTAGAGTTAATAGTTTGATTGAATAAATTTGAAATCCATTTTTAGTGAAACAAAATGCTCCCGCAAATCTGGTACGCTCTCGGTGAGTATCATTTCTGAACGCGTGAAATATACGGGGCATTCTTTTCGTAGTACTTCTGGTAATGTATCAAGCACTTCGCTTATCTCACTACAACGCTCCCTGTTCTTCAAGTACAACCCGCTGCTTACGAGTATATCTGGGACATACACATTGACCAAGCAACTTCCTTTGGCAACTTCTCCACCTGTACCCGTCAAAACGGAAACTACACAATCTTCTTTGTGCTCGTCTTGCTCGTTTTGTATGGGGCGCATACCGCGATAGTACACCTGCCCGCTTATGGGCAAGCAGGCTTTCTTAACGCGCTCATAGAGCAGTGTTTCCAGTTCATCGCAGGTCATAATTTGATTTTCATCTTCGATAATAAGTCGTTCACAATCGTTTCAAGTCTTAGTCTTGAGCCGTCCAAAACTACATAACCACTGCGCTCTACATACGATGCGTATTCCATTCCTGCAACGATGATTACATCTACTATCCCATCACCTATTTCCGATGATTTCTGTTCGAGGTATCGCCTTCCTGCTTCGCCTCCTTCGCCACTTCCGAAACCTCCGCTACATAATATATGACCGTCTTTTACAACGCCGTATCCTATGCTTGCAGTTAGATTTCCAGTTTTGTCCCGGTAGGTCTTGCTCGTCTTTGCTATTCCGACAGCCATAGCACCAGCCTTCTCCAAAAAAGGAACGATTCCGGTTTCTAATGTATCAGAAAACGAAGCAAGTTGGCGGATTATCTCTTTGCAGTTGCTTTCTACACCCATATCTCCACAGTACCAGTCAGTTTGTAGTACTCTATTCGCTGAACCTGAAAACTACCAAGGTCGCCCTTGAACTCATGAATAAGTTGTATGCTGTTCGGATGGAAACTGCTTCCTACTTTTTCCAAGTCGCAGGTTACGCTGTACGATGCTTTCTTGTATTGTCCGTCATCATATCTCCCTTTCTTATCCTCCGAAAGCACGCTGATGGTGCAAGGTATCTCCATATCTGCTTCTTCGGCGCGGATAGGGTTCCCGTTATCATCAACATCTGCAACGGAAGACTTGGATGTGTAGCGTAATGTGCCGTTTGAAAAAATCTGCATAGTTTCTTACCAGTTGTTTGACATATCTTCTACCACGGAAAGTTCGTCTCCCATCTCGCCGATAAGGTTTTCACCATACTTCTTGTATATGGCATTGGCAGTACCTCTTATGCCTGCCATGTTTTGAGCGGATATACTTCCTCCCTGCGATAGGTTTACCATAGTTATGATAAATCGTAGAGTATCGGCGTATGCGAGTTGAAACTGCTTGCTTTCCGCCACAATCGCATCGAAATCATCATCGGCATCTATGCTTCGACCAATCAGTTTTTCTTCCGCTTGCGTATCGGATAGCGGGTAGTTCACCCTTGCCTTCAGTGCTTGAAGATTTGTCATGGCACTTATTCTACATTTTTACCGCCCTTACGAGAACCATTGCTTTTCGGCTTTTTAGTCTCTTTCGGAGTGGCTGGTTCATGTACCTCTGCGGTATCTTCTGCTTTTGTTTCAGTGGAAGGTACGACAACATGGCTTGCGCTTTCTTTATCGTCCTCGGTCTCCGAAGAATTTACGCCATCGCCATCTGATGGATTGACTTCTTCAGTTAGAACCGTTGTGGAATGCGAAGATTGTTCATTCTTTTTGGTCTCTTTCGGAGCAGAGACCATTGACCCAAGACCGCGTTCTACGATGTCGTTGGCACGCTCATCGTCAAAGGATACAACTTCTCCCACACAGTAGATGTGAGAGTAGTTGTATTTATCACGGAACTTGTGAATCACTTTTATCTGTTTCATCGTCTCAATGGTTTTTAGTACCGTTAGGCTACTACCTCTGTAGAGTTCAACAGATAAATTTTGTTCACGTTGTTCAGGACGGGAACAACCATAGCCTGCGATGATGTGAACTCACGCAGCGGGTCGTTGGTGGAGTATTGCGAAACAAGGATGAACTCGTTAGCAACCTCATAGGTTACACCATCAACCGGGCGGGTCATTTCGGCGCAGGTCGTCCATGCGAGGTCTCCTACTACATCGCTGCAAACGAACGATGCTACGCCGTTAGCCCACGCGCAGAAATCTTCGCGCTCTCCGTTAGCCTCGGAAATGAGACGACGGTCTACAAGATGGAGGTTTGCTTTCCACTTACGGCGGATAACAGATGCAGCCTGCTCTTCGTCGAGAACGGGAACGAGCGTAGCACCCGATACGCCTTGCTGGAAAGCATACAGGGAGCGTACAGCGTTGTTATTCTCGAAAGCGTCCAACCACGTGTCGTCCACGTATATGTCCGTGATACGGTTGCCGTCTTTCTTTGCTTTCTTGAACACTTTGTCGATGTCCTTGATAGCGTCAGCATTGGTGTCGCTCCAAAGCGATGTAACTCCAAACTTGTTCTCGTCATAGAAACCCATATCGAGACGGATACCCTGACCAACATTGTTGTGAGCAAGACCAAAGCCGGTAGATAACTCGGACTGGAAGATGTCTTCCAACTCCTCGTAGATACCCTCGATAACGTGCGGCACATCCTCGAAGATTTTATTGACAATAGTAGTCTCGGAGATGCTTGCATTCGCGAGCATGTTGTCAATGTCCTTCATCTGCTTTTCAGTCAGATAGAATTTCAGACCCAACTTGGGAATGTCGCCGTTCAGACGTTCGACAGAATCGCGGCTCTTCAAAGGAAGTTCGGAGTCGAGAGCCACGATGTCAGCCTTTACACGAGTGTATTTGGCTACGAGGCTCGACCACTTGCCGTCTGCGGAGAAAACAGTACGGAGCATACGTTGATAGAGGTATGGCAGTTCTTCACCGCTTTTACCATTCAGCAACTCAACTGTTGCCGTTACTAACTGCGGCACGTACTTCTCCGATAAGGTGAAATAAAGTGATTTTTCCATAAAACGTTCTCATTTTTAATTAGTTAGAAGCACTCTCTTACGCTTTACTCAACCTTTGTCGAGTCGGCTACCTCGTCTTTGACGAAGATAATGCTTGGGATAGCGCTCTTGATAGCTGCTTTGTGCTCTCCGTAAGGAATCTCCACAGCAGCGTCATTTACCACACCTGCGATGAGGATAGAAGCGGACGGTTTCTTTGTCAGAATGCTGCGATACAGCACACCTGCGTAGTTCCAACCTTCCGGCTTGGAATCGTAGGCTTTCACTCCTTCAGTAGTGGTTACAGCAAGCGGCTTATATTTGCCATTGCCGTCTGTGATGATGGGATGACCTGCGTACAGAACCTCCTCGGTGATACCCGTTACATCGAGAGCACGACCGCCGGGAATGTCAGCGATATGCTTTTGTATGATAACGCCATCCTTACCGAAAAGGACTTGCTTGCGTTCAGTGGTCAATGTTACTACATCTGCCATAATGAACAATGTTTTTAGTTAAACAACTTGGTTACTTTCGCAAAATACCCTTTACGATGTCCCTTGCCTCCTCCGCGCTAACGGTCTTTCCGCTGTCGTTTCGGCTCGCATGAACACTTGTCGGTAGCATCTGCTTTTTGATGTCGGCTGCGTACCCTGTCAGCGTCTCGGTAATCTTGGTTTCGTCCATGTCGTCAGCAAAGTTGAAACCTTGGTTGATACGCCATTCAGGAATACCGACCTCTTTTGCCTTTGCGACAATCATGTCGAGACGGGCTTTCGTTGCTGCGGCTTTTGCTGCTGCGGCTTTCTCGTCCTCCATTGCTTTGAGTTTGGCAGCATAGTTGGTATTGGTTTCTTTGAGAGCCTTTATGGTCTCATTGATAGAGTCCAACTGCGATTTCTGCTCCGCTTTCAAAGCGTCTATTGCCGCTTGTGTCTCTTGACTTAACTGACCGCTCCCTGCACCTCCGCGTTTCTCTTCGAGTTTCTTCTGCGCAGCAGATAATTTATCCTGCTCCGCTTTCAAAGCGTCTATTGCCGCTTGTGTCTCTTGACTTAACTGACCGCTCCCTGCACCTCCGCGTTTCTCTTCGAGTTTCTTCTGCGCAGCAGATAATTTATCCTGCTCCGCTTTGAGAGCGGCAGCGTGTTCCGCTTTCAGTTTTTCGGCGGCTGCATCTGCGTCTTTCTTTGACTTTGCGAGAGCGTCAGCAACGCGCTTGTCATTCGACTTTTGTAAAGCCTCCAGATTGGCTTTCTGCGAGGCTACCACCGCTGTTAGATTTTCGTCAGTAACGAGACCGGTTGCAGCAAGTGCCTCCGCCCGTGCCTGTAAAATCTCATCACCTAACCCAAGTTGTGGATACTCTTGTTTTAGGGCTTGAAAAATTTTGTTTACCATAGGTTCAAAATTGTTAATTTGAAATTTCACGGCAAAGATACTATTTTACGTTTACATATCACGCATATTTCGCACGTAAGTCTTGCGATATGCGTTTATCTAAAATAAAAACCACTCAAAGCCACTTTTTAGTCGATTGAGTCGGGTTTTTATGTGCCGGTCTATATGCACACATAGAGGGCGCACGTCTTCACAGACATACGCCCCGGTGCACAAAAAAGTTTTAATGTTATGAAAAACAGCCACTATGGGATTTTGCACCCCTTGACTGGTATCAGTATTGCCAATTCATATTTGAGTAATAACAGCCGCCTAATTCAGCCCAAGTGCCAAGTCTTTTGACCACGCCGTCGCGCATGAATATAAATCGTCTTGCACCACGTTCTACATTGACAAAGTGCCATAGTAACGGTTCATCATACGAGTGATTCTTCAGCCCGCGAAACAGGACAAACAAAAGTTGCGTGAAATTTATACTTTTTTATTACCTTTCTTGCATATATCATAAATTTGTTGTACCTTTGCATACGATTTACAATTAAATGATTTAATGTTATGCAGGTAGCGCAAATCATACACAAATACGGATATACCGTTAAAGAGGTTAGCAGACTGTTGGGTAAGCACGAAAAAACGCTCGATGTCATATTATCTAAGAGCCGAGAAACGAACAGCATGAACGTCTCAACACTCCGTGCCATTGCGGATGTGATTGGATGTCCGATTTCAGAGTTCTTTGCGGACGAACCCGCTACGAAAAACGGAGTTATCATACCTCCCGATGATAAACATACGGGGAAACTCGTGCTCGATATTGATGGAGCCATCGCACGAAGCGGCTTGCAAAAAAGAGAGGTGGCAAGAATGATTGGTATCACCGATGTGGCTTTCTCCGTAATGCTCAAAACGGGGAATCCGTCCTATAAACGACTATGCGATATTGCCGATGCCCTCGGAGTAACACTATTCGACCTTTTCACCTATGAGGAGAAATAATGGTCTCTGAATAATGTTCTTCCACAAATAAAGCACCCAACTCTTCGAAAGTTGGGTGCTTCTTTTGCTTTGTTGCTATATTCTAATGTGTAAAATGCAAAAATAGTACTGCCTCATACTTTATCCTATCGCACCCATTAGCCAATGGAGCAAATTTGTTTTTCCTCCGTTTTCGTGGTATGCGTACCAAGACTTTACGACAATCTCTATTTGCTCACGAGAATTGTATTTCTCAAGCCAATGAACATACTCGTTTACTACCCACCACATCTCAAGAAGAGTGAAAGCGTATTTGCATGATATATTATTTATAAGCCAAAAGTTGTATTGGTGTCGTTGTAGGTATTCTGACGAATATGGCTCTCCAATAATCTCGCAAAATGCTCGGACGAGTTCTTTTGTTGCTATGAGTAAATTGTAGCAGTCAATCTTATATTCATCTAACCACCTTAAAGATGTTTTTATCTCTTGGCACATCTCGTTAATCCCAATCACTCCACCATCCAAGTCATCCATCGGTATAATGTCGTAAGGGTTCTTGAGTGGTTCTCCAAAGTTCGCGCTTCGATCCGATAGTTCGCACCAATCATCCATCACTTTATTTGCTGCTACAATGCAGTTGGCGCATATCTCTCCGTATTCTAACATATCCGTGTATATTTATAGTTGATAAAGTATGTCTATCCCTATTGCTCTCGCAAAAGCGTACTCCGCTTGGCAGCCCTTGCTCTGAGACCACAAGCGGCACATGAAGATGGCATCGCAGAAAAAGTATATGCCTAATATATCAGCAGTTAAATAGTCTTCATAATTAGGCTTGCATCCGCCGTTTTTTAACATACTATCCATAACAGCCTCCGCCAATTCTTTCGGCGTAACAATCCTATCATACTCCGGGTACTTCTCCTTCACATACGCCACCGCCGCGTTCAGCCGCGCCTCGTAACTGTCTTCCCGCCCCTTGATGGGTAAACTGATATAGATACTTTTCATACCTCTACCTCCTTTCCGCACGGCGTGCCGTCTGCAAAGGTGCATTCTTCTAATAACATTTTTTCAAGGTCAGAAATTATAACTTGTAATATGTTAGTAGGTGGGATAAGCCTTATGCTGCCATTTGAGTTTATATATGCAGTGTATTTGTAGCCTCCAAAGAAAACATAAATCCCTTTCTCCCGTTGCGCCGCCAAAAACTCCTCCGCCGTCTCAAACGGCACATACTTTTTCTTCGGCTTCACGCGGTAATCGTTATGATACCAATCCCATGACGGTTGTGGTATTTCGCTCCATTCCGATTTATTATAAATGGTGTCCTTAAATTCTATCTGCTCACCTCTCTCATAGGCTTGCATCACCTCAATCATTTCTTTTGTTGTTTTCATAATTCAATCTCCTTTCCTCCTTGTAATACTCGAATAAGGTTTTGCAACTCGTGAACATATAGGAAATCTATATCACCGCGAGCATTATTTGATAAATACAGGTATTTCCCACTACCAAGAGTATGACGAAGAACCTCTATTGACTCACCATGCTCAAATTCTAAAGTGTAACATACATCTTTAGTTTTGCATTCAAAGCCTATTCGCAACAATAAATTGTGATTCAAACGAATAGGCTTCAAACGAGATACATCAACCTCCTCTCCATATTTCGTTATGATACTATTCTCTGATATGCCACTAACCTGAACGTATCCGAGGTGTCTATATACGTGTACAAAGTCATTAATCATTAGTTCTGTTGTTTTCATAATCGTGTTTGTTTATTCAAATGTTAAACTTGTTTGTCTTTTGTTGAGTACCTCCTCGGCGGAGATGTAGCAGTGTGTTAGGTGGTCGGCTTCGGTGTAGCAGTTGCCGTGTTGGCACCACACAACACCGTCGCCGCCTTTCCAGTACGCACACCGTTTGCATTGTTGCAGGTTCATCGTTTCTTGAATTTGTCGCAAGCGGGTTCGCTTACTACGTGTTTGAACTTTGTGAACGGGCAGATGACGAGTGTAGGTTGCCCTGTGAGCGACAGGTTCTTGAACTGCATGTCGTATGTTCCGTGGGCACACTCGCCACATCTGCCGTCAATCTGTTTCTTAGTCGCCCGAACTGCCATATCCGTTTGCTCCTCTATCGCTGTCCGACAACTCTTCCGTCTCCTCGAACTCAACCTTCGGGTACGGGATGATAATCATCTGCGCCACGCGGTCGCCTACATTGTAATCGTAAGAGCAATCTTGACTCGCGCGAAAAGCGGCATGTAAACCACGTAATCTTCCAGAGAGAAAGTACATAAGTCTTCCAATGAAGTCTCTCGGAACAATGTCTTTTAAGTTGTGCGAGAACTTAGCAGTTACCTCTCCTCGATAGCCGCTGTCTATCACGCCTACGCTATTGGTCAGTGTGAGGTGTCGTTTGTGGTTACTGCTGCGGGGGAAGATGAGACCGACATATCCTTTCGGTATCTCGAACGCAAGACCAAAGCCATAGACTACATTGCCATACTCGTCAATGGTCTTGCTAACAGCAGTCAGGTCAAGACCTGCGTCTGTGTCGTGTGCGTACTTAGGGATGACTGCATCTTTATGCAGTTTCTTGATTTTTACTTTGATTGGTTCCATTGTTTGTTTTGGTATTATTAGTTACTCATACTTTGTCATATTCGGAGTGTACTTATCAGCCGGTATAATCCTATACCTGTATGACATAAATAACGTTTTGTTATGGAAATAATCTCTTGTACGAGCAATATCTGCAACTTCTTTCTTTTTTGAGATAAAACATTTTGCATCGTCCTCTGTTATAAATCCTGCTATTGGAGCATTTCGTGCCACAACTGTTCCGCTGTCTGTCTTGATAGATACAAGAACTATGAATTTAGGATGCTTATCAATCCTATCAAATACAAATTTTAGTAGTTTTGTACCTTCTTTTCTCGGTATTAACGTACATATTGTTTCCATTGTTTTCTCTTACTTTGTCGGCGGAAGCACTCTCATCCAGTGCGTTACAGGCTTTCCGAAACCATACGCATTCGTGTATGTTTGGCAGTAGAAAATGCCATTGCTAATATAAACGATTACCACCTCACCATCGTTTGGTTTTTCTTTGTCCGTTACGGACACCCACGGCGTTGTGCCTGTGCTTTCTGATTGGTCGAATGTGACTTCATCCACCGCGCGTCGCACACGCTTCACGGCTTGTTCCAGTTCGAGCAGTGCTGTTTGTTCTTCGAGTGTCATATCGGCTACTTTGTTGATAATGTTCTATTTTTCATAACATTGTGTTTTTGTGCTTGCAAGATTAAACACTTATTTTAATTTTACGCTGCAAAGGTAATACTTTTATTTTATATATGCAAATTTTTTGATAACTTTTTTATAATTATTTTTTAATTACAGATTTTATATTACTTCTGTAATATACTCAAAAAAGATGGCGCTGATATGCGCCATCGTAAAAATTGAAAAAATAAAATCAACTCATATAGAAAGATAAAGTCAGTTACCTATTCGCTTTTTTATTTTCGTTGTATCAAGGCTTATCGCAAAAATATGATGTCCACGATAGGTCTTTATGCCAAGTATAGGAAGTGTGAGTGTCGCTCCATTGCAATGAAACACGATATGCGAGTACTTTTGAAATGTAGGCTCCACCTTGCCACTGATGATGTCTGCACGGTATTGGTTGATGTCCTTGCCTGCGGGAACGACCACAAGACGCTGTATCCAATACGGAGACATGTCGCGATACTCTACCGTCTTTGTTCCTGCTTGAATTAAATCCAAGTATTGTTGCTTTATCGCACAATGTAACGTTTTCATGCCGTTTCCTCCACGCTTCCTTTCTCTTCGTTTTCTTCTTTCCCAACATTAGTCTTACCGGTCTCTTGGGCTTTCTCGGTCTTTGCCTCTTCTTCGTCCAGCGTTTTCTCAATCTCTTGCATACGGATACGGTCAATCTCCTCTTCGGGCGCTTTCGTGAGAGCCAACAGACCGACAGCAGTCTCAAGTGAGAGCAATCCGCTTTTGTACAGGTTAGATATTGCAGTCCAGTTTGCTTGCTCGTCATCAGAGAACGGTTCCCCAAACTCAAACGATATAGACAACTCCGACAATTTGGATGCCATTTCAGGGTGCAAAAACTTCAGCAATTCAATGATTACGTTCTTTTCCCTATCTATCAACTCTTCATATATCTCCATGTTCTTTGAACGCTTGATATATCCGAGTATCATGGCGTTACGTATAGCCTTTCCCGTTAGCGTGCCAAAGCCTTTCATTTTCTCAATGGAGAAGTCCGGCGTGAACGTGTCGAACAGGATGCTTTCTTTAAGGTCATCCTTCTCCTCTTTTCGCAGACCGCTTGCCTGCGGAGGGTTCAGATACTCAAGGCGAGATTTTTCGCCGGATAGTCTCACTAACTTGCCGCGTGTTTCTGGCGAGTAGATAGACTTGATAGCGTCTGCTGTACCCATCAGGACAGGGTCTGCAAAATAGTTGTTGGTGTCTCCAATCTTGCTGTCTAACTCTTCCTCGCGGTCGATACGCGGCTCTGCGCCGTCCCACGCTTTCGGCTGCTTGTAGTAAATGATGTTAATCTTGCCAGTTGGGTTCGGGTACTTCGTTACGTTCCATCCAATAGTGGCTTTCTCGCAGTCGTAGATAATTTCAGCAGTCTGCACTCCCCAGCATTGCACTGTCTTTCCAAACGCATTCTTACGCTTGAACCCGTAGGCGAACGCAACGAGGTTCCCAAACTGGTCAAAAAGAGGTCGGAGAAGGTAACCTGTAGAGCGCGATAGCACTACTACCTGCCAGTGAACATCGTCAGTATGATAGTCGCGGCTGATATGGTATAACTTGGCACATTCCGTCTCTGAACCGGCAATGCGTTTTGCCTTACGAATAGTCGTGTTGAAGCGGCTTTCTTTGATGAAACTGTTAAACAACTTGAAAGCCTCATCGTCTCCGTCCTCTTTCTTCCATTTGATAGGGGAGCCGAACAAGAAGAACAGTTCTACCTCGTTAATATACCGCTGCCGTGTACGAGGGTGCTTGCATGTGATATACGGAGCGCGACCGGAGGGATACTTGTTAGGCGTGCGCATAACCTTGTGTAGTTGCGGGTTATACTCTGCAAGCGCGTTTTCAACATCTGCGCTGTTATCATCACACATGTTGAGTGCGTGATGCACGTCTTTGTCTTCCATCAACTGATAGAAATCACGCTCAATACCAAGTGCATTGAGTGTTACGTTGCGGAAGAACGTAGCGATTCCGTTTACATACGTTGAGTTTGTGTTTACTACTGCCATATATCTATTCTGTTAGAATACTACAAAATCTTTTTGTAACTCTCCGCCGATAGGTGGTAATACATGTCCCAAAATGCACCCTGTAACGTAATAACGAAAACTGTCTGCGGCGTGATCATTCTGCTTGACTGGCTGGTTGATATAGTTCCCGTACTTATCTTTGTCCCATACATAGTTTCGTAGTTCGTGCTGCACATTATAGGAGCGTTTGGTTACGTATATATGGTCAAAGTCCTTGCATTTCTCTATGCCTGCTACCACCGTCAGCGCGGACTTATCAACAGGGTACACCATCAGACCCTCGTTGGCAATCTCTTGAATGAGTAGCGGGGATGCGCTATCTGCATACACTATCAGCCCTCGCTTGGTCAATTCATCGCGCATCTCGGAGATACTCATACCTACTATGTAGAACTGCTCGTCTATGTACAAATCATTATTCAGCACGCCACACTTTACGCAAGCCGTCGGAGCATTACCATATCCAAAGTCTAACCCCAAAGCCACCTCGCGGCATTGAGACGGAAACTCATTGACGATTGACCAATTCGTATATATCGCTCCCTCTTTAACATCGTCCCAACGCCCCATAAAGACATGTCCGTACTTCTTATGGTCTTTCTCTTTCATAGCATTCGCCTCTGCGATAAACTGCTCGCTTAAATGTTCTATATTGTCAAGGTATGATGTGTGTATATGCAGCACATTCGGGTGAGTGCTTATCTGCACGGGAACACCGTCATACATAACCTCTTTGTGCGTCTTTTCTATGTACTTCTTGTATATGAAATGGTTATTATCTGTCGGGTTCATTATGATGATGATACGATTCTGTATTCCTTTCTGGCGAATAGAAAACATTATCGTGTCAAACTCATGCTCGCTCGTCCACTCCTCCGCCTCATCACACACAAATGTCGTTATTCCGTGTATAGATTTCAGTTTCGCCGTCTGATTGCCGCTGCTCGTCTTGATACCTCGGAACATTATCCGCGCGCCGGTCATACGGTTTATTACGTCCGACTTGGTAGCGTGGAAGTACTTGGCTGTACCGTCCATTTCCACCTTCTCCATAAATTCGGGTATAACAGATATAGATGCAGAGGTCATTGTGTAGCGGGCATAGAGGATATTATGGGTTATTCGCTCCACATCGCCATTGTCATTGATATACTTTTTCAGTTCAAAGGTAAGTCGCTCGATGAACGCAGACGAAGCAAAACTCTTTCCGCTACCTCGCCCGCCCGTGATTAGGATGATGAATTTATCTTTATCTGTGTATAACGGACGATATATCTCGTGGTTTTTTATCATAGCAAAAGTGTACGATTTTTAAGATTTTGAGATGGTAGGCAAAAAAAAATTCGAGGTTTTGCCTTTCAAAGCGTGTCAATCTTTAAGATTTATCCCAACCTCCCTTTCTATCCACTTCTCTATATCTATTCCCGTCTCTATATTCGTAGGCACATCTTGCGTCTCTTCGTCTAATCCTCGTTGCACCTTCCTCCATTCTTTATCGTAGTGGAACATGAGTGTGGCAAGTGCCTGCATGTTCGGGAGTGTCTTTGTCTTCGTCCGTGTCTCTTGTATCACCTCTGCGGGTGCATCTTGACCTGATAACCGCACCATTCGCGTTGTGGTACTTATGCTTTCCACTTCTTGCCCGCCGAGGGCAGCTGCAAGGTACTTCCCCTTGATAGCCTGCATTATTTTCTTCCGCGCACGCTCTAACACTTTAAGTAGTCTCGCGCTACGTCTTGCGTTATCTTCTTTGCTCCATTCTACTACCTTACCGTTCTTTATGAGAGAAAAATACGTTGGGGTGATGTCGAACGCATTTGCTATCTCTGCGTCCGATGCACCGTTGAATGCGAGGAAGAATGCTTCATCATAGAAATCATCGCTATCATAATCATTTTTAGCCTGCCTGCCTTTCGACATGCCTTTCCACGGAGCGGGCGGTGTCTGCATAGGCTGCGACTCTTCTATTTGCTCGTGGATGTCCTTCGGTTTTATAATGGTTAGTTTTTTCTTCGGTGATTTCTTTTTCTGGTGTGTTGATTTCTTCTTTTTTGGTTCGTTACTATTATCGGAACTGACTCTCATAAAGTTTTTGAGGGTGTATGTTGTAGTAGCGGTTATGCTACTGGTTATTCATCGCCTTCCTCTTCTACGCCGTCTTCCATGTCTTGAAACATCGTAGCAAACTCTTCGCCTTTGATGATTTGTGTGTCTGCTGGCAAGTCGAGCCATGCGAGGAAGTCCTGCATATTCGCATAGTTGTCAAAAGATAACATTAGGTACGCCGTGTTGTTCGCGGCACGCTGCATCGCTTGCTGCTGCACTTGCGCCTTCACGTCTTTCATGTGCTGCACCTTATCATCATACGAAGCATGACTTTCACCGATAGGAACATCCTGTGCAACACTGCTTGCGGACGACTGCATTAGGTTAGGCATTATCATGCTTGTGATACTCTCCGACGCTTCCGTATTTCCAACAGTAGGCATCATAAAATCAACTCCTATCATAGACAAGTCAGCATCGGTCAGTCCGGCATCCTTGTAATCTATATCGGGTATGAGTGCTCGCAATCTCTCGTAGTCCCATTGACCCTGTGCGTTAGGATTATTAAGGAGCACAACTAACTCCTTTTCCATCTTCTCATCTACATCTATCAACTCACATCGGAGAGCGTAGTCGTTTTCATGTGTATCTTTGTCGTATTTCTGTAATTCATCCATTACAGTTATACGCTGGTGCCCCTGCACAAGAGTATTTCCTGTTTGCTTGTTTACTACAATGCCTCCGACAAGTCCGTACTTGCGTATCCCTCTTCGGAGGGTTTTTAGATTCTCATCCGATATACTTCGTGGGTTGTAGTCCGCAAAATGTATGTCGCTGCGATTTAGTGTTGCAGTCTCGGAGCGGATGTATTTTGACAAGTCTTGCATGGTTTATTGGTTATTGTAATGATATTCGTAGAGTATTCTTCGTGATTCGGGGAAAGAGGCATACATCTTCTCCAAGTCTTGCGGGGCATTCTTCTCCATCCAAAGGAAACAGTCGAGGTTAAAACCTACTCCATTGCTTGCACTTTTACCATACCTAATCGGCTCGGGCAGGCGGTGATGGAGCATATATGCCAATACCTCCTTTTGCGTCCAAGTGGCAAGCGGATAGACCATACCATTGTTCACATAGTGATTTTGAGCGTATGTGTTTAGCATAAGACGGCGGTTCATACCATCCGCTTTCTTCATACCGAGAAACACGTAATCCATCTTATAGTACTCCTTAACCTTATCTGCCACATCGCGCAGTTTGAGGAGTTTTTGTTTTTTCTGTTCTTTCCCGATGGTGTTCGTTACGCTATACATTCCACATCGTTGGATATAGGTCAAGTTCCAGTGTGGTATCTGTACGACTTCTACGTTATTGTACCTGCATACCACTTGGTTGATGAAACGGTTTATATGGTCAAGATTTGGAACAAAATACATAAACACACACACTACGCGCTTGAAGTACGGAGCGATTAGGTCTAACACGACGAGGCTGTCCTTACCAAATGAATTGAAAAGAATAACCTCGTCTGTTTGCTGACGAACATAGCGTATTGTGTCAAATGCTTGCTCTAACTTTATCATATTCTCCGTTCCGTTTTCCTTTACCCGTTTGCAAGACCCATGTATATGTTTCTTGGTATTTTTGTGTTGTCTGCTCTCTTTTCGCGCTCATTGATAGGCTCACCTTCGTATTTCGCTTTATAAGCATTTTGATACTGCTTTGAACGTAAAATGTTATTGGCGTATGTATCGGTGCTTTTTGCAATCTTACCACTCATTATTGAGAATGGGTCTTTGCCTTCCCACATTTGTTGTACTTGTTGAACACTCCAACCGTTTGCTGGTCTTTGTATGTTCCTCGAACTTACCCTGAGTTGTTGCCTTAACCTTGTACTTTGGCTAATGATGTCGTTTAACGATTTCTTTTTTGCCATAATTTCCCCCTTTCTTACCCGTTCGCGAGACCCATATAGGTTGCACGATTAACTTTCGTTTTCGCTTGCGCTTCTGTTCCTATATACACTGTTCTTCCACTCTGACCAAGATACGAAGATTTCGCAAATTTTTCATTTCCGTGAGTCATATCTCCGAAATAATACCCGCGTGTGCTTTTAATTGCATTCCTTATATTTTCATTGTATCGCTCAGCCGCATTATACGCACGTACATACCTTTTCTTGTTTGCTTCCGTTGGGCTATTGTAGAAAGCGGCTGCTATACGGCTTCTCTGCTCGTTTATATCGCTTATGGATTTCCTTCTTGCCATATCTTGAGTTGTTAATAAATTAGAGTTAAGAAGGGCTGTTTTCCCCTCTTAACTCCTCTTTTTGTCGGTTATCCATCAGATAATCCAAGACCGGCACGGATGTCGCGATACTGTTGGAGACGAGAAATCAACCGACCGCCATGCGAACCTTTCTTCGTGCCGTCTGTGTATACCTGAGTAAAACCACGGCGACCACCTTTGTATGCTCCGCCCTTGCCGGATGTGGCAGACTGATAGCCTACGCCGTTAGACGTGTAAGACTGTTTGAATTTTCTTGTCTTTGTCATAACTGTAAAGTTTTACGCATTGTTACTCAATAAAACTGACTCGCTTTTTAACTGCTGCAAAATTACTCATTTGTTTTGTGATAAGTGCATCTTTTATGGGCTAATTTTTGCGATATTCGGTTATCTAAAAGAATAATACATAAAAAAAGCGTAACGACATTTTTCGTTACGCTTTTTTGTTATTTCGCTCATTACTGATTTTTACAAGACGCACTTTTTGCAGGTGCCCGAGTAGATATTTACGGCAAGAATTTTGCCCAACTCATAGACCACCTGCGACTCTTGCCACCAATACGGCTCGTTTACACCATCATCCACTTGATACTCTATCACTTCGCCGTTTTCATCCGTGAAATACTGTGTGTACGAGTCTGCCACCTCAACCAAACAGCAGTCTCGCTTCTTCGCATTGTATGCACCTGTGTAGAAAAGGATAGCATCGTATTTTATGGGAATAGCAAAACCGTTCTCATCTTCTATATCGAACCCGTCTTTGTCCAACTGGATAAGACGTTTGATAGTTGTAGGTCGTACCTCGCGAAACTCTTGCACTTTACGACCTGCAAGAATAGCGTCAAAATACTTCTGCTTGAGGCTGAACGTAATAATCTTCTTGCCTTCGGCTTTCATTTGTTCTACAAGCGCGTGCACATCAACTTGTGTAGCAGGCGATAAATCTTTGTTTTCTACCATAATTGAAACTGATTTTTTATATGAAAATTAAACTGTTACTTTAATTTCTCGCTGCAAAGGTAATGTATTTTTCTTATATATGCAAATTTTTTGACAACTTTTTGAAAACTTCATGTTCTTTTCTTTCTGCTATATCATAAATGATATAGAAAATTCGTAAATCTTATTGCTTCGTGTCCTTGCGAAATCGGCTAATTTATCAGTCTTGCATCGGGTACTTGTTTTTTATCAGCCTTATACCCCCATCTACGACCTCCCGAAACTCCTTGTACATCCTATAATGCTGAATGACACTCGCCTTGTACATATACAGGCTGCTGTTTGATATGCCTATATAGCGCGCTATGTTAGTCAAAATCTTATTTTTAGCACGCCCTTTTTGTTGCCGTGCAAGCCTTGATGGCGCATACAGATACGTGAGTATAAGCACTTCTGCTCTTATTGATACATACGTATCTTGGTTAGCAAGATACTCTCGCAGCATGGTGTGTATGTCCGGCACAAGACTCAAGTCAGTCAGATACGGGGACTCCATCTTCGTGAGCAGGTCTTTCGACTTCTCTATCTCGCTGCGCAAACTGTTGCAGGACTTCAGCCAATCTAAATTGATTTCCATGATATGCCTTTCGTCGGTTAATAAATCTTGGAGAGAGTGAAGAATTGCGTTACGCGCCGTATCATTCCTTGACCGATACCGATGTGCTGTTCGCTCACCTCATACCATCCGAAGTCTTCCTCGTTCTTACTGTCTATATATACTCTCGTCCCGTTTTTGATGTTCAACTGACGCAATCGGATGAACTTCCGAAGTGGTCTGTGGTGGTACACCTCTTCAAAAACTACCGTTACCATACCTCATTTCTCCTCTTTGAGTATAACGCCGTAACCCGACATATCGTCCGTTATGAAGCATGCTTTCACCATGCAGCGTACTTCGCGACCTGTGTAGTTCTGCATCTTCCCCTCTGCTACCGCCTCGCGGTGTTTATGGTTATAGATGTCGTATCCGTTTGTAATCTCGAAGATACGGAGCGTGTCGCCAAGATGAAAACCTTGCAGCGACTTCGTGCCGATGGTGGCTGTCTCGCCTTTCTTAAACTGCTCAATAACGCTGTTGTAAGCGTCCCCGTGGAGAGTTATATTCTGTACCATAGTTCCGTGTGATTTTGTTGGTTAAATCTATCATCATGCACCTTCCGTCGTTACCTCGGTTAATCTCTTGAACAACACGGTCAGCGTGAGCGTGAACTGCTCATCCGTGAAGTCGATAACGGGAGCGTTCTTACCAAACAGGTCTCTCAGCATGAAATCTACCATGTTGCTCGCTTTCTTGGAGATATACTCTAACTCGATAAAGTCCGTATGCAAATCTCTTGCAAGCATATCGTGGGAATAGCAGCAGATGGTCATCATCAGGATAATCGTTGCCGTTATATTCCGCTCCTTCATCGGCAAGTCCATCAAATGCCCGTGTATCTGCCACTTGAGAATATCCATGTCCTTTCTAACGCATTCATCAATCTTATCCATGTAGTCTATTACAGACATCAGTTCCTCATCTTCCAGACCGCTGTACAGTATGCCGCTGCGGCTGAAGATGGTGTGGAACTTTGCCTTAATGTCGTTGTAACATTTCTTCGCGGAGTGCTTGAAGTAATACTTATCGAGCGACTGAAACGCGCCGTAAGCCATGTCTATTGCGCACAGCGGCGTGAGGACACGGGCGTTGAGCACCTGCTCGTCTATGTCAAGCCGTACATGCCTGATGTCTATGCCCGCCTTGAGGAGGAACTTATTGCGCACCACGGTTAGCGTGTGCGGTGTAGATTGTGCTGCGTCCATCGTGTGATTACTTGATGCTAATCCGCATACGCACCTTGTCGCCGTTCCGCTCCAGTGTTGCATACTCGGCGTAGTTGTACCCTCTGGTGATACGCTGCCGGATGTTGTTGTAGTCCAGCGTGGTTATCCACTTGGTCTCCATTGTCAGACCGCTCTTCCCTTTGCTGGCACGCAACCAGTCGTAAATCTTTTGTCTTTTTGCTTTGCTAATCATAGTTTAATCGAATTGTATTTTTTGTTGAGGATTATTCGGAAAGGTGCTATCCATCTGCCTTTGCAGCGATTCGGCTACCTGCCATATCTGCGCCGCACGCTGTTTGAGTGAGAACACGCAGTCGTCTATCTCCGCTCGGTTGGAGGCTATGTAATACCCGTCCGAAGTCGCCGACAGGCAGCGCAGATAACCGCCTATGCGGATGGCGTTCACCACCTTGCGGATTCTCGCGCCGTTGGGACGATGACCCGTCGCCTCGCGCATCTTCTCCGCCAGTATGTCCGACTTGATGGAATTACCACGGGAGCGGTGCATGCTCAACTCTTTCACCATCGCGGGTAGTAGCACACGCTTCTCCCATTCCGTCAGAGGCTTCGTATGTAGTTCAAAAGTGCGTATCATATCGCGTTAGTGTTGTTAGTCTAACCATCGTATGCCGTATGCGCGGCGTTCCTGCGGGGTCATGCGCTCGGCTTCGTAGGTGGTGTAGCGGCGTTGGTAGTCTGTGTATCCGAGGCGGTCGGCATCCTCTTGGAACATCAGCACCTGTCTGTCGCCCGTCTGCACGCTCACGATGGGTTTGTGCGGGCTGCGGCTGCGCTCTATGGCGGCGAAGTCGGCGGTGGAGAGGGTCGCTACCTGTTGGTCGAGGTTGAGGAACTCCGCCACGCGGA
>JBJECI010000124.1:0-28552 GCA_051870915.1 Paludibacteraceae bacterium
CAACTTTTGTCTCTGCCGAGGTGATTGCCAACGACCATAAACTTTATCAGATTTCTATGTGCTCGCGAGTGGACGCCATAAGGGATACTATCATTGTTGATATACCCGGGCACTGCATCGTGGTAACCGACCAGCAAGATGGCTGGCAATTCTATGCGGAAACCGATAGTATTGTGGCAGGCACGGCATTCTATGCCTCCTCCATTTTCGAGGAAGGAGACTACAACACCCGCAATTTCGATATCATCACCGACGCCGGTGCCACGTTCCTCTATGTTAAGAAAGCCGGAGGCGAGATGATACAAGAGCGCTTGGCTTACATCGAATGCAGTGTAAAACCCAATGCAACGAAAGATACCGTACAATTCACCACGTGGATGACCACCTATATCGGCAAGTTGTACGAAGTACACATGACCTACTATATCCCGCAAGCCATTGATACCGTGGATGTTACTATCAGCAATGTCCCGTTCTCTGACGGACGTGAGACCAACGGCTCTTGGAGCATTTGGGGTATGTCGCAACAAGAAGAAGACAAACAGTACTTCCTGATGATTTCCCCGAAGGGAGACTCAACCGAAGGACGGTGGGTTATGGACGGACTCTTCCGCAGATTCGACTTCGACTGCAACTTCCAAGCCTTCTATGTCATTACCTACGAAGGGGAGATGACCACCCAAACGCAAGAGTCTTTGGTGGACGGATGGCTCGAATGCCATATTGCGAGGGATACCAACTTCATTGAGGCACAGTTCCTCGCTACCGATGACATCATCTATCGTTTCCACATCACCTTAGATTTGCGCTACCGACTGAAATATGATTGCGATGATAAGAATCAGGATTTGGAGTGGACATATACCGAGGAAGACAAATGCTATGTATCCGATGTAGCACATGAATCAAATAATATGCTCTATTGGGTCGGCAATAGTTACCACAAGGGCGATAAGGAAGCCCTCCTCACGCAAATCGTATTCTTCTCTGACGATAAAGACCCGCAAATCACTATCCCCGAAGGAGTCTATCCTATCAACTGGTCGCTCAAGTCCGGTACGGTATTGGCATCTTATGGTGTCGGCACAGCCGGTGCCAATCCCTCGCTCGCAGGCTTCTTTGAAGATAATATGATTACTTCCGACGGAAAAATCAAAAGTTTCAGAACACCCCTTTATTTCTTCTTCACCGGGCAAGTGGAAGTGAAGAAACTGGATGGCGGCAAGAAACTCAGCGTAGAGGTGAATGCACTGAACTCCTATGATGTACCCATCCATATCTACTACGAAGGTGTACCTGTTACCGAGTCGGTAACTGCTATAGAGGAGGTGGAGAGCGACACCACCACGCCTGCCACGAAGTTCATTCAAGACGGTATGCTCTATATCCGCCGCGGCAAACGTGTTTACAACGTGCTCGGAGGCGTGGTTCGCCAGTAACACCGGCAGATAATGAGAGGGGGCGGACGAGGCTTCTCGACTGCCCCTTCTGTGTTTCAAGATAAAAATAAACTACAACAAACAAAAAACTATTATGAAAAAACTATTCACTTTCTTTGCAGCCATGGGCTTGGCAATGACCATGCAGGCTGCTAACATTGCTGTAAGCGGTTTGCAGTATTGCGACGCTTACTATTCAACGTATGAGTTTTAGGATGGTAGCACCATGGCGTTTTATGACTTCGACCTCCGTTTGCCCGACATGGGAGATAGGTAGTGTATTGGTGCAGGACGAAGGTGCTACTGCTCTGCAACAGATCGAGCAAGAAGTGAAGACCACCAAGGTGCTCCGCAACGGACAACTCTACATCCAACGCGCAGAGAAAACGTACACCGTAATCGGCGCACAAATCCGCAAATAAGGATAGAGAATAAATAATCATACGATTGAGGCTGTCTAACAAGTTTGTTGGGCAGTCTCTTTTTGTTTGTGAATGGCTTATAAGAGACTAAAATCACCGCAAAAAATATTCGTTTTGTTCCAAAACACCCGTCCTGACAAGTCGGGGCATCCCCAGTGGCAGTGCATGACGGGCTTGTTAGACTGCCTCTTTTGTTGTATGACAGATATGGAATAGTCGGCTTTATTGTACGGGAATAGTACGGGAATAGTACGGGAATAGTACGGGAATAGTACGGGAAGGTATCGGGATAGTAGGGGCTTAGTTATGTCGCCCCGTTGGGGCTTATTATTAGGCGAGATTCCTATTCGTAGGGTTACGCCCTGCGTTAGTCTGTATCGTCTCTTCAAGGCTTGCATTGGATAAAGAATTTGGGTCAACTCGTATATCATTACCAAACATTTTGTCTATACTATCCGCTTACAGACAGCTGAATCACCTATGAATCACCTATGAATCACCTAAGATTGTCGGCTATTCTCCTTTTTCGGATTTTGTACATAGTACATTAGACAGTACAATAGTCAGAAAATAATGCTTTTTTCGAATTTTTCTTGCATATATCAAAAAAAAGTCGTAACTTTGCCCGCTTTTTGAGAGTTTTTTATTTATCGTTCCGAGTAGTACGGATATCCTCGGTAAGTTTACCGTCGCGATTGGTCGGGACGACCCCAGTGAAAATTTAAGGTACAATCTACATATACAATGCAAAAGATTAGAAACATAGCGATTATCGCGCACGTGGACCACGGGAAGACAACACTCGTGGACAAGATGCTGTACACGGCTCATCTGTTTCGCGAGAACGAGCAGAAAGGCGAGTTGATTCTGGACAACAACGACCTTGAGCGCGAGCGAGGTATCACCATCTTGGCGAAGAACGTGTCGATAGACTATAAGGGCTACAAAATCAACATCATAGACACTCCGGGGCACGCTGACTTCGGCGGCGAAGTGGAGCGCGTGCTGAACATGGCAGACGGCGTGTTGCTGCTGGTGGACGCCTTTGAGGGTCCGATGCCGCAGACGCGCTTCGTGCTGCAAAAGGCATTGGAACTGAACCTGAAACCGATAGTGGTGATAAACAAGGTGGATAAGTTGAACTGCCGCCCCGATGAGGTACAGGAAGAGGTGTTCGACCTGATGGTGAACCTGAACGCGACGGAGGAACAACTTGATTTTCAGACTATTTACGGCTCTGCGAAGAACGGCTGGATGAGTACCGACTGGCGCAAGCCGACGACCGACCTGACGGCGCTGATGGACGCGATAATCGAGTACATCCCCGCTCCGGAGGAGTTGGAGGGCACGCCGCAGATGCTCATCACATCGCTGGACTACAACGCCTACGTGGGGCGTATCGCCGTGGGGCGCGTGCACAGAGGTGCACTGAGAGACGGCATGAACGTGTGTCTGGCGAAGAAAGACGGGACGATGGTGAAGACGAAAATCAAGGAGTTGCACACGTTCCAAGGCATGGGGCACGTGAAGACGGACGTGGTGAAGAGCGGCGATATATGCGCGCTGATAGGCATCGACGGCTTCGAGATAGGCGACACGATATGCGACTACGAGCAACCCGAGCCGCTGAAGCCGATTGCGATAGACGAGCCGACGATGTCGATGGTGTTCACCATCAACGACTCGCCTTTCTTCGGCAAAGAGGGTAAGTTCGTAACGAGCCGCCACATACAGGAGCGACTGAACAAAGAGTTGGAGAAGAACCTCGCGCTGCGCGTGGAGCGCGGTACGGACGAGAACTCGTGGCATGTGTTCGGGCGCGGCGTGTTGCACCTGAGCGTGCTGATAGAGACCATGCGCCGAGAGGGCTATGAGTTGCAAGTGGGTCAGCCGCAGGTGATATTCAAGGACATAGACGGCGTGAAGTGCGAGCCGGTGGAGATGCTGACGGTGAACACGCCCGACGAGTGCAGCGGCAAAATCATCGAGTTTGTGTCCACGCACAAGGGCGAGATGACCAAGATGGAGATGGTGAACGACCGCGTGCAGTTGGAGTTCCTGATTCCCTCGCGAGGCATCATGGGTATGCGCACCTACGTGATGAACGTGAGTGCGGGCGAGGCGATAATGGCGCACCGATTCTTCGAGTATCAGCCGTACAAAGGCGAGATAGTGAAGCGCAACAACGGGTCGCTGATTGCGATGGAAGGCGGCACGGCATACGCCTATGCGCTGGACAAACTGCAAGACCGCGGACGGTTCTTCATCTACCCGGGCGAGGAAGTGTATGCGGGGCAAGTAGTGGGCGAGAACAGCAAGGAAGGCGATATCGTGATAAACGTTACGAAATCGAAGAAACTGACGAACATGCGGTCGAAGTCGGCAGACGACAAGGCAGTGTTGCCGCCGCCTGTGATTTTCTCGCTGGAAGAGGCGCTGGAGTATATCAAAGAGGATGAGTATGTGGAGGTTACGCCTAACCACATGCGTATCCGAAAGATTATCCTCGACGAGTTGGAGCGGAAGAGAGCGGGGAGGAGTTAATTATGAATTATGAATTATGAATTATGAATTATGAGGGCGCATGCTCTGAGTGTTTTAACATTAATTTCCATGAATTTATCGTAAATTTCTCAAAAAATATTTTTGGATAATTTGAGGGCAATTTGTGGTAATTAATGTACAATAAAATGAATTATGAGGGCATATGCTCTAAGAACTTAGACTACAAGTGCTCTTTGTTTTGAAATTATAATTAAATACATATTTTATCATGCAAATTAATCAAAGTGAAATGAAAGACTTGCAGGCTGTGTTGACGCTGACTATTGAGCCTGCAGATTATCAAGAGAAAGTACAAAAAGACCTGAAGCAGATTCGCCAGAAGGCGAACGTGCCGGGTTTCCGCCCGGGTATGGTGCCCATGGGGCTGGTGAAGAAGATGTACGGCAAGGGCGTGCTGGCAGACGTGCTGAACAAAGTGGTCGGCGAGCAACTGAGCAAGTACATCGACGACAACAACCTGAAAGTGCTGGGCGACCCGCTGCCTAACAACGAGTTGACCCCCGAGATGGACTTGGACAACCAAGACACTTTCACCTTCGCCTTCGACATCGCCGTTGCACCCGAGTTCGATGCGAAACTGAACGGACACAACAAACTGACGCAGTACGTGATTACCGTTACCGATGAGATGGTGGATAAGCAGGTGAACTCCTACGCAGAGCGTTTCGGCGAATACATTGACGCAAGGGAGATGCAGGAGGGCGACATGCTGAAAGGTCTGCTCACCGAGCAGAAAGAAGGCGGTATCGTGAAGGAAGGGGCTGTGTTGATGCCCGCTTACATGAAGGACGATGCGCAGAAAGCACTCTTCCAAGGTGCGAAGAAAGGTGATGTGGTTACGTTCAATCCCGCAGCGGCTTACGGCAGCGAGGTGGAGGTGTCATCGCTGGTAGGCATCAGCAAGGAGGAAGCCAAAGACCTAACTTCGGACTTCACCTTTGAGATTCAGACGATTACGCGCCATCAGCCTGCGGCTATCGATGGCGAGTTGTTTGCCAAAGTGTATGGCGAGAACAACGTGAAAGACGAGGCAGACTTCCGCGCTCGCGTGAAAGCCGAGATAGAAGCCAACATGGCAGAGGATGCGAAATACAAGTTCGGACTGGACGCGAAGGCGGCTGTCATGAAGAAGATGGAGGGCTTGCAGTTCCCCGAGGCGTTCCTCAAACGCTGGGTGCTCGCGACGAACGAGAAGATGACCCAAGAGGAGTTGGACAAGGACTTCCCCGCTATGCTCGAAGAGTTGAAATGGCACCTTGCGAAAGACCAACTGATGAAGGCTTTTGAGGTGAAAGTGGAGAAAGAAGACGTGGAGGCTTATGCCCGCGAGGTGGCTCGCATGCAGTTCATGCAGTACGGTTTGATGCACGTAGAAGACGCTTACTTGGACAACTTCGCACAGGAGATGCTCAAGAAGGAAGACCAACTGCGCGGCATCGTGGAGCGCGTGGCGGAGAACAAGATTTTCGACGCGCTGCGCGGCGTAGCCAAGGTGGAGGAGAAAGCCATCAGCCACGAGGAGTTCGGGAAACTGTTTGCATAAGATAAAAGAGAAAGGATGAAGGATAAAAGACGAATTAGTTTTGAATAGTCGAAGGTAATCAGTCTTTCATCTTTCATCCTTTATCCTTAATCCCAAAAGCCATGCGAATCCATTTTATTGCCATCGGCGGGGCAGCCATGCACAACCTTGCGCTGGCGGTTGCTACGAAGAAAGGATATGTCGTAACGGGGTCGGACGATGAAATCTTCGACCCCGCTCGCACCCATTTGCAGGAGGCAGGGTTGCTGCCCGAGGAGTTGGGTTGGCACCCCGAGCGTATCACCCCCGATATCGATGCCATTATATTAGGTATGCACGCGCGCGAGGACAACCCCGAGTTGGTGCGTGCACGCGAGTTGGGACTGCGTATCTATTCCTTCCCCGAATACCTGTACGAGCAGACGCGCGACAAGGTACGGATAGTGGTCGGCGGCAGCCATGGCAAGACCACCACGACCTCGATGATACTCTATGTCCTGCAACGCTTGGGCATTGAGGCGGACTATATGGTGGGCGCGCAGATAGAGGGTTTTGAGCGCATGGTGCGGCTCTCCGACACGGCGAAGTATGCCGTCTTCGAGGGCGATGAGTACCTGACCTCGCCGCTCGACCTGCGGTCGAAATTCCTGTGGTATCATCCGCATGTGGCGATACTGACGGGGATTGCGTGGGACCATATCAACGTGTTCCCCACCTTCCCGCAGTATGTGAACACGTTCCGCAAGTTTGTGGATTCGTTTGAACCCGATGGTAAGTTCATCTATTTTGCCGGCGACGAGAACCTGCGCGACATAGCCGCGCATGCCCGTCCCGACATCACCACTATTCCCTACGAGGCATACAACGGCAACGTGCCTATGCAGGTCTTCGGAAAGCACAACATGCAGAACCTGCAAGCCGCCTGCCTTGCCTGCCGGCAGATAGGCATTGCGGCAGACGATTTCTACCGCACCATCAGCACGTTCACGGGTGCCAGCAACCGTTTGGAGAAGATTTGCGAGACCGACAGTTCGGTGGCATACAAGGACTTCGCCCACTCGCCCAGCAAACTCCGCGCGACGGTGAACGCCGTGCGCGAGCGCTACCCCGAGAAAAGGCTGATAGCCTGCATGGAGTTGCATACCTTCTCCTCGCTGATGGCGGATTTCCTGCCGCAGTACGAGGGCTGTATGGCAGAGGCTGACGCGGCGTTTGTCTATTTCAATCCGAAGGTGATTGAACATAAACGGCTGCAACCGATTACCGCCGAGGAGGTGCAACGCGCGTTTGGCACGAAAAATGTAGTAGTCTTTACCGACAGCCAATCCCTCGCCGAGGCAGTACGCAAGGAGGTGGCAGGCAAAAGCCATATCGCGCTGCTGATGATGACCAGCGGGACATTCGACGGCATTGACATCCCTGCTTTTGCCAAAGAGTTGTTATTTTGACGCAGATTATGAATACAGAGAAACAGACAAAACGCGATTATCTCTACATGCGCATGGCTCGCACGTGGGCGGAGAATAGTTACTGCCAACGCCGTAAGGTGGGGGCACTACTTGTGAAAGACCAGATGATAATCTCCGACGGCTACAACGGTACGCCGAGCGGCTTTGAGAACTGCTGCGAGGACGCGAACAACGTGTCGCTACCCTACGTGCTGCACGCGGAGGCGAACGCCATCACGAAGGTGGCGCGGAGCAACAACAGCAGCGAGGGAGCCACGCTCTACGTAACCGCCAGCCCGTGCATGGAGTGCTCGAAACTGATTATCCAAGCGGGTATCAAGCGCGTAGTCTATGGCGAGGAGTACCGTATCATGGACGGTATTGAACTGCTGAAAAAGGCAGGGATTGAAGTGGACTTCCTTGATGACCGCGCTTCGCGCTGAAAGACCGTCTTACGACCGAGAGACCGCCTATCGGCTGTCCGACCGCTGACGCTGTCCGACCGCGCTTCGCGCTGAAAGACTGATATAGTATCTGACAACGAAGTGGTCGGATAGTGAAACGGTCGGACATCGGACAGCGAAGCGGTCTGAAAGTCAAATAGTCTAAAAAATCAAACCTATGAAACCGAATGTAAAAAAGTATTTGTTTCCCACTATTGCCGTGGTGGCGTTGCTGGTGGGGTTTCTCATCGGTAACGCGGTGAGCAATAAGGTGAATGCCCAGCGTTTCTTCATTCAGAACGGGCAGATTTACCAAGCACCCGCCAGCAAGGTGGACCAGTTGCTGCAACTCATGGAGTCCGCATACGTGGACGAACTGAATATGGACAGCATCACTGACGAGGTGATGCAGGAGTTGGTGCAGAAACTGGACCCGCACTCCGCGTATATCCCGAAGAAAGACCTTGAGATGGTCAACTCCGAGTTGTCGGCTTCGTTCTCCGGCATCGGGGTGCAGTTTAACATACAGAACGACACGGTGCGTATCGTGGCAGTCATCGCGGGTGGTCCGAGCGAGGGCGTGGGCGTGGTGGCAGGCGATAAACTCATCACCGTGGACGACTCGCTCTTTGTGGGCAAGCATATCAACAACGAGAAAGTGATGCACACCCTGCGCGGCGAGAAGGGCACGAAGGTGAAGATTGGCGTGCTGCGCAGCGGCGAGCCCGAGTTGCTGCATTTCACCATCACGCGCGGCGACATTCCCGTTAACTCGGTGGACGCGAAATTCGTCATCGAGGGGCAGAAGAAGATTGGCTTTATCCGCGTGAACAAGTTCGGCGAGAAGACCTACAATGAGTTTATCTCTGCGCTAGCTACGGTTCGTTCGCAAGGGGCGGAGGCGTATATCGTGGACTTGCGCGAGAACAGCGGCGGCTACATGGACCAAGCCATCCGCATGGCAAATGAGTTCCTCGCCAACGGCGATATGATTGTCTATTCCGAGGGGCGTGCTTACCCCCGTTATGAGGCGCGCGCCAATGGCACGGGGCGGTTCCAAGACGTACCTCTGGCAGTGCTGATAGATGACTTCTCGGCTTCGGCGAGCGAGATTTTCGCAGGCGCCATGCAGGACAACGACCGCGCCGTTATCATCGGTCGCCGCTCGTTCGGCAAAGGACTGGTACAGCAGCAGATGCCGTTCTCGGACGGCAGTGCGATACGCCTGACCGTGGCGCGCTACTACACGCCCTCGGGGCGTTGCATACAGAAGCCCTACACGCTGGGCGACCAAGCGGATTACCAGATGGAGTTGCTTGACCGCTTTGAGCACGGCGAGTTCTACAACGCCGACAGCGTGCACTACCAAGACACTACGGTCTATCGCACGAAGAAAGGGCGCGTGGTGCACGGGGGCGGCGGAATCATGCCGGACGTGTTTGTGGGGCGCGATACAACGCTCTACACCGCCTATTTCAACCAAGTGACGAACCGCGCCTACACCTACCAGTTTGCGTATCAATACACCGATGCGCACCGCAAGGAGTTGAGTCGCTACAAAGACTGGCAGTCGCTGGAGAAGCACCTGCTGGAAGCCAACTGGCTGCCGGAGTTCGTGCAGTACTGCAAAGACAAGGGTGTGGAGCCTAACCAACAGCAGATAGCGAAGTCGAAACCGCTGATTCTCAGGCTGGTGAACGCGTATATCGTGCGCAACATCCTTGGCGATGACGGCTTCTTCCCGCTCTTCGAACGAGACGATGAGATAACGAAGAAGGCGGTGGAGACGATTGGCAATTAATAATTAACAATTAATAATTAACATGCCACTGCTCTGACCACCGACCACTGACCACTGACCACCGACCACTGACCACTGACCACTGACCACTAACCACTAACCACTAACCACTGACCACTGACCACTAACCACTGACCACTGACCACTGACCACTAACCACTCAATTTGGTACAATTTTTGCATAAGCAAAGTTAAGCATATTAACCAACATTAAACAAAACTTTACAACAATGAACAAGAAATTTATTTGCCCGATTTGCGGATTCGTATTTGAGGGCGCAGAGGCACCTGAGCGTTGCCCGCAGTGCAAACAAGTAGTAACTTGGAAGACCGTTGACGAAAACGCAGGCTTGGCATTCGCTTGCGAGCATGTAATCGGCGTTGCCAAAGATACCGACGCACAGATGAAAGAAGACCTGAATGCACACTTCATGGGCGAGGCTACCGAGGTAGGTATGTACTTGGCTATGTCGCGTCAGGCTGACCGCGAGGGTTACCCCGAGGTAGCAGAGGCTTTCAAGCGCTATGCGTTTGAGGAGGCTGAGCACTGCGCTAAGTTCGCAGAGTTGCTGGGCGATGTAGTATGGGACACCAAGACCAATCTTGAGAAGCGCATGATGGCAGAGGCAGGCGCATGCGAGGACAAACTGCGTATCGCTAAGCGTGCGAAAGAGTTGAACCTCGATGCTATCCACGACACCGTACACGAGATGGCAAAGGATGAGGCTCGCCACGGCAAGGGCTTTGAGGGTCTCTTCAACCGCTACTTCAAGAAGTAATCAACCACACTGGTTATTCTACAAAAAGGCTGTCTAACAAGTCGTGTTAGGCAGCCTTTTTGGGTATGACACTATGTTCTCAGAAGTTGGTCTTCCATCAGGTAGATTTGTTCTACGGGGATTCCTTTCTCGAGCAGGAAATGTCTGTCGGGTCGGAAGAGGGCGAAGAACTCTTTGGCGGATTTGCATCGGCTGCGTGCCTCGCGGTAGTTCTCGTATGCCATCATGCGGTCGCCGCGTACGAAACAGCAATGCCCGTAGTTGATATAGTCGATAGGTACGGCTTGCTCGGAGCAGAGACGCTGCGTGAGCCAGCCTTCCGCCAACTCAAGGTTTTCCCACAGCATATCCATCTTTCCGACTGTTAAGTAGGTGAGTGCCACTTTCTCTTCGAGCTCTGCGTTATCCCCTACGATGACGGCATACACCCACGTGTCGGGCAGGATGGAGGTAATCCCCGCCATGTACTCGTTCTCCGAAGCAGGCATCCACGATTGGATAGACTCTATATCGGGTGTCTCGCCGGTGCTGCCGAGCAGGTCTTTGAGTGCATCGGGCAGGTCGTCGAAAGAGAGTTGCCCCGACGCCAGCACGTCGCGGAGGTTTATCTTGGTGGAGCGTATGATAGCGCACATCGTTTCAAAAGCACGTGTGCCATCTCCCAATGGCTCCATGAAAGCATCTTGCAGGTTCGGGAAGAAGTCTATGCGCACATCGTAGTGTGCAAGCAGCAGAATGAGGTTCGCCAACGCTTGGTCCGCGACCAGCCCGTTGTCGGAGTTCGCCACATCGATGAGCGTCAGCATTGCCGCTTCGTTGAAGCACTCGCGCAAGTTCTGTGCCAACGCCGCGGAGGCGGCAATAGCGATGGCGGCTGAGTGCTCATACTGCGCTGCCTGCTGCAACCATTGCAAGTCTTCCGGCTGCAACTGCACGCAGGAACTGAAATAGTGCATCACGCTCTGGGGGTTGCGGGGGTTGAAGCCGTGCATATCGGGGGACATGCCGCGTTTCACGCGCAGGGCGGCATAGACCTCATCGGTGATACGATACGCCTCGCCGGTCATCTTGTCGAGCAACGCATCGCGGTCGGGGTCTTCGGTGGAGAGGTAGTAGTCGAAGACATAGCGATAGTTCTGCTCCAGTTGGTCAATACGCCCTGCGCACAGTTCATCACCCAACTCATTTGCCCATTGGCGCACAATCACCATCGCATGGGTAATCATGCGTTCACCCAATGCTCGTTCTACGGTATTTACTTGCTCGGAAAGTTTCATGAAGGATAAAGGATAAAGGATGAAAGATAAAAGACATAACAGTTTTGACTCTGAAACTCATAGACGAAGGTAATAAGTCTTTCATCCTGTGTCCTTTATCCTTCATCCACGCAAATGTTATATCCTTTTCCCAATCAGGTAGTTGTTGCGTTCTCCGGAGTTGCGGATGAAGAGTTCGCCGAGGAAGCCGGCGAGGAACAGCATGCAGCCGAGAATCATCATCAGGATGGCGATGTGGAAATAGGGGTTGACACCTACCAGCATGGCGGGGATACCGTTTGCCAGCGCGTGCACTTTCATGCCTGCTACCACTATCACAGCCACCAGTCCGATGAAGAACATCAGGCTGCCGATGAGTCCGAAGAAGTGCATAGGCTGCTTACCGAACTTATTGAGGAACCACAGCGTGAGCAGGTCGAGGTAGCCGTTCACGAAGCGACTGAGCCCGAACTTCGACACTCCGAACTCGCGCTTGCGGTGTTGCACCACTTTCTCACCTATCTTCGTAAACCCGGCATTTTTAGCGAGGTAGGGGATGTAGCGGTGCATCTCGGAGAAGACCTCGATATTCTTCACCACCTCCTGCCGATAGGCTTTCAGTCCGCAGTTCATGTCGTGCAGTTGAATACCTGTAACGCGTCGCGCTGTAGCGTTGAAGAGTTTGCTCGGCAGGTTCTTGGTCAGTTTGTTGTCATAGCGTTTCTGCTTCCAGCCGCTCACGAGGTCAAAGCCGTCCTCGGTAATCATCCGATAGAGTTCCGGTATCTCGTCGGGTGAGTCTTGCAGGTCGGCATCCATCGTGATGACGACCTCGCCTTGTGCGGCTTGAAAACCGCAGTAGAGGGCAGCCGACTTGCCGTAGTTGCGACGGAAAGAGATACCGTGCACCGTATCCGCCGGCGCACCGGCAGCAAGCCCTTCTATCACCTGCCACGACTCATCTGTACTGCCATCGTTCACAAACAGTATCTCATACGTGTACCCGTGCTCTTTCATCACGCGCACTATCCATTCGTAGAGTTTCGGCAGCGACTCTGCCTCGTTGTACAGGGGGACAATAATTGATATATTCATATCTGTGGGCATTTTGTTTATAATACATTATGGCAATGATATACAAGATCAAAATTGAGTTATGTCGCCCATTCGGGGCTTTCGCTTGATAAATAATTTGATTCAATAGGTTATATCATTGCCTAAATTATTGCTTGTTGTGTAGAGACAGGATCAACTAAAGAAAGTGCTGTGTGTCCGCATTGCAAAACAAGTGCGCAAAGATACTACTTTTTTTTGAGATAGGCAAATAATTTTATGGAAAACCTCCTCATAAGGCAGTTAACTGACTAAAAACTCTATTTGTGAGACAAAAATCACATCGTTGGGGCGGTTGTTAGAGTCAGATATGGAACGAGTAATAGACGTATTTACATAAATACGTGATGCTATGGGCTAAAAATGGTACGGGATTTGCATATTTCGGCAAAAAGTAGTATCTTTGTGCCCGAATTACAAATCTTGTGGTACGCGGCAATAACGTGAATTGAAGGCAGAAACACATATCGCCAGAAGAATAAACATCTTTTTGCTGGCAAGCATGGAGGGACGTTCGTAGTATGCGTGTTTTGGACAACTTTTACGGACATGGTTTTATCAGGTTATAGACCCGTTACAGACTCGTTTATGTTACGATAAAGTTCTCATGAAATCACGGTAAAAACATAGGGTACTTTCGAGGTGAACTATACGAAAAATGGACAATTATTTCTAAAATTGATTTGTATTATTGATTAAGTAATAGGCAATAATTATATGAAGACATTTCTGAAATGGTTTTGGGGGTTGTTTGCTGCGGGGGTGGTGTTGGTGGTAGCGGTTTTTTGGATGATAACGAAGGGCTGGTTGGGCTATCTGCCGCCGTTGGAGGAGTTGCAGAACCCGAAGAACAAGTACGCGAGCGAGGTGTTCTCGTCGGACATGGAGTCGCTGGGTCGTTATTATCGTCAGGCGAACCGTGTGGGTGTGCAGTACAGCGACCTGTCTCCGTCGTTGGTGGAGGCGCTGATAGCGACGGAAGACGCTCGCTTCTACGACCATACGGGTGTGGACTTCAAGGCGTTCATGCGGGCAGTGCTGAAGTTAGGTCGTGCGGGTGGCGGCAGTACGCTGACGCAGCAGTTGGCGAAGCAGATATGGTCGCCGCGTGCGAACAACCTCTTCGAGCGGGCAATGCAGAAACCGATAGAATGGGTGATAGCGACGAAGTTGGAGCGTTTGTATTCGAAAGACGAGATACTGCTGATGTACCTGAATCAGTTTGATTTTCTGTACAATGCGGTGGGTATCAAGTCGGCGTCGCAGGTGTATTTCTCGACGACTCCTGCGGCGTTGAAGGTGGAGGAGAGCGCTATGTTGGTGGGTATGTGCAAGAACCCGTCGCTGTACAACCCTATTCGTCGTCCTGAGAACGCGCTGGCGCGGCGCAACACGGTGCTGAGTCAGATGGAGAAATACGGCTACCTGACGGAGGCGGAGTGCGACTCGCTGCAGGCGCTGCCGATAGCGTTGCATTACAGCAGCGTGGACCACAAACAGGGCGCGGCGCCGTACTTCCGCGAGTATCTGCGCAGCGTGCTGACGGCGAAAGAGCCGAGAGAGAGTCAGTACGCGGAGTGGAACAAACAGCAGTACAAGATAGACAAATACCAATGGGACAACAACCCGCTGTACGGTTTCTGCAACAAGAACAGCAAGCCCGACGGTTCGCACTATGACCTTTACCAAGACGGCTTGCGTATCTACACGACCATCGACTCGCGCATGCAGCGTTATGCGGAAGAGGCGGTGGCGGAGCATATGCAGAGCCTGCAGAAGAGTTTCTTCCGCGAGTGCAAACGCAAGCGGAATGCGCCGTTCTCCATCTCGATAACGCGTGAGGAGACAGAGGGTATCATGACGCGCTCGCTGCGGCAGACGGACCGCTACCGCGGGATGAAGAAAGCGGGTGCGACGGAGGAGGAGATACGGGCTGCGTTCAACACGCCGGTGGAGATGCAGGTGTTCTCCTACGAGGGTAACGGACTGATAGACACGGTGATGAGCCCGATGGACTCTATCCGATGGCTGAAGACCTACCTGCGTTGCGGCTTTATGTCGATGGACCCGCTGAACGGGCATGTGAAAGCGTATGTGGGTGGACCGGACTTCGCCCACTTCCAGTACGATATGGCGACGATGGGCAGACGTCAGGTGGGGTCCACGGTGAAGCCGTACCTCTACACGCTGGCGATGGACGAGGGTATGTCGCCCTGCGACAAGGTGGTGAACGACTCGATAACGCTCTACGACGCGAACGGTCGCCCGTGGACGCCGCGCGACACGCATGCGAAGAACCAAGGCGACACGGTTACGCTGGCGTGGGGACTGCGGTACTCGTCGAACTGGATTACCGCCTACCTGATGTCGCTGTTCACGCCGGAGCAATTGGTAAGGATGATGCAGTCGTTTGGTATTCAGGGTCAACTGGACCCCGTCATCAGTCTGTGCCTCGGTCCGTGCGAGGTGAGCGTGCAGGAGATGGTGGACGCGTACACGACCTTCGTGAACAAAGGTATCCGCACGGAGCCGCTGTACGTAACGCGTATAGAGGACAACAACGGCAACGTGCTGGCGCGGTTTGCGCCGCTGACGCACGAGATAATCAGCGAGACGACCTCGTATAAGATGATACAGATGTTGCAAGACGTGGTGGACCGAGGTACGGGCGTGCGCGTGCGCTATAAGTACGGTATCAAAGCGCCGATGGGGGGCAAGACGGGCACCACCAACAACAACTCCGACGGCTGGTTCATGGGCTTCACGCCGTCGCTGGTGAGCGGCGTGTGGGTAGGCGGAGAAGACCGCGCGATACACTTCGACAACCTCGCGGAGGGGCAGGGTGCCTCAATGGCGCTGCCTATCTACGCGCTCTACATGCAGCGCGTCTATCGCGACAGCACGCTGGGATACAGCGAGGAGGAGCAGTTTGATATCCCCGAGTGGTTCGAACGGGCGAAATGCGAGTAAGAGTTAATTATGAATTATGAATTATGAATTATGAATTATGAGGGCGTATGCTCTGAAGGGGAAGGAGTAATCGGAGTGTTCGGAATATTCGGAGTATTCTGAGGAATTAGGAATTGTGTTATGCGGAAGAGATGGTACATATTGGTCTTGGTGCTGTGCGGGTGGTGGTTGCCGGTTGGGGCGCAACTGAACACCGACCGTATCACGGCGATAGGGCGCAACGCGCTCTATTTTGAGGACTATGTGCTGTCTATTCAGTATTTCAATCAGGTCATCAAACTCAAGCCTTACCTCGCCGAGCCTTATCTCTATCGCGCTATTGCGAAAATCAACCTCGAAGACTATCAAGGGGCGTTGCGCGACTGTCAGTCGGCTATCGCGTGCAACCCGTTCATGCCCGGTGCGTACTACACGCGGGGGTTCGTCTATCGGCGATTAGACGAGGCAGCGCTGGCGGAGCAGGACTTCACCCAAGCGCTGGTGTTCGCGCCCGAGAACAAGACTTATCTGCTGCTGCGGGCGGACGCGCGGGCGGCGCAGGAGCATTTCGACGAGGCGATGGCGGACATGGAGCAGTTGCTCAAGCGTGAGCCCGAGTCGGCTTCGTTGCTCTTTGAGAAAGGGGCGATATGTATGCAGATGAAGGACACCGCGTGTGCGCTGGCGGCGTTTGAACGCACCACGGAGTTAGACTCGCAGAACCCCGCCAACTGGTCGGCGCTGGGTACGGTGAACCTCATGCGCGAGGAGTACGACAAGGCGTTGCTGCAACTGACGCAGGCGGTCAACCTCGGGTCGAAATGGGCGGGGGACTACATCAACCGCGGCGTTATCTTCTATCATAATCATAACTACCGCGGGGCGCTGGCGGACTACGACAAAGCGATAGAGTTGGCGCCGCGCGATGCACAGTGCTACTACAACCGCGGGGTGCTACGGCATGAGTTGGGCGACTACAACCGCGCCATGGACGACTACGACCGCGCCTTGGAACTGGCGCCGGAGAAGACCGAGATGCGTTACCAACGAGGACTGGTGCAGATGGAGTTGCGGCAGTGGGAAGCCGCTCGGCAGGACTTCGACTCGCTCATTGCCCGCTATCCCGACTTCCTGCCTTCCTATTACCTCGCCGCGCAAGCCGCCACGGCGCTGAACCAGCCCAAAGAGGCGTACCGCTATCGGCAGACCGCCTACGAGCGCGAGCAAGATGCTCTCTCTAAACGCTCAACTCTCAACACTCAACAGTCCGCTCCCAACACCTCGGTGCAGATAGCGCAGGCGCAGCCGCAGAAACGCGACCGGCGCAAGGAGTTCTCCGCGCAGACGGCGCAGACCAACCAAGAGCCGACAGAAGACGAACAGAAGTATCGGTCGTCCACCCGCGGCGCGGTGCAGAAGAAATACGCCGATGTGGTGAACGAGCCGAACATCTCGCTGTCGTACTACACACAGGAGCAGCCGCTACGGCAGACCAACTACTACCATGCCGCCGTGTCGGAATTGAACCGCCAACAGTGGTTGCCCGCACCGCTGCATTTCGTGGTACAGGAGCAACCGCTGACCGCCGACCTCGTGAACCTGTATTTTCAGCAGATAAGCCTACTCTCGGAGCAATTAGACAAGACCTTGTCGCCCGCCCTCTTCTTCGCTCGCGCGATGGAGTTCGCGCTGGTGCAAGACTACTCTTCGGCGATTGACGACTGCACGCAGGCGCTGCAACTGACCAACGACCGCGAGCAGGTGGCGGTCATCACTTTCTGCCGCGCCAACTGGCGGTATCGGTTGTTGCAATACCAGCGGGCGACGGGCGAGCAGACGGAGAAGATGAGCATGGACTTCGACATCATGCTGCGCGACTACGACCAAGTGGTGCGCCTATGCCCCGACTTCGCTTTTGCCTACTACAACAAGGCGAACATCCTCTGTATGCAGCGGGAGTGGCAGGCGGCGATAGGTCATTATACGCAAGCCATCGGCGTGGACGCGGACTTCGCCGAAGCGTATTTCAACCGCGGGCTGACCTATATCTACACCGACCTGCCGGAGCAAGGCTTAGCCGACCTGAGCAAAGCCGGCGAACTCGGTATCTACCAAGCCTACAACCTAATCACACGATTCCAATGAGAAAATGTTTTTATAGTGGGTCTATAAATTCTAGTTTTTCTAGATGTTCTAGTTTTTCTAGGTGGTGCGTTGTCTGTTTACTTTTTTTTCTCCCTCCCTTTGTGGGGAGGGTCTCTGCTCAAGTGTTGTATGAGGTGTCGGGGAATAGCAGCAGGGCGAAGAGTTATATCCTTGCCACCAACCGCTTGGTGGATATGGCTTTCCTCGATACCATCCCCAATGTCTTTGCCTGCTTTGCCAAGTGCGACAAGGTGGTTACGGAGTTTGCTATGGAGGACTATGAGGCGCTGTCGGCATTGCGGCAGGCGGCGGTGCTGCCCGACTCTGTCAGGCTCACCAATTTCTACAGCGAGGCGGAGTACGAGCATATTGACCAAGCGTTGCTGCTGAACCTCGGCATGGGGCTGGCTCAACTATGCCGCATGAAACCTGCCTACCTGACGGAGATGTTCCGCGCCGCGCTCTTCAAGCAGTGGTTTGGATATGACGAGGCGCGCTCCATGGAGACTTTCTTCGAAGTAGTGGCACAGGAGAAAGGCATGCCTGTGTATGGGCTGGACGATGTGGGAGAAACGATGTACATGCTCTTCGACCGCGAGCCGTTTCATTGGCAGTGCGAGGAGTTGCAGAAGGTGATTGAGTACCCCGAGCGAGAGGTGCAGCAAGAGCGGACGCTGCTGGAGATGTACCGCATGGGGCGACTGACCGATATGGCGTATCAGGTCTCCGGTCCAGATAACAAAACCTCTATCTCCTATTCCGATTATCAGGTGTATGCCCAGCGCAACCGCACGTGGCTGAAACGCCTGCAACCCTACCTGCGCGACGGCGGGGCTTTCATCACGCTCAATGCCATCTACCTTGGCGGCGACAAGGGACTGCTTGCCGCCCTGCGCGAAGCAGGCTACCGTGTCCGCCCCGTGAATAGAGGACGGCAACAAAAAAAAGTATAGCACTTTGCGTTTTTTATCTTCATAAATTAACGTGAACTCGAAATAAGACACATATACATCGAAACAATGACGATTCTTTTATTTCACCAAAAATTTCCAAAAATATTCAAATATTTTTTTTAACATATAATTCTCGTGTAATTCTTCGTTAATTCATTACCAAAAACCAAATTAATCTTGGTCTGCTGAAATAGCTCGCTTATATCGAACTCACGTTAAAGTACAAAGAGGCTGTCTAACAAGTTAAGTTGGACAGCCTCTTTTGATGTAGTTCACCCTTTCCTGCTAATTGTCCGGGTGCGCAGACCTCCTCGCCTGCTATTACGGAACTACGAACTCCTTATTACCACCGGTTGTAGTGGATATTGTCCTCGGTGTATTTCTCTTTCACGGCGGGGGACTCGGCGGGGATGCCTACGGGCACTACGCAGAGGGGGACGATATGTTCGGGCAGTTGGAGTATCGCCTGCAACTGTGCTACGCGGTCGGGGTCGGGGTGGATACCCGTCCATACGGCTCCCAAACCCATCGCGTGGGCGGCGAGCAGCAGGTTCTCTGTGGCAGCCGACACATCGTTCACCCAGAAGTCGGGTCGGCTCTCTATCGCCTTGCTCAGGTCGCCGCAGGGCACGAAAGCGCAGGCGGGGCGGTTCAGGCAACGGGTGTTCGGCATCTCGCTGCCGATATGCTGCAGCAGCGCGGGGTCGGTTACTACGATGAACGCCCACGGCTGTTTGTTCATTGCCGATGGCGCTGCCATCGCACAGCGCAGCAGGGTCTCTATCTGCGCTTGAGAGATAGTGTCGCCGGTGAAATAGCGCACCGACTTACGGCTCAGGATGTTTTCGATAACGGTTTGTTCTTTCATTGTCGTGTCCTCCGTCTGAGGGTTCGTGCAGCCGACAAGCAACAGGCTCACGAAGGCTGCCAATAGGGTTATTTTACGCATATCTGTGGGTTAGTTGTTAGTAATTCGTGGAGGGTGTCCGGGTGCGCCCCGATTCGTCGGGGCTCTCAATGCGGTGCGTTCTCCATGCTGCACCATAGTATTCAGTGTTTAGCTTGAGAACAACAAAAATCAAGCCAAACAATATCCGTAAGCATAATTATTCCCACTCCTTACTGCCCAATAGTTCAAAGGGGACAACGAGTACGGCTTTGGTGCGGGCGAGACATTCCCGAAAGAGGTTGCGCGTGCGCCACCATAGGTTGTGCGTGTCCGCGGCATTAAATGCGGCAGGGGTCTCGCTGAACACCAAACTGCCGTAGAACACAGCACGCCGGTTGTGGAAACGTTGGGAGATGATAAGGTATGTGTTGTCGTAGCCGCAACTCTTGGCGGCATTGACCATCGAGGCGTAGGTGTCAACTCCTTGATAGTCGTATATTAAAACGGCATCGGGAACGGCAGCAAGAATGTCTGCTGCCATAGAGTCCACTTCGTTGTAGTCGGCATATTGGTTCTCGCCGGAGATAATCAGCGTGTCTATCTTCTTGTTTCGCAGTAGTTCCGTTACCGCTTGGACACGTGCGGTGTAATAAGGGCTTGGAGCCGCAGACCGCCCCGTACCGAGCAGGATGCCACAACTGCAATGCGGCACATTCTCCACGCGGGAATAGCACCGCCCGCCCGCTACAGTCAGCACCACAATGTTGCAAACCAGCACAATGGCAACGAGCAATAGAACCATGGATAAAGGATAAAAGACATAGGATAAAAGACTAAATAGTTTCGGCTTCAAGGAGGTGCGGTTCCCGTGCTCGGAAGCCGTACCATGAAGGCGATTGCAGATGCTTGCATCCCGATTTGTCGGGGAGACTCGTAGTTTCTTGAGCATGCTAAATTGTCAAATTGTAAATTGTCAAATTGTCAAATTTTGGAAGGCTTGGTAGTTCTGCTGCGAGAAGTAGGTGCAATATACGGCAAACTCTATGGTGCGGAAATGGTAAAGAAACTCCGGCAGCACCGCGTTGTATGCCTTGGCAACGATGGCGGGGTTGTTGCGGAACGCGCCGCATCCAAACGCCCCCAAGATAAGTACCTCTGCGTGGTGGTTAGCGGCGACAGTCATTATTCTGCGGGCACGCTGCACGTGCAAGCGATAAAGTTCTTCGTCAGAGATAACGGCTTGTATCTTGCCGTCTGCGTTATCCTGATTGGCGGGAACCGAGCGGAGATTAGGCGCGGCACAAGTAATCACATCCACCGCGAAAGGCTTGGGGAGCATGTGGTAATCGTCATCTTTCAGCACCAGCACATCGGGCGTGTAGATGATATCATCGTTATGCAGTGGGTTTGGGGATAACCTATGCGGCTTGTAGAAACCATCCAGTATAGCAGGTGCTGTCAGACAGGGATAAAGCGTGGAGCACCGGCAGATACACTCCTCTTGGGCGGATGCCCCATGCTCTACACCTCCACCCGGGTTGGTGGCGGAAGCAAAATTGAGCACACAGACTTTAGGCGATGCCGATGCACAGGGTCGGGAGACTTCTCCGCCGGCTAACTCGCCCGCGGTATCTTGCTCTATGTATTGTGCCGCTGCTTCCAGCGTGCGATTATGGGTAACGATTACCCGAGCAGGTCTGTCGAAAGCAGCGGGCGGAACAGCAAGAGGCTCACTCTCGAGCACTATGGTCTGTTTGCTTATCGCCTCCGCAACCGCCGCCCGATACCTTGCATTCGCCTGAATACAATCCATCGTGTCGTTGAAGACGGATATTAAATGCGTGCGTTGAGTCATATAAAGTAGTTTTGGAATGAAATAAATAACAATCACCTTTGACCTAATCAAGCATGATTTGCTTGAACAAATCAAAGGTGATATTTATGGTTCGACAATTAGTCAATGTTCCAATATGCATCTGGATCTCCATCGAATATGTCACTTATGTCGCTATCTGAAAATCCTGCTACCTCATATGCATACGTTCCTGCATATTCATCTTCTATTTCTCGAAATGCCATTATGTACACCTCCTTTCATAATCAATAATCTTGGTAATTGTAGTGCAAAGGTACAATAATTCTGCGAACTCTATGGTCGTATGTCATATACAATGATTGATTGTCTTGTAAGTCAAACATATGGTGTACGAATGCCAAGTAAAATAATTATAGATTCCTTAAATTTCGTATAATAGTTTGGGTAGCCTCCTCCATTGTCGGAACTTCATATTCTATGAAAGAGCTATTTTGAGAATGTAGAACAACAAGGTGCATCTTGGAGATAGACAATCCGTAGTTGTGCTCTAATATATACTTATATAAATTTTGTCGTAAAACGTAATGAAAATAAGATGTATCTGGTATAGACTCCAAACCATTTATTCCGTATTGATATATTGGTTCGTTCGGAGATACTTTTTTACTCCTTATCCAGTCGTATATTTCATAGTTATTCCCTGAACGGCATAGTAAGTCTATGGTACCTGCAATCTCATTCGTTTTGTCATAAATGTGCCATTCTGTTCGATAAGGTGTTATGCTGAATGCCTGAAGAAATGAATAGAAATGCAGTAATTCTTTTTCTATAGAAATCTTTTCGGGAGGGTTCTGATTATAAACAAACTGCATTTGGGTTAGTGGTGTTTCTCTGTTGAAGTAGCGTTCTATTTGTGCGTGAAGGAATGTGCCAACTTCACATGCTTCTTGTCTTTTCCAATACCAATCAAAAAGGACATCCAATTGATTAAGTCCACGTCTTCGGGCATAGCGCTCAGATTCTTCAATGGCATCGAAGTAACGGAAGAACTTTGATACGACACTGCTAACAGGCATAAATTGCTTGACACCTTTGTATAAATAAATATGCTCTTTAGGATTGAATGTAAGATAATCGTCTTGTTTATATTTATCTAAAGAATCATCTAAATTGATTGGTTGTTGCTGTGGGAAGTATATGGGAGTAACTTCTTGAGTAGCCTCTTTTTCCAACGCTGTTAAAACGATGTCTTTCTTGTTCAATGAAGGTGATTCTAATTTGCCAAATTCATGTTTGAGTAAAGTCTCTCGTTCTCTTCTCAAAATCATCATATTTGCTTCCAACTCTGACCACTTCTTATCATATTCTGGGAATATTAAGGGTAGTTTATTCTTGCTGTTCACTAAAATCGAAATAATGTAGGCGATATAATCAATACATTTCTTAGGCTCTTTGTACACTTGTTTCTCGGAGAAACGAATAACAATCCACCCTAAATTAGTCAGCATTTTATCTCTAAAATCATCTCCACAATCTAAATAATGGATTGGCTTTTTGTCGTAGCCGCTATAAGGTTCGTCAATTTCTATATCTATTCTAACACCTTTATTAAAGTCTTTTTCAACAATAGCAATGTCAGGTTCGTAAGGATGGGCACTAGATTGGTAAACAATAGAAACATCACCTAATACCATGAAGTTTTCAAAACTGCGAATGGATGCACTTAATTGTGATTGAAAACGTTCCTCCATATATCCACGTCTTTCTACTTTCTTCCTCCTATAGGGGAAGAGAACTGTTCCTATTTTTGGAAAACTTGTGGTACAATAATACCCGTCTCTATTTGCTGTTTGGACATTGGAAGTATCATAACTAACATTATTGATAGAATGTTCAGGATTTATGCCTTCTGCATAAAGTGACTCTATTCTTGTTATGCATGAATTGACAGGTTCGGCGAACCTTTTAGGGAAATCCGAAGAAACCAACTTTTTAATGGATGATTTTACTTGCTCTATGTCATTAAATGTTCCTTCTTGAACAATCTTTTCAGTTTCAGTAACTTTTTGTTGCACTTCTTCTTGGACTTTCAATTCTTCTTTTTGCAGAGATTGTAGAGTGTAATCATACTTTTGTCGAAGTGTATCATTCGATAAGGAACTGATTCTATGTTGGAGTCCCTCTAATTCTTTGCGTGCACTTGTCAATTTCTTTCTTGCAACTAAAGTCTGTATGTGGTATAAAGACGAGAATGCTTGTGCAATCATTTCGTTGTGACGCAATTCATTAGAAATGTGCTCCAACTTGTGCAGAAGTTCTTCGTCCTTCAACAACATAATTTGTGTCCGAATATTGTCCAATTCTCTGCGAGCATCAGCAAGTTGTTCGGTAGCTACTAATTTTCCAATATCTTCTAATGAAATCGTGAGTTTCTGAATAACTTTCATTCTACGTTTTTTACGAAGATAAGCAATGACCAGCATAGATGTTAATAGAACCAAGATCATTATGCTTGCGGCAATAATGTACTTTTGAAGATTAGTAAGGGTGGAGAGTAACATAAATTTTATAAATTATAAAGTTAGAATTTTTAATATCTCATCAAGATGTGAACCTACACGACTTACCTATTTGGGGGACTCAAGATTTATTATCGTATTGCGTATTTGCTTAATTATGGCTTCGATAAAAGCAATACCTAATCCATCTTCTTGGTTTTGCCAATACTTTGTACTCGATTTCGACATATAATTGGCGTGGCTTTCTTCATTACGAATCGTTATTATAGCGTTAAAGTTATTTTTTTGTTGTTGTAGCATATCCAACTGATTGGTATCCACAGCCCAAAAGAGTATTTTTGCCCATAACGATTTCATTTTAGACGGAGGTAGAGGGGCATTCCCATTATATCTATCAAATGCATATGAATAGACATCTATGGAAACTGTATAATCCTTTGAAAATTCGAGTTTCGTATTGTACAATCTCGGCTGTGCTGCAACTTTATTATGAAAATCAGATAAAGTCAAGTAATAGTTTAACATGTTCTCCACCTGATAATTGACATAGACAAAATATTTACCTATATCAAAAATGGATTTGTACCATAGCATCTGCGCATAGTCGTTTACCAAATCTTTACGTAGTTGTGGATTCTTGATTTTCTGATAGTATTTTCTTGCCTTTTTGCGGCAGTTTTCATGTTGCAAGCGCATAATAGAGGCAAAGTTTTCTTGTTCTACGGGAACGACATTGCATCTATTTGGATGGTTTGCAATAATAGTACCATCTAACTTTTCTCTCAGAGCATTAGCGAACTCTGCGTTTTGGGCGCAGAGTAAGAGGACTTTTTGCAAGATGTGTTCTAATTTGGTATCCATGTACAGGAGGGGTATTTGGTTATCAAAGAAGGATCTCTATGTTGGATGGCAGGTGCAATGCTTCATCCAATTCCTTATTTAGCGTATCTATATCCACTATATCTTTATAGAATTGTGATTTGTAAGGCTTGTGTATCAGCCAAAAAGAATATGCCTCCGTATAGCTATCGCAAAAAGAGATACATAGTTTTCCTTTGGGTTGCCGAATATCCACAGAGTGCTCTACCATCGCCACGGTCTCCGTGCCATTGAACAGGAAGTGCGCCTCGCGTTTGTATCTTGTAACATTAACATATTGTATTTCCGTATGATTTTGTTTTTCAAAATCATTCAAACGATAGGTCTCGCGGTAATGCAATTTGGTATGCTGGGGTTGTTTCTTTTCCTGCTTGGCAACCAGTGCGTCAAACCTGCCGCGGAGCGATAGGTAGGTAGGGTCGTTGTCTCCTTTCACCATCTTTAGAAACATCAGTTTACCCGACAGCACGCAGACTAAAGACGAGCCTTTGCGTCTCGCGGTCTTGCCGGCAGCATTGTGGGCACGCAGGCGATATTCTGCTGCGACATAACCATACTTTTCCCAAATAAACAGCAGCCCTCGCAAATCTCGGATATATTTGCGAGCCACATTGACTTTGTCGGCACTGACTGTAAGACCTGTAACCTCTTGGCGCGCGCCTATTTTATGAAGCCGTGTCTTTTTGTCGTTGATGGTGAAACCTTGTGTGCGGATAATGCGTTCTAACTCATTGAGGAACTCGCTGCCTTCCTGATAGACATTGTGCATGGAACTGAATGTCAAATCATCGGCATATCGGGTGTAATTTACGTGGAAGCGTTTAGCCAGTCCCGAAAGCAGGTAATCCAACTTATCGCACATAAGGTTCGTGATTATAGGCGAGGCAGGCGAACCTTGCGGCAAGACATACTTGTAGGTATGCTCGTTTAATAAATTTGAAAATTTGGAAATTTGAAAATTTGAAAATTGCCATTCGGATTCCTCGGGGGCGTCTATGCGCATGCAGGATAGTCCGGCGATGGTGAGTGCCACCTCTTGGGGGAAACAAAAGGGGCGTACTTGCAAGCGGGCGACAATACGTGCGCGCTCGATACTCGGGAAGAAATCTTTAAGGTCGAGGTTGAAGACATAATTCATACCCACATGCGCCGACGCATTGTGCACGATGCTGCGTCCGGCAATAAACCCCATCGCATGGGCAGAGGGTGTATAAATAGATTGGAGAATCTGTGCTACATAACGCAGCAGGTGCATGTAACTATGCGGGTCGGGAGCAGATATGCAACGTTCACCTCCCGATTTCTTGGGTATCGTGAAATGGTAATACCTATGATGCACATTGTTAGGGTTGCAGTAGTACCCTAATTGTTTCATGGTAAACGGGCGGTATTTGGCTCCAAGTTCCTCTTGTTTTAGGGCGTTGATGAGTTTTAGCAAATCAGACTTGGTGCGTAACCCTAAAGCAATATCTTTTATCTCTGCTGCATTCATGGTATCAGATAACCGAAAAAATCTTTGGCATATTGATTCTACTTCCTTTTCTTTTCATTATTATTCTTTTTATAATTTTTCATTATAAAATAAATAATTATGTTTACATAATTCTGAAGTAACGGTACGTTACGGGTACAGCACCATGTAACAATCTAAACATTGCTTTTCCCGATGGGAGTCGGGACATCCGACGAATACATCGGACATGCTCCTCCGAGAAGGAGCGCTCAAAATTTCATAGAATCAATATGCCAAAGAACACGTTTTTTGTTTGACGGTGCAAAGGTACGAGCTGTTTGCGAACTCTATATTCGTGCGCTCTCGTATTCATGCAGATTTTCTGCTAATCTCTGCAAAATAGTTTCTTGGATAGTTGCAGGTTCTAACACCAATAGTTCTTTTCCGAAACTCATCAGTTCGCGATACATTTCGTAGTTGGGAATGACATCAATAGAGAAGAATGCACCGCCGTGGAGATGGGGATATCTTGTTCTGAAGGTCAGTTCTTTCTCATTTCGATACATTCGCTGCGATTCGTGCAAGGGCTTGGTCATGATGTAGTGTTTGGAAGCATCGCTCACCCAAAACACAATATGCTCAATAGGACACGTCTCGTAGTAGGTAATTCCGATGATGTCTTCAAAGCACTCTTGCAAATCTCTATCGCACGCGTGGTATTTCTTGGTAGGCAAGACCTGTATGGCATCTATCCGCTCCAAGCCAAAGGTTAGCAATTTTTTGTCCTGCTCCGCTGATGCCAACAAAAACCAGCGTTTGTTATATTCTTTAAGCAGGTAGGGGTAGATAACGAGTGTCTTCTTTTCATCGGGGGCAGCGAAGGTGTGATAAGTGAGTTTGAGCACTAACTGATGCGATATGGCAGAAAACAGTTCTCCGAAAATGTTGGAACCCTCCAACGGGTTTTGGGAGAGGGATATTATCTCCTTGCTTTCCTGTACGTGAAGTTGCCGTTGCAAATCCTGCAAGCCCTGCAGGTCGGGCAACCCGTCGAAATGTCCTACCAGCGACAGCAGTTCACGCAAGAGATATTGCTCATCGGTGGTCAGTTTTTTCTTGAAAATAGAAAAGGATGGGTCGGCATATCGCAGGCAATGCTTGACTACCTCTTTCTGCTTTTCGCCATCGTATGCTTCTTCTCCACTTGCGGTATAACGCTCTATGTCCACTAAAAACTCGCTGTCGTATTCGAGATAATGCAAGTCTTTCTCAATGCTACGGCGCACCACCGGCTCGATGCCCATCTCTGCCAAACGATCGTTGACAATCTCCGTTAAGTCGTCAAGCGAGTAGCAGTGGTAGCGGTCGCTCAGCAGTTCATCTAATATCTTATAACGCGTCATTGCGTTTTTGTTAGCCGGCATAGATTATCATTTTATTGCTGCAAAATTACTGCTTTTTTCTGAATTGTGCAAGAAATGCGGTTGGTGAAATGACATTTTGTGTTGTAAAACAGGTTTTTGGCTGCTTTGGTTCTGTTTGATGAGGCGTGTGGGGATTACTGCCGGAGAAGGGGGCGGGTGCTTTGCTCCTTCTCTGCTCTTTTCTTTGTCTTGATTTTGTCTTCCTACTATGGTGGGTGATGGTGCTTATTGGAACGATAGTTGGTATAGGCTCTACTGTTATTATAGTTGTTATAGAGGTTATAGTTGTTATAGAGGTTATAGCTGTTATAGTGGTTATAGTTGCTATAGCTGCTATAGTGGTTTTTAGGATTATTTAGCCCCGATGGGTCGGGGCGTACCCGGACACTTTACCGCGGAGGAGATACACCGACATGTCGGCATGTACCACCCGCGTCACCGGTAAATCTTAATAATTGTACATTTTGGGTGGTGGGGAGTTGGTGGGTAGTTGGTGGGTAGTTCTTAGGTAGTTCCTTGGTGATTTCTCGTTGAGAGTTGAGTGTTTAGTGTTGAGAGATAATCTTAATAATCGTACTGCTTTTTAAGTTGTTTTTGGGACTACTCTTTCGGTGAGGTCTCGACACGTCGGGACAAGTTCTGCGGGGCAGTGAGGTAGGGAGATTGTAGGGCGGTGCCTACTACGTAGTTGCTGCCGCCGATGAAGATAAGGTCGTCGGGTGAGGCTTCGGCAAAGG
>JBJECI010000125.1:0-5975 GCA_051870915.1 Paludibacteraceae bacterium
CGACCAGTCGGGGCGTACCCGGTGGCTGGGCATGAGAGACTTGTTAGACAGTCTCATTTATTTAACGCGAACACGAAATAAAGCTCTAATGTATCGAACCAACAACGATTCTTTTATTTCAACAAAAATTTTCAAAAATTATTCAAATATTTTTCTTTAACCTATCCCCGACTGGTTTCCCGACAATCCCCGATAAAATCGGGATGCAAGCATCGGGGTAAACGGAAATCACAAGAAGATAAAACATAACAATCCCTAAATTTTGCTTCTTCAATGATTTTAACTAACTTTGTAAACAAAATTGCATTTGCTTGTAGATAAGTAGAAATTGTTGAAAAGTAGCGAAAAATTGCATTTTTTTTCATTTTTATTTGGCTATATAAAAAAAAAGCCGTACCTTTGCACTCGAAAACAAATAAAATTTTCATAGTTAAGGTTTAGGTTTAATGGCAATAGGAGGCTGTGAAGTTTCCTATTGTTTTTTCCGACAAGCTAAATCCCGACAGGTCGGGACAAGTTGGACAACAAGACGGCTATGCAAAAGGATGAAGGATTGAATAATGCGAACACGAAATAATGTTCTAATACACTAAGACAACTATGATTTTTTTTCAACAAAAATTTCCAAAAATTGTCCAAATATTCTATTCTCCGTTAATTGCCGTTAATTATTCATTAATGTACTTCCAAAAACATAATTAGTCTTTGACTACTGAAAATTTTGCTTATACCCAACTCACGCTAAAGACTAAAAGATAAGGGAATCCAATAGAAAAGAAAATTAAAAACGACATGAAAAAAGAGAATAACAAAACTGTTGCAGCACCCGAGGTGCAAGAGAGCATGCAGCCCGATATGTTCCGCCCCGTTGTGGATTTTACTAATGTGGAGGAAGTGCGCAAAGCAGTGATTATGAGCGAGATACTGAATAAGAAATACTGATTTATAAATTCTAAAATAATACTATGGCAGTTACTTACATGACCGCAGAAGGTCTGCAAAAACTAAAAGACGAGCTCCAGTTCTTGGAGAGCACAGAGCGTCCGCGCGTGATTGCCGCTATAGCAGAGGCACGCGACAAGGGAGATTTGAGTGAAAACGCAGAATACGATGCCGCTAAAGAGGAGCAAGGGCATCTGGAAAGCCGTATCGCACAGTTGAAAGGCAAGATAATGGATGCCCGTATCATCGACCAAAGCACCGTCAAGACCGATGAGGTGCAGATACTGACTAAGGTGCGCGTGCGCGTGAAGAAGAGCGGCGCGGAGAAAGTATATCAACTCGTTACCGAAGGCGAAGCGAACATCGCCGAGGGCAAGATAGCCGTTACCACGCCGATTGCCAAGGGACTGATGGGCAAGAAAGTGGGCGAGATAGCGCAGGTGCAGGTGCCCGCCGGAATGATGGAGTTTGAGATATTGGAGATAAGCCTGTAAAGATACAGGACCGCTCACTTCGTTCGCTAAAAGATAAAGGATAAAAGACGAAATAGTTTCGACTCTGAAACCTCAGAAACAATAGTAATAAGACCTTCTTCTTTTATCTTTCATCCTTAATCCAAGGCAAGTCTTTCATCCTTAATCCTAATAGACAAAACTAATTAGTCTTTCATCCTTAATCCTTTATCTTTCATCCTACAATGACACTCTTCACTCGTATCATAAATGGTGAGATCCCTTCCTACAAGGTAGCGGAGGACGACAAATACTATGCGTTTTTAGACATCAACCCGCTGCAAAAAGGGCATACGCTGGTCATCCCCAAGTTGCCCGAGCCCGAGGCGGACTATATCTTCGACCTCGACGATGAGACGCTGGCGGGGCTGATGGTGTTTGCCAAGAAAGTGGCGCGCGGGCTGAAAGAGGCGACGGGTTGCCAGCGCGTGGGCGTAGCCGTGCTCGGCATGGAGGTGAATCACGTGCATGTACATCTCGTGCCGATGAACAGCGAGCGCGACATGCTCTTCACCAACCCGAAACTGCAACTGCCCGCCGAGGAGATGGCTCAGATAGCCAACTCCATCGCCGAAGCGATAGAAAAGGCTTGAAGCCGATGAATAGCAGGTTTCTGATACAGATTGCCTTGTGTGGACTGATGTTCGCACAAGGCAATCTTGCTTTTGCCACACTGCCTGCGGACAGCCTCGCTTTCCGGCGGGCATTGGCACAACGAAACTACGGGATAGATGCTTTCAAACAAGGGCATTCGGAATCGGCGCAAGATAGCCTGATTGCCGCTTACGACACGTTCATGCGCCTGCAACGCTACGACTACGCCTCGCTCTGCCTCTACGAGCGCGCCATTGAGTACATGAACATCGGCGCATTCGACCAAATGGAGGTGCTGATGCGGCAGTTGGAGACGCTGACCAAGATGCTTAACACGCCACACTCTACTCTCAACGATGAGTCGGTGGGGACTTTCCAGCAGGCGGGGACGTGCCCGACACGTCGGGATGTTCCACCTGCGCACCCAGACAATGTTTCGCATTTGGTGCGGCCTGGAGACCGCACCTCCTTTCAGCAGGCGGGGAGTTTCCAGCAGGCGAGGACGCCTGCGTACCCGGACAATGCGTACTCGGCTCTCGTACTCTTCAACTACTACTCCGTGGCATCCGCCTACTATGCCCAGTTGGATAGCGGCGACCTCGCTATCCGCTACGGCGAGCAGTCTATTCAGGCGATGGAGCAACTGCCCGACCCCGAACAGTGGCGTATCATCCCGCCGTGGAACTACTACAACCAAGCCCTCTACTACGATTTCTACACCGACCCGCGGCAGACCGACAGCATAGAAGCATATCTGCTGCGCGCCGAGCGCGCCGCAGCTTTGCTGCACAGCCCTGATGACCGACAAGAGGTCAGCATCAGCATCCAAGATATGTGGGCATGGCTCCACTTCTATCGCGGGCAATATCGCGCCGCCGAGCGAACGATGCTGGAGGTGATGGTGATGATAGACAGCGTGGCAATCAATCAACCCAATACAATAGTAACCGAGCGCGGCGAGGCGTATGCGTTCATGGTCATGCTCTGCACGGAGCAAGGTCGTTACCGCGAGGCGCTCGACTGGCAAGAGCGGCTGATTGAGAACAACGCCGTCCGCTACGACATCGACAAGACCGCCAGCCTGCAAGAGATAGAGACGCGCTACGAGGTGGAGAAGAAGACGCTCGAGATGGAGCGGCTACAAGAGCGAAACCTCGCTTTCCGACGCCTGCTCTACTTGCTACTCTCGCTCCTGCTCTGTGCTATCTTGCTCATCATCGTGCTCTACCTGCGCAAGAAAAACACCGAGGCGAAACTGTATGAAGCCGCTTTGGAGGCGGACAACATCCGCAGCGCGATGGATGCCGCCCTCGCTGCGGCTTCGTCTGACAAAGGGGAATCGGGTAGGGAGAAGAAACAGGACGGCATGACAGCCTTGCAACTGCTGGCAGATAATCTCATCAAGCAACTGCAACAGTTGCCCGCCTCTTGCGCCTACAAGACGCACAGCATAGCCCGCCTGCAGACATTGGATATAGAAAACATAGCGCACCTCTGCGCACAAGGAAACCGACTAACCAACATGGACAAACGCTATATCCTTTGTTTTGCCGCGGGGATGAGCGTGGAGGACGTGGCAGACCTGTTCCACATAGAGCCGGCATCTGTCTATACTGTTCGCTACCGCCTCCGCAAGAAATTTCCTGCCAACAGCATGTTCCCATACTAAAAAAGAAAAAGCCCGATTGGTCGGGCTTTTTCTTTTTTAGTACCTATGTATAGATTTAGTATCTCCGTATAGATAGCAGTTGGTGGGTGTATTGCCCTTGGGGGTGTTGGGCGTCGGCTTGCTCTATGGAGAAAATCCCCGTGGCATCTATTTTCTCTACCTTGACGCGCCCGGAGCAATGCACAATCCGCTGCTTGTCTATCAGGATACCCACATGGGTGATAGTTCCGTTGTTTGCGTAGTTTGCGTTATTGACGTTTCCCCCGCCCCCTGACCCCCTCCCCGCAAGCGGTGTGGGGGAGTTGTTTGTATCGGGTTTGCCAAAGAATGCCAAGTCGCAGGCTTGGGCTTGGTCCAAGGAGGGCACTTCCGTGCCTTGTGTGGCTTGCTCGGAGGCGTTGCGGAGCAGGTTCTTGCCGAAGAAAGAAAGGATAGTCTGCGTGAAGCCGGAGCAGTCCATGCCCATCGCGTTCTTGCCTCCCCACAGATAGGGGATATTTAGGAAGAAACGCACCGCCTGCAACAAGTGTGGCTCGTCCATCGGTAGCGGCTCCGTCAGCACCATCGAAGGGTCTATGCGGAAGCCGACGCCGAGCAACTCGAAGCGTCCGTCCTTGTAGTTGTACAAGCGCGTGCCTGCCGTCAGCGGGATAGTCTGCCCATTGTTCTCGCTCACGGCATACGCCATGGGCATGAGCGTGATGGGAAAATGTGCTTGTGCGCGCAAATCGTTATCGGAGTAGAGTTGCTGCCATTCATCATCGGAGAGGGGCGTTATCATCTTGCGGTCAGCCCATCCTTCTTGCCCATCGCTGTGGAGTCGGATACGCATCCATCGGGGTTTAGTCTCAAGAATGTCGCATGTTTCTCCGAAGAGCATTTGTGTGCTCATCTCTGCTGACTCACTCTGAGATGTTCGAATAGGGGTTAGGCTGTGTAATGAGATAGCTGTTGGGGACTTCATAATTAACAATTAGATTAATAATTGGAGCGCAAAGGTAGTGTTTTTTTTTGAAATGAGCAAAAAAATGCTCAAAATTTAAGAATTAAGAGGCTGTTGACCTTATAGTGTAGTATCTTGACGACTCGAACTAATCTTTGGCGCGATTTTGTCTCGCTATGACAAATCGGTAGTTTGTAGCCATGGACTGCGCTATTTTAGCGAACAGTAAAAAAGGTTGTATTCTACTGATAATCTATAAAATAGCAAAGAGAGTTCCATTACTGAAACTCTCTTTTGTCGAGAAGGCTACCATCTTATCGAACAGATTTTTCCAAGATCTTAAAAAGATTATTGATTTTGGTCGAGTTTATCGGCAATTCCTTAATTCCATACTAATGAATCCCTATCAAAAATAGGCTCTTGAGGATGCTGCCTACATATCATTGATATATTCGTGTCTTAATAAGTCATAGTTTAGGATATCATCCAATGGGTATTTGGACCAGAGATGTTATTTGCAGAGCCAATACTTTACTTTGAAATATGAAATAACGTGTCTTTTTCAATTCCAAAGACACCTATTCATACTCATATCTTTCTCATTTACATATTGAGCGATATTTGGGTACATAGAGATTGGGTTCCAATGGACAGTGGAATCGGTCTGAGCATATATAGAAGTTTTTCTTCCCCCACCTATTAACAAATAGGGTGCGTAGAATAAAGAATCATCTCTTTTTTGCTGTTTTTGGGGAATAGTAAAATCTAAGATACTTGTACCTCCACTAATTCGAATAACACGGTCTATCGCCTTCTTAAATATCTTTGCTAAGATATCTTTTTGGGGTAACTGATTAAAAACAGCGTACTCATCCATATTCAATATCTGCAGTAAATTTTTAATCACTTTGTGGTTAACTAATCTAATTTCAAGTCTATATATCGTGGTTTTGATTCCGTTAGATTTTTGAATATATGTCTTTCCAGATGTTTTTAGTTCATCACTTTTATTATACCCCATTATCTCATACTCATTTCCACGAATCAATACGGATTTGACTAATGAGGTGTTTTTTCTTGTGCCTTTCTGGAAATATACAATATTATTGATAATCTTATCATGATATACTTTCTTGTTGTTCAACACTAACGGAATATCCGTATGCTTTATGATACGTTGAATGTGGTTTACGATATTTTTATTAGTGTCCATACATATGTCAAGTTTACTAATTTGCTTAAACTTCTATACCCCTCCCCAAAATTCGACAGTTAAACAAACATTTTTTCTTCTTATGCAGTCTTTTGGAACATC
>JBJECI010000126.1:0-5953 GCA_051870915.1 Paludibacteraceae bacterium
TTCCTGAATCTCATAGATTGGATGCGACTTAATCTCTGTACATTCCGTGGCTCCAATGGGGAAGAGGTCTGTATCTTTGTTAGTAGAGGAGGTGTTTGTTTTCGCCTCTATGATATCTACTCCCAGTTTACTTGCTGTATTGTTCACTGTGTTTTGATACCATTTGTTATAGTCGTATTGCACCTTGGTAAGCATCATGCCATGCCCTGCAAGATATTTATCCCAGATGTTCGACTGCCTATTTTCCAGCAGGTAGAAAGTGGTAGGGTTTGGGTCAGTGCCCTTCATATTATGTTGATCGGATGTAGTGATAAGGAATGCCTCATTGGTGGTATAGATGTCATGGAGTGTCAGTAAGGCAGTGTCTGTGATAAGTGTTGGTGTGAGCCATCCAAAGAAGAAGCGCTCATAAGCAGAATATGTGGGCGGGTTGTTACCATCGTTGTTGTAGGTGCCGTAGTCCATCACATCCCAATCTCCCAAGGTACGGTGTGTGAGCTTGTCAGAGGTAGCATATAGGTCAGGAAAACCCAAAACATGAGAAAATTCGTGGACGAATGTGCCGATACCGTCATGTTGCTTAGAGATAGCATTCTTCTCGTTGCCGCAAGCATACTTGTCTATCTTCACACCATCGATGGTGAGGTTATAACCGGCATATTTCAGCCAATAACTATGTGGCCAAATGGTGTTTGCCGGTCCTCCATCTGCTTCTCCAAATCCTGCATAGACTACATACACATAGTCCATCTCGCCATCGCCATCGTTGTCGTAGGTACTGAAATTTATCTCGGGGTAGAGCGAGTCCACAAGCAGGCAGGCTTCGTACACCATCTGCTCGGCATGCAGGTCGTTGCCATACGAGTCATTGGCGCCATAGTATGAATACTTTTGGTTTAGTGTTACAGGTCCTACCACATCGAACTTGGGGTTATATTGTCCAAAGGATGCATCGTAGAAATACTGCCTTGCAGAGCCTTCTGCGTGGATTTTGTAAGTCTCGCGATTATATGTGAAAGAATAATCGCGCGAGTAGTTATAGCCATTGTGCATACTATCCATTTCGGCTTGCGTGGCGCTGAACGCCATATCGGTAAAGTTCACCAAGATGACCAACCCATGCTCCGCGATATTCGTTTCCGAGGCCGTCTGTGTAGCGGCTTGCTTACGCATATGCGCCTGCTCGGCAATGGCGAACTTCGATGTCTCGCGGCGTGCTTGTATCTGCTCATCGGTAAGCGAAGGCACACGTTGCCACTTGCCGTTTACGTCTTGTGCTATCCACTCACCAGCCTCGTTGGTAGTCCAGTGGAAACGCTCATCGCCGTGTTGATATACTATTACCTCAGTGCCGTCCTCTTGGGTAACGACCAAGGCTCCTCTTCTCGCGGGCTTTGCCCATGACAAGGTCGCTACCATGCAACCTACTGCTAATAATGCTATCTTTTTCATAATTCTTTCTTAATGCCTTTACGTTTCAGCCATCTCGTCTCGCAACATTTGCGTTTATCGGCATCGTGTGCCTGCTTCTTGCTTGCAATAACTGTGCCGTCTTTCTGCGGCAGGGCATAGCAGAGTGTTCCCTGCTCGTTCTCTACTATCTGCCATCCGTCGAGAGTCATGCTGTAATGGTAGCGTTCATCCCCACGCAGATAGATATGCAACGTGTCGCCATCGGGCTGCACACGCTCTATCACGCCCCTATATGCAGGTACTCGCGCAGGTTGCTGCGCCCAACAGATGCCTATCGCTATTAGGCTAATCAACAATGAGATAAAAATGTATTTTTTCATATTAGTGGTCAATGGTTAGTGGTCAGAGCATGCGCCCTCATAACTCATAATTCATAATTATTTGCCGCTTTCACTTTCTTAAACAGTTCGCTGGCAAAGACGAAATCGTTGAGTGCCTCGTTGTCGGCATGGAAGATATCATGCCGCGAGCCCTGCCACTCTTTCTTGCCGTTGCGTAGGAAGATGATGTTGTCGCCAATCTCCATGATGGAGTTCATATCGTGGCTGTTGATGACCGTGCAGATATTATATTCCTCCGTGATGTCTTTGATGAGTTGGTCTATCACAAGACTGGTCTTCGGGTCAAGCCCCGAGTTGGGCTCATCGCAAAAGAGATACTTCGGATTCATCGTGATGGCTCGCGCAATCGCCACGCGCTTCTGCATACCGCCGCTTATCTCGCTCGGCATCAGGTGAAATGCCCGCTCGGGGATGTTCACGCGCTCGAGGCAGAACCGCGCCCGCGCCTCTTTCTCGCTATCGTTCATGTCAGAGAACATCTCCAGCGGAAAGAGCACGTTCTCTAATACCGTCTGTGAGTCGAACAACGCCGACCCCTGGAATAGCATACCCACATTGCGGTGGAGCATACGCAACTCTTTCTCTTTGAGCAACGCCAAATCTACCTCGCGGTCATCCAACTTGTAGATGATATGTCCGCTCGTTACACGGTGCAGTCCGATGAGTGCCTTCATCAGCACCGTCTTGCCCGAGCCCGACTGCCCGATTATCATGTTCACCTTCCCATCGAACATCTCGGTACTCACATGGTCAAGCACCGTCACCCCGTCCTCGAAGGTCTTTACTATGTCTTTTACTTCTATCATTTCGTTTAGGGATTAAGGAACCAAGAACAAGGAATAAAGACTAAATAGTCTCGTATGGCGTTGCAATCAGCCTTTTAGCAACTGAGTGCGTCCGCGACCTATCAGGGCTAATACAACTCTTGGTTCTTGGCTCCTGGTTCCTGGTTTTTTTCTACAGCAGCAACTTCGTCAGCAACAAATCGGCAAACAGTATCACAATACTCGAGTTCACCACGGCATTCGTGCTCGCGCGCCCCACATCCAGTGCCCCGCCTTTCACGTAATACCCGTAGTACGATGCCATCGACGTTATCAGAAACGCGAACACCAGCGCCTTGATGATACCATACCACACGAACCACGAGTTGAACGCATACTGAATACCCACCACATAGTCCTGCACGGTGATGATATCCGTAAACGCCCCTATCGCCCAGCCGCCGATGAGTCCCATCGTCGAAGAGATAATCACCAAGAACGGCATCATTGTCATAAAGGCAGTTATCTTCGGCAGTATCAGGTAGTTAGCCGAGTTTACGCCCATAATCTCCAGCGCGTCTATCTGCTCCGTGATACGCATCGTGCCTATCTCCGACGCGATGTTCGACCCCACTTTCCCCGCCAGTATCAAGCACAAAATCGTCGAAGAAAACTCCAGCAACATCGTCTCCCGCGTCAGCAGACCCGTGATATACGTCGGCAGAAAGGGATTCTCCGTGTTTGTCTTCGCCTGAATAGTCAATATCGCACCAATGAACACCGAGATGATAACCACTATCGGCAGCGACTGCAAACCCTGCTTCTCCAACTCGCGAGAGTACTGCCGCCAAAACATACGCTGCCTATCCGGCAACCGCAATACTTTTCCCAGCAGCAGGAAGTATTCACCTATATGTTGAAACCATTTTTGAAACATATTCATTCTTTGTTTAGGATATCAATTTGCCCGCAAAGATACGAGTTTTTTTTGAGATATGCAAATATCCCTTCCTAAATTTCAATCAATCAATTACTTTTCGTTGACGTTAGTGCATTGACGAGCATACCGCAAGCGGCGAGGATGTCTTCTCCTCTGGAGCGGCGGATGGTGGTGGTGATGCCGTGCGAGGTCAGATAGTCGCGGAGCCACTCCATCTGTTTCTCGTCGGAGCCCGTGAAACCCTCTCTGCTGAGGGCGGGGGAAGAATGGAAACGGATGAGGTTAATGCGGCAGGGGAGACTGCGCAGCAGGCGTAGAAGTTCGTTGGCGTGGCGGATAGTGTCGTTTTGACCATGCCAGCAGATGTATTCGAAACTGATACGCCGCTGGTGCGTCCAGTCGTATTGCTTGAGGAGCGCCACCACTTGGGCGAGGGAGTACATCTTCTCGGCGGGCATTATCTCGCGGCGCTCTGCGGCAAAAGGATTATGCAGGGAGATGGCGAGGTGGCATTCGCTCTCGTCTAAGAAGCGTTTGAGGTTGGGGTGCCCCACGGAGGAGACGGTGATACGCTTGGGAGACCAAGCGCAGCCCCAGTCGGCAGTGAGCACTTGCAGCGAGCGGAGGACGTTGTCGAGGTTGTCCATGGGCTCGCCTTCGCCCATATAGACCACATTGGTGAGGTCGCCAAAATAGAGTATCTGGTTGAGAATCTCGGCAGCAGGGAGGTGCCCGTGGAAGCCGAGAGTGCCCGTCATGCAGAACTTACAACCCATCTTGCAGCCCGCTTGCGTGGAGACGCAAAGCGTGGCGCGGTCAGCGTCGGGGATATAGACGGACTCGATATACGTAGGTTGAGAGTTGAGAGTTGAGAGTTGAGCGTTTATTCCTCCACCTTCTAAAGCTGCGCAGTCATCGTCTATCGGGTGCGGCCTGGAGACCGCACCTCCATTTTTGCCCCGCCCCCTATCCCCCTCCCCGTCCCGACAAGTCGGGACGGGGAGGGGGAGTTCGCCTGCGTCCACAATTTGGAAGAGGTATTTGCGGGTGCCGTCTTGGGAGACGGCTTCCGCTACGGGCGCATGGCGACCGGTGGTGTAGTGCTGCTTCAGGGCTTCTCTGCCCTTCAAAGAGATATTGGTCATCTCGTCGAAGGTCATGGCACGGCGGACATAGAGCCACTCGGCGAGTTGCTTACCCGCGAACTTGGGGAGGCCTACGCGCTGCGCTACCTCCTGCAACTCTGCCAATGTCTTGCCTAAGAGAGAGTCCATGCTACTTTTTGGGTGATATATCGCCTTGGGGCTGGTTTACGATGTTGACATCCATGTGGGGATAGGCGAAGCCGAAGCCTTGTGGGGGCAGTTCGGTATAGAAGCGCTTGTTGAGGTCGTAGAACGTGCTCCAATAGTCGTCGGTATGTACCCACGCCTTGGCGACGAAAGAGATGTCGTTCTCGTTGAGGGAAGCGAGGGCGACGAAGGGGTCGGGGATGGGGGTCTTGGTGCTGACTACCACGCCGGAGCGGTCATGGACGACGGGACGCGGGTCGGCGGAGGTGAGGATACGCGGGTCGGAATGGAGTATCTCCTGCATGGCGTCAATACATTTCTGCGCGTCCACGCCGTATTCTACGCTGATAGTCCAGTCGATACGGCGTAGCGGTTGGGCGGAGACGTTCTCTATGTTGCCGCTGAAAAGGGAGCCGTTGGGAAGGATGATGACCTTGTTGTCGGGGGTGAGGATCTTGGTAGAGACGATGGTTACCTCCATGACGGTGCCCGACTCGCCGCTTGCCTTGATGAAGTCGCCTGCTTTGAAGGGGCGGAAGATGAGGAGCATGACGCCTCCGGCGAAGTTCTGTACGGTGCCCGAGAGCGCCATACCAATCGCCATACCGCCTGCGGTGAGGAGGGCGGCGAAGGAGGTGGTGTCCACGCCGAGGGTGCCGATGGTGGCAAGGAAGAGGAGCACGGTGAGGACTATGCTGACGCAAGAGGTAACGAACGTGGCGAGGGTGCGCTCGGTATGGCGACGCTCAAAGACCTTGGTCAGCAGTTTCTTCACGTAGCGTATGAACCATGCGCCGACGAGATAGATAAGGATAGCAATGACTACCTTGATACCAAAGCGGAGGGCACTGTCCAACACGCCTTGCCAAAAGGTCTGCGGGTCGGTCTGCGCTTGTTGGAGTATCTGCTGCGTTACCTGCCGAATGGAGTCGGCAGGTAACGGTGCGGGAGTCGGTATGTCTATTTGTAGGAGCATAGTTTTACGTATAATCTCTCTTTTAACGTATAATTATCGTATAATTAAACATTAATTTCTTTTTGAAACCGTTTCTCAGAGGGTGCGGCCTTCCATTATTTGCCCCGCCCCCTTACCCCCTCCCCGCAAGCGGGGCGGGGGAGTTTGGGAAGCAGGCGGGGACGCCT
>JBJECI010000127.1:0-5822 GCA_051870915.1 Paludibacteraceae bacterium
CATAGATTGCAGTTGTATGATAGGGAATTGTATAATATAAAAGAGGCTGTCTAACTAGACTTGTTAGACAGCCTCTTGTTCTTATTGATTGTTCCGTTGAAGTCGGGATTTTGTGTAAAAGAAGATGGTGTGAGGGTGTTGGTTATGAGTATTTTATTGACAAAAAAATAATTCGTGTTTTTTGTTTGTCTATGTCAGAAAAAAGTCGTAACTTTGCCGCGGATTTAGAACTATACACTATTACAATATGAAAAAGGAGATTCAGTTTAGCCTTGTCTATCGCGACATGTGGCAGTCGAGCGGAAAGTATGTACCGCGCAAAGACCAGTTAGCAAAGATTGCACCCGTGATTATCGATATGGGTTGCTTCGACCGCGTGGAGACCAACGGCGGCGCGAGCGAGCAGGTGAACCTGCTCTACGGCGAGAACCCCAACCAAGCGGTGCGCACCTTCACGAAGTTCTTCAACGAGGCAGGTATCAAGACGCACATGCTGGACCGCGGACTGAACGCACTGCGTATGAATCCCGTACCTGCGGACGTGCGGCAACTGATGTACAAAGTGAAGCACGCGCAGGGCGTGGACATCACCCGTATCTTCTGCGGACTGAACGACCCGCGCAACATCATTCCGTCGATTAAATGGGCGAAAGAGGCAGGCATGACCGCGCAGGCGACGATGTGTATCACCTACTCGAAGGTGCACACGGCGGAGTATTATATCAACCTCGCCGAGCAGTTGATAGAAGGCGGCGCGCAGGAGATTTGCTTGAAAGACATGGCGGGCATCGGGCGTCCGGCGATGCTGGGCACCATAGTGGCAGCCATCAAGGAGAAACATCCCGATATCATCATCCAATATCACGGGCACACGGGTCCGGGCTTCTCGGTGGCATCCATGCTGGAGGTAGCGAAGGCAGGCGGCGACGTGCTGGACGTGGCGATGGAGCCGCTGAGTTGGGGCATGGTGCACCCCGACGTGATTACCATTCAGGCGATGCTGAAAGACGCGGGATTCCTCGTGAAGGATATCAACATGAAAGCGTACATGGAGGCGCGGAGCCTGACGCAGTCGTTCATCGATGAGTTCTTGGGCTATTGGATAGACCCGCGCAACTCGAAGATGACCTCGCTGCTGGTGGGCTGCGGACTGCCGGGCGGCATGATGGGCTCGCTGATGGCAGACCTGAAAGGTATGCACGCGGCGATAAACGCCAACCTCGTGAAACGCGGAGAGAAAGCACTGTCGGAAGACGAGTTGCTGGTGGAGTTGTTCGAGGAAGTGCAGAGGATATGGCCGATGTTGGGCACGCCGTGCTTGGTAACGCCGTTCTCGCAATACGTGAAGAACGCCGCGCTGATGAACCTGTTCTCGAAATCCATGGGCGAGAAGCCGTTCACGCGCATGGACCCCGCGATGTGGGGCATGATTTTAGGCAAGTCGGGTAAGTTGCCGGGCGAGTTGGCTCCGGAGATAGTAGAGTTGGCGAAAGAGAAAGGCTTCGAGTTCTACACCGACGACCCGCAGGCGCTCTACCCCGATGAGTTGCCGCGATTCATCGAAGAGATGGAGAAGAACGGCTGGGACCGCGGGCAAGACGACGAGGAGTTGTTCGAGTTCGCGATGCACGAGAAACAATACCGCGAGTACAAGAGCGGGCAGGCGAAAGAGCAGTTCAACAAAGACCTGCTGGAGCGCATGGAGAAAGCCGCGAAAGGCGGGCAGCAGGTTACCTTCATCTCCGCTGCCGACAAGCGCGCCATCCTGCACCCGTCTGCAGAGCCCGTGGAGGCTACTCAAAACGGCAAAGTGCTGTGGGAGTTGGACTTCAACAGCGAGAGCCAAGCACCCGTCTTCGGCACGTTCTTCCGCCGCGGCGAGGTGGTATGCTACCTCGAGACCGCGCACGGCATAGAGCCTCTGACGGCGTCCGACCACTGCCGACTGGTAGCGGTGGATAAACAGCAGGGCGCGCGCGTGGCGAAAGGTGATGCGATATGCTGGATGGAGCATGCCGACCTCGTGGAGACGGCAGTGAGCGCCGCCAAGGAGGTAGTCGGGAAGGTGAAAGCCGCCGTGAAAGAAGCCGTGGCGCAAGCCGACAGCGAGGTGCTTCCGCCGACGAAAAGCAAGTGGAAAGAGGGGATGGTGGCGAAGCGATAAACCCTTTCGTAACGTGTAATTGCCGTTATCTTTTAACATATAATTATTGTGTAATTAACCATTAATTTTTTCTTTTATTCTCCATTAAAGTTCATTAAAAGCGGCTGAATGCCGAATCCTCCTCCCGCCCCCCTTACCTCCTCCCCCCTCTACGAGGGAGGCGGGGGAGTGGCGAAGCATAGCAAAAGAGAATTTTTAACATATAATTATCGTGTAATTAACCATTAATTTCTCGTTGAGTTTTCTCCGTTAAGTTTTCGTTTATTTTATTTCTCCATTAAAGGCCATTAAAAGGTCATTAAAAAGAGGAAACAAAGAAAGTTAGTAGATATGAACAATAATGTAATGACAAGCAGAGAGGCGCAGGCTGCGCGCAATGAACTTTTTAGTTTGTTGGTGCGAAGGGCAGGAATGTCCACGAAACGCTTCATTGAGACTGCAAAGAATGATTTTGTGGCAGACAACTTAGACCTGCTCACGCCTTCAGAAAAAGAGAAATACCAAGCAATGGGATTTGTCTTATGAATAGCAATAACATCTTTGTAGATACCAACATACTGATAGGAGCAGCTATCGGGCGTAGTGAAGATAGCGCATGTTTGCATTATCTGTATTCTTTGGAGGGTAAGAATTTGTTTGTCTCTGCTCTATCCATAGCGCAACTAATAGCCACTATTCAAAAAAGGATAGACACGGATAAACTAAGACAAGTAGTAAAAGAATATCTCCATCGTTTTCAGATAGTAGCATTTACCGAAGCAGACATCGCAGACGCATTAGAACGAAGCGAAACCGATTTGGAAGACAATATTCAGTATGTGATTGGCACTAAAGTAAAATGTAAGTATTTCATAACCAATAACATAAAAGACTTTAGGAGATATTTGACTATCTCAGTAAAGACCCCAAAAGATGTACGTTCCATTAAACGATAAAATACCATGAAAAAGTACAATTTTAATGCGGGACCGAGTATCCTGCCGCAAGAAGTGATTAAGCAAACCGCAGAGGCGGTATTGGATTTTCAGGGCGAGGGCTTGTCCATCCTTGAGATAAGCCACCGCGCGAAGTATTTCCAACCCGTAGTGGACGAGGCTGAGGCGCTCTTCAAAGAGTTGCTGGGCGTGCCCGAAGGCTATCGCGTACTCTTCCTCGGCGGCGGCGCCAGCCTGCAGTTCTGCATGATTCCGTATAACTTCCTCGAGAAGAAAGCAGCGTACCTGAACACGGGTGTATGGTCGAAGAAAGCCATCAAAGAGGCAAAGGGCTTCGGCGAGGTGGAGGTGGTAGGCGAGTCCACCAACTCTATCCCCAGTGGCTATGAGATTCCGCAGGATGCCGACTACTTCCATATCACCACCAACAACACCATCTTCGGTACGGAGATTTCGGAGCGCAAACTGCAAGAGATTTACGCCAAGAAAGGTAACGTGCCTTTGATTGCCGATATGTCTTCGGACATCCTCAGCCGCCCGATTGACGCGAGTCAGTTTGACGTGATTTACGGCGGTGCGCAGAAGAACATCGCTCCCGCAGGTGTAACGTTCGTGATTGTGAAAGAGTCTGCATTAGGCAAGGTGTCGCGCTATATCCCGACGATGCTCAACTATCAGACGCATATCGACGGCGGCTCGATGTTCAACACGCCTCCCGTATTGCCCATCTACACCGCGCTGCTCAACCTCCGTTGGCTCAAAGCACACGGCGGCATAGCATGGATAGACCAACGCAATCAACAGAAAGCAGACCTGCTCTATGATTGCCTTGACCACTCGAAGATGTTCGTGCCCACCATCCTCGACAAAGAAGACCGCTCGCGCATGAATATCTGCTTCGTGCCCAAACCCGAGTACGAAGAACTGAAAGATGACTTCTTTAAGTTCGCCAGCGAGCGCGGCATGGTAGGTATCAAGGGACACCGCTTGGTAGGCGGCTTCCGCGCAAGTTGCTACAACGCAATGGACGTGGAAGGCGTACAGGCGTTGGTAGATTGTATCAAGGCTTACGAGGCGAGATTGTAGTGAGACCGTCTGGAGACTGTCAGACCGCGCTGTCGCGCTGAACGACCGCTGACGCTGAACGACCGCGCTTCGCGCTGTCAGATAATCAGTCGGACAGCGAAGTGGTCAGACAGCGTAGCGGTCGGATAGCAGGCGGGGACGCCTGCGTACCCAGACAGCGGTCGGACAGCGTAGCGGTCAAATAGTCAAATTATGGAACGCTTCTATGAGAACCCCAAGCGGGAGGAAAAGAGAACAACCGTTTTTTACACAACATTAGTAAACAGTATGAAAGTATTAGTAGCAACCGAGAAACCCTTTGCGAAAGTGGCTGTGGACGGCATTCGCGAGGTAGTGGAGCAAGCAGGCTACAGCCTCGTATTGCTCGAGAAATATACAGAGAAACAGCAACTGCTGGACGCTGTGGCAGACGCTGACGCGCTCATCATCCGCTCTGACGTGGTGGATGCAGAAGTGTTGGATGCCGCCAAACAGTTGAAGATAGTAGTGCGCGCCGGTGCAGGTTACGACAATATCGACTTAGCAGCCGCCACGAGCCACGGCGTGGTAGCGATGAACACCCCCGGGCAAAACTCCAACGCCGTTGCCGAACTAGCATTAGGCATGATGGTGTATGCCGTGCGCAACTTCTACAACGGCACCAGCGGTAGCGAGTTGAAGGGCAAGAAACTGGGTATTCACGCCTTCGGCAACGTGGGGCGCAACGTGGCGCGGATTGCGCAAGGCTTCGGCATGGACGTGTATGCCTACGACGCTTTCTGCCCCGATGAGGCGATGACGGCTGCCGGCGTAACGCCGCTGCACAGCGCAGAGGAACTATACAGCACTTGCCACATCGTGAGCCTGCATATCCCCGCCACGCCGGAGACCAAGCAGAGCATCAACCACGACCTTGTGAACCGTATGCCGAAGGGCGGTATCCTCGTGAACACCGCACGCAAAGAGGTGATTCACGAAGACGAGTTGATTCAACTCATGCAGGAGCGCACCGACCTGAAGTATATCACCGACATCATGCCTGCTGCCGACATGAAGTTCCGCACGCTGTTCGAGGGACGCTATTTCGCTACCCCGAAGAAGATGGGCGCACAGACCGCAGAGGCGAATATCAATGCGGGTATTGCTGCCGCTAAGCAGATTGTGGACTTCATCGAAAACGGCAACACACGCTTCCAAGTGAACAAATGATTCTAATTAAGAATTTAGAATTAAGAATTAAGAGGGCTTAGCAGTACTGATACTCCGAACAGCCCTAATAAATCGTACATGAGAAGAATCCTTATTAGCATACTGCTAACCCTTTGTTATAGCGCTACCTATGCACTCCATGTGAAGTGCGTAGGTAGCGCTACGCAAATAGTGAACCAAAAGACCGATACTATCTTCCTCTTTGCCGACGAGGTACATCTTGCTACGGCTGACGGCTCGCCGACGGACTGGTATCGAATTGCCGACAACAGCGTCGTAGCCACCAACACGGATGAGATTTATCCCGATGACGGTGGGTACTATATCGTCTATAACAGCGAGAAAGAGTACTTCTACGCCTTCTCCTACCCTACCTACCAACCCCGCGACCTTGTGCTCACGGTTACTCCCTCCTGCACCGCTACGGAACTGCGTGTGGAAGGCACATT
>JBJECI010000128.1:0-27854 GCA_051870915.1 Paludibacteraceae bacterium
GGAGGAGGACTCGGCTTCCAGCCGCATTATGACTTCATAAACCGCAAGTAACTTTGTCCCTTCATTCCCTTTGCGGCATGATGCCGAGTGTACCATCCCGCCCCCTGCCCCCTCCTTTTCCCGATAAACCGGGATAAACTAGGAGAGGCGGGGGAGTTGTAGTGCCGAGTGTACCATCCCGCCCCCTAACTAATGGATAATTAACAGAAATTAACGGAGGATATAACGGCGATTAACGGAGGACTGTGATTTCTGGTAATCAATTAGCAACACATGCCCATGTTTGTGTAGTACCTTTGCAGCAGATTTCAAACTAACCATTATGGCAAGAGTTACGTATGAGTACCCGGTGAAAGACATCTGCAGCAAAATCGGCAAAAACTCCGAGTTTGGTTTATGCACACCGTGGCGAAACCAAGTACACCGTAAAGTACGACAAATGTACTGCACCCATTACCGAAGTGGACCTGCAGCAGCGCGAGAAGTTTTTACAAAAAAATTTGCGTATGTCGAAAAAAAATACTACCTTTGCACCGCGAAACGTGAGATACCCTTCTCGCAGTGCAAGACCTTATGACGAGACTAAGTGTAAACATCAATAAAATAGCCACATTGCGTAATGCCCGCGGGGGTAATCTCCCCGATGTAGAGCGTTTTGCCGTAGATTGCGAACGCTTTGGAGCACAGGGCATTACGGTACATCCGCGTCCGGACGAGCGTCATATACGCCGTTCGGATGTTTATGCTCTCAAGGGGTTGGTTACCACGGAGTTTAACATCGAGGGCAACCCGACGGATGCGTTTGTGCAGTTGGTTACGGAGGTGCGCCCAACGCAAGTAACGCTGGTGCCGGACTCGCCGGAGCAACTGACGAGCAACCACGGATGGGACACGAAGGCTAATCAGGAGAGGCTGCGGGCACTGGCGGAGCGTTTTCATGCGGCAGGTATTCGCGTGAGCGTGTTCGTGGATGCCGACCCCGAGATGGTGCATTATGCCAAGGAAGCAGGGGCGGATAGGGTAGAGCTGTACACCGGACCATACGCAGAACTCTATGAAGAAGACCCCGAGAAGGCATTGGAGATGTATCGTCCTGCCGCGGAGCTAGCCCGCAAAGAGGGGCTGGGATTGAACGCGGGGCATGACCTGAATCTCAGGAATCTGCATGCTTTCGTGAGCGCGTTCCCGTGGGTGGACGAAGTGAGCATCGGACACGCGCTGGTGGCGGATGCGCTATATTTAGGAATAGAAGAAACCATTAAACAATACAGAAATGCTCTTGCAAATTAACGAACCTATCGCTACGGCTATGGACAGCGTGGCAGTAGCAGAACAGACCGTAGAAGAATCGATAAACCTGTGGACCATGGCGCAGTACGGCGGCTGGATAATGATTATCCTTGCGCTCCTGCTGGCGTGGGCGGTGTATATCTTCATTGAGCGCATGGTGGTGCTGAAGAAAGCCACGAAAGAGGATAAGAGTTTCATGGACCGTATTCGCGACTATATCCACGATGGGAAAATAGACTCGGCGATAAACCTCTGCAAGCAGACGAACACACCGTCGGCGCGGATGGTGGAGAAAGGTATCACCCGTATCGGTCGCCCGATGCAGGATGTGCAAGTGGCGATAGAGAACGTGGGAAACTTGGAGGTGAGTAAGTTGGAGAAGGGGCTGGTGATTATGGCGACCATCTCCGGCGGCGCTCCGATGTTGGGTTTCCTCGGTACGGTGCTGGGTATGGTGCAGACGTTCTATAACATGTCGCTCAACGCGAGCGGCGTGATAGAGATGTCGGCGCTGAGCACGGGTATGTATCAGGCGATGGTAACCACGATTGGCGGTCTGATTGTGGGTATTTTGGCGATGTTCGCATATAACTTCCTCGTGGCGCGTATAGACCGCGTGGTGCGTATGCTGGAAGGGCGCACGCTGGAGTTTATGGACCTGCTGAACGAGCCGGCGTAAGTGCTGATTGTTAATTGTTAATTTTTAATTTTTAATTGTTAATTGGTGTCCGCATGTCGTTAAAGCGCAGAAATAAAGTTACCGCCACGTTTGCGATGTCGTCTATGACCGACCTCATCTTCCTGCTATTGCTGTTCTTCGTGATGGCGAGCACGATGTCGTCGCCTAATGATATCAAGATAAACCTGCCGCAGGCGCGTGCCAAGCAAGCCACGAAGAAGGTAGTGGCGAAGGTATCGATAGACAACCTCGGCAACTATTTTGTAGGCATAGGCAATGCGAAGCAGAAGCCGATTGCCGCAGAGGATTTGGAAGCCTATCTGAGCACTATTCAGCAGCAGGATTCCACGATGTATATTGCCCTGCATGCCGATGAGGATATACCTTACAAGGAAGTAGTGCGCGTATTGGATATTGCCAACGAGCACAAGATGAAACTGGTAGTCGCAACGAAAAGATGACCAATAAACAGCAAGCACATACTATTGCCGCGATAGGGACGGTGCTGTTCCTCTTGTTGCTGTTCTTGCTCCTGTGGTTTGTCTATATAGGCGCGCCGGTGCAAGAGGAGGACGAGGGGATAGAGATTGCGTTCGGCGAGATGACAGAGACGCAGTCGTATGCGTCAGCCGCCGCGTCCGAGCCCGTTGCACCACAGGCCGTTACCGCTCCCGTGGAGCCTGCCACGCCGACCCACAACGACCTGATGACGCAGGAGGATGAGGAGTCGCTGGAGTTGGCTCGTCAGCGCGAGGAAGAGGAGCGTCTGCGCCGTGAAGCGGAGGCAGAGCGCTTGCGACAAGAGCAGGCGGCAGCAGAGCAGAAAGCGCGGGAAGATGCTGCGATTGCGAAGGCAAATCAGATGGGTTCGCTCTTCGGCAAGCAGACGGGAGGCGCAGCAGGCAGCGGGGATGTGCAAGGAGGGTCGCAGAAAGGTAATCCCGTGCCCGGGCATGGCACCGTAGGCGGTAGTTCGTGGACACTGGCGGGACGAGGTGTGAAATCCTTGCCGAGACCTGATACTAACTTTACGCAAGAGGGGAAAGTGATAGTGGCGATATGGGTGGATGCGAACGGCAACGTAACGGATGCGCAGGTGCAAGGCGGGACAGTGAGCGACAAGACCACACAAGAGTTGGCACGGAAAGCCGCCCTGCAAGCGAAGTTCACGCCGGCGGAAGACGGTAACACAAAAGCGAAAGGAACAATCACATATACATTCAAATTCAATTAAATTGTTAAATCTTAAATGATTAAATTATGAATTATTTGTTTCTTGACAACGGCTTCGAAGAGATAGAAGCCATCACCACCATTGATTTACTTCGTCGTGCGAACATCCATCTTACGACGGTGTCGGTAACAGGCAAACCGATGGTGTTGGGGGCACACAACATCGCGGTGGAAGCCGACGGGTTGATTGAGGACATTGATTTCTCCGATGCAGAGATGCTAATCCTGCCCGGGGGACCGACCAAGTTGGGCGAATGTCATTTGCTCTGCGACCTGCTCAAACAACACAACGAAGAGGGAAAGATGATTGCTGCGATATGTGCTGCTCCGTCCGTGCTGGGGAAACTCGGTATCTTGGAGGGGAAGCAAGCGACCTGCTATCCGGGCTTTGAGCAGTATCTTGGCGAGAGTTTCATAGGCGGACTGGTGGTAGAATCAAAGAATATCATTACCGCCAAAGGTCCCGGTTTGTCCAGCGATTTTGCCTTCTGCCTGATAGAGAAACTGGCAGGCAGCGAGGTGGCAGACCAAGTGTATGACGCGGCACAATACTAAAAAAACACCACGATATATCGTGGCATATAACAATAACAAGACTAACTAACAAACATTACAAATGAAGAAACTATTTACACTTATCCTCGGATTGGCTGCTGTTTGTGCAGTGAGTGCACAAGAGGCAGAAACAAAGGAAAATCCTTGGAAATTTAATGGTACCGTGGGGCTGAATGCTGCCGCAACGGGTATGTGGAACTGGGCAGCCGGCGGTAACAACAACGTCAATGGCGTGGCATCCACCAAGTTGCGTCTGCTCTATCATGAGAACAGCATGGCATGGGAGACCAACCTTGATATGGAGTACGGTTTGTCGTGGATAGACCAAGAGTATGATGCGCTGCAAAAGACGAGCGATAAAATCAACTTCAACACCAAGTTTGGTTGGGAGTTTCACAAGACATGGTATCTGACCGTTTCCGCAGGTTTCCAGAGCCAATTCGCTTATGGTCGTGCATACGATGGAACGGAACTTTTTGACCCGATTATCTCTAAATGGTTAGCACCTTCGTACACGGATATTGCTGTCGGTATTGACTGGAAGCCGAATGACATCTTCTCCATTTATCTTTCGCCGGTAGCAGGACGTCTCACGACGGCTTATGTAGGCGGGAAATTGGATGATAAGTCCAGAACTATTACCTATCCCGATGGTTCAATGGTCTATCCTAATGGATTGGAGCAGGAACTGAAAGAGAAATATGCCGTTTGGCACTATACGGTGGTAGATGAGCAGACCGGAGAAATCGGAAAAGCATATGACAGGAATCTGCGTGCAGAGTTGGGTCTCTCGCTGAAAGGTAGCATTAACTACACCTACAAAGACTTGAAAATCATCACTTCGGTGGGTTTGTTCACTCCGTATAGTTGGAATAAAGTAGATGTGTATCAGGATGAAAATGGTAAGTTGTACAAGAATTTGGGCGATGGTACTCAAAACTTCGACAACATGACCCATATCGGCTACCTTGACAACAACCGCCGTTTCGGAAACTTTGATGTGGATTGGGATTTCGCTATTTCATACCAATTCTTGAAGTGCTTGCAAGTGTCGCTCAATACTTCGCTCAAGTACTATAACGGTACGCTCATTGAGAAGTTTGACAAGGACGGCACCTCGCTGGGCAAGGCAGAGCGCGTACAGTTTAAGTCCGTTATCGGTCTGGGTATCGGATACTCTTTCTAAATTATGACAGCGGTAGAGCAATTAGAGCAGAATATACATATCCTTTTGGAGCGTTATCAGATGCTTCAAAAGGAGAATGCTCTACTACGCGAAGACTTGCAAGAACAACGACAAGAGATAATTCGCAGTCATAGCGAACTGCAAGAATTACAAAAACAATGTCGGCTTTTGAGTACAGCAAACGCCATTGGCGGCGATGCCGCCACCAGAGAAAACGCATATAGGCGGCTGAGTTATATCATCGCACAGATTGACAAAGCCATCGCGGCATTGGCAAAAGAAAACCTAACCACTGACCACTAACCACTGACCACTAACCACGACCTTGCTTCCGGCTAAGCAACATATTAACCTTCAAATCGGTGCGCACAATGTGTCGCTGGATATTCCGCGTGAGGCGGAGCCGCTCTACCGAAATGCGGCGGTTACCCTCAACGAACGGTATCAGTATTATCAACGGCGTATGCTCAAAGCCTCCGCGGAACAATTGTGGTTGTACGTGGCACTGGAGTTGGCTGTGAATCTGCATGCCGATGCAAGGGAGAAAAGCCTAAAACCTATCCATGAGAAATTAGAAGTGCTCAATCAACTGATTGAGAATTGCCTTCAAAAGGAGAATAACGAGGGCATTGTCAAATAAGCACGTAAATAACAACTAATCATAAATTAACAATACTATGCTATTATTAGAGATCACACCACTTATCTGTGTCTTGATTGCTATAGGATGCGCGGTGTTAGGAGCAGTGATTTGCTACCTGATATTCCGTTTGACCGGCGCAAATCTTATGAAGAAGGCGGCAGAAGAAGCCGAAGTGCTGAAGAAAAACAAAATTATCGAGGCGAAGGAGAAATTCATTGCCCTCAAGTTAGAACACGAGAACATGGTTCGGGAGCAGGAGAAGAAACGCCAGCAACTCGACCAACGCTTGCAACAACGCGAGCAACAACTCAACCAGCGTCAAGGCGAAATCCAACGTGCGCAGAACGACTTCAACCAGCGTATGCAGCAAAAAGAGCAGCAGGTGGAGCAACAGCAGAAAGCCTTGGAGTTCAAGACTCAGGAGGTAGAGAAACTGCAACGCCAGGCAGAACAACAGTTGGAGAAGATGTCCGGTATGTCTGCCGAGGAAGCCAAAGCGCAACTTATCGAATCGCTGAAGGATGAGGCGAAGACGGCTGCGATGTCCTATATCAACGAGATAATGGACGATGCACGCCTGAACGCCAACAAAGAGGCAAAACGCATTGTGATACAGACCATTCAGCGTGTGGCAAGCGAGACAGCAGCGGAGAACACCGTGTCGGTATTCCATATCGACAACGATGAGGTGAAAGGTCGTATCATTGGTCGAGAGGGTCGTAATATCCGCGCATTGGAAGCAGCCACGGGTGTGGAGATTATTGTGGATGATACCCCCGAAGCCATTACGCTATCGGCATTCGACCCCGTTCGCCGCGAGATAGCACGCCTTTCGCTACATCAACTGGTGCAAGACGGACGTATCCACCCCGCACGTATTGAGGAGGTGGTAGCGAAGGTAACGAAGCAAGTGGAGGACGAGATTATCGAGACGGGCAAGCGTACCACTATTGACCTTGGTATCCATGGTCTGCACCCCGAGTTGGTGCGCTTGGTGGGCAAGATGAAATACCGTTCTTCGTATGGTCAGAACCTCTTGCAGCACGCTCGCGAGACGGCTAACTTGTGCGCTGCGATGGCAGGCGAGTTGGGACTGAACACCAAGGCGGCGAAACGCGCCGGTCTGCTGCACGATATAGGTAAAGTGGCAGACGAGGATGTGGAACTGCCGCACGCAGAACTCGGTATGAAACTCTGCGAGAAGTTCGGCGAGAAACCCGATATCTGCAATGCGGTGGGTGCACACCACGACGAGTGTGAGATGAAGACGCTGATTGCGCCCATTGTGCAAGCCTGCGATGCTATCTCCGGTGCACGCCCGGGTGCTCGCCGCGAGATTGTGGAGAGTTACGTGAAGCGTCTGAATGACTTGGAGAACATGGCGATGTCCTTCCCCGGGGTTATCAAGACTTACGCGTTGCAAGCCGGTCGAGAACTGCGTGTGATAGTGGGGGCAGACAAGATTAGCGACAAGGATACGGAGTTGCTGTCGTTTGACTTGGCAAAGCGTATCCAAGACGAGATGACCTACCCGGGTCAAGTGAAAGTAACCGTCATCCGCGAGACCCGCGCTATCAACTACGCGAAGTAATGGCTGAAAAGCGAGAATAAAAAAACGACTTTGTATCGCTTGTACAAAATCGTTATACATTACAAATAAACAGGCTGCCGTACAAAAGTCGGCAGCCTGTTTACTTTGTGTGTGTACTCCTAATTAGAGTGCCTGTGGCAAGCAAAAGCATAGAGAAGAACTTCTTCATAATGATTTTTTGTTTGGTTAATAATGTTAGTTTGATGTATAGTAATGTTACTATATAGCACAAAAAAAGCGTGAACTTTCGTTTCGCTTCATCTGATTCTCTGAGGTCTTCGACTACCTATTATCAACCAAATGTATGCACAAAAGCCCACGCCTTACGGCGTGAGCGCATAGGCTTGTGCTTGATTGATAATAATTCCTGAAAGTGTCGAAGTTCCAGAGAATCAAGTTCGGCTTATAACGCTTCTAATAAAATATGTACTCCCCGGTTATCAACTGCGGTGCAAAGGTACTGCTTTTTAGAGAAATATGCAAGCAAAAGGGCGAAAAAATGTTGTGAAACATCTATTGTAATCCTGCCAATTGCTTACAAATAGAATTCTTGGGTGAGGGCGGAGTAGGCGGTTGAACGGGGTAGTCCGTTTTCCGAGAGACAAAGGGTTTCCGGCGTGAGGGGGCATGCCTTTGCTTGACGAGAGAATGCAATCAAGATTCTTTTGGCGGGTTTGGCGGCGGTGGTATGCACACGGCATAGGCGCACGCAATACAAATGATGGAGCCTTGATAGTGCCAAAATCTCCTTTTCTGCGTCCGCAGGAAGCACCAAAGCCAGCGTGCCGCATGGTGATAATAATCTATCGGAATGCTCAAATAACTCTGCGAAGGATAGCGTATTGTCATGCCGAGCATTTGTTCGTGCATTATCGGGACACAATAAACTATTAGAGAAATACGGCGGATTGGAAACAATCAGGTCGTATTTCTCTTGGGGTTGCCAGTCTTGCAAGGGAGAAGAGTAGGCGCGTAGGCGAGTGCTAAATGGGGATGCAGAGAAATTATCTTGGGCTTGGAGAACAGCCGATGAGTCAATATCTATTCCGTCTATTAAAGCATTGGGGAAACGCTGCGCCAACATCAAGGCGACCAATCCGCTGCCGGTGCCGACATCCAAGATGCGTTCTATGGAGGAAGTCATGGCGGGTTGGCTTGCTTCTTCGGATGATTCCGATGTGCCTGCCCATGCACCCAAAAGTACACCATCCGTTCCCACTTTCATCGCACAGCGGTCATGCCGGACGGTGAACTGCTTAAAACGGAAATAGGGTGCACTCATTATATAATTAAGAATGTAGAATTAAGAATGTAGAGCAGATTGCTCTTTGAGGGCATAGGTAACAGGTGCTTGAAAACCGCGGTAAGCATGCTCGTGGTGTTCGTGCTCGGAGAACGCGTGAATACCCATATAGATACCCAAGCCGATAAACAACGCCGCACAGATATATCGAAACCACTTCTCAAACGTACTCAGCCGATTCGTCAGATTGCCAATGCTGACCGCACTATAGCAGATTATCCACGCTATCACAATCACCGGCAACCCTGTCCCCAACGCAAACACAAACGGCATGAGCCACGACCATGCAATAGGCAGCGTTACCGCCATATCTATCATGGTAACGAAATACACCAAACGGTGTGGACAAAACGCAATCGCAAAGAAGATACCCAGCATAAACGACCACAAGCCTGTGAAGCGGCTGTCCAACTGCGACAACATCTTGTTGAGCCCGTGGTCATGCTCGTGGTGATGATGCCCGGTGAAAAGAAGCACTACACCGCAGATGACCATAAAAGCAGCCAAAATAGGCTCCCCGTAATGCTCCAAGGCGTGTTGGAAGCCATCCGTCTGCGCCCCCAGCAGGAAGGGGACGCTCAACAGCATATAGGTAACCAACTTGCCCAACACGAACATCAATCCGTTCAGCAACACACGCCGCTTGTTGTTTATCTCGCGGTCAATATAACTGATGGCGGTAATGCTCGTGAATAGCGTACAGGGGTCGAGTATCGTCAATAGCCCGAGAAGAAAGGCTGTGAGAAGTTGCATCATTATAGTTTATCGTTTAGAGTTGAGTGTTTAGAGTTGATTGTTGAGAGTATAGGGAACAGTAGTTTCATTATTGTGAATTGCCTGCAAAGGTACACTTTTTTTTTTAATTATGCAATAGGGTATAAATTTTCTTTGCAGACATAGGAACTGTCATAGAAATGTGAAACAGAACACATATTAACCATTTGTAAATAATTCACAAATCAAATCAACACAAATTCACAAATGAAACCATATAAAGAATAGAGTAGGGTATATATTTGTGAACAAAGGTCTATTCTACCAATTCACTTATGAATGCCAATTCCTACAATTTGTTCTAATTGTTTATATAACATGTTTCTAAAAATATAATATATTGAATATCAATAATTATAAGGTTTACTTTATGTAAACATGTGCTATTATTAGCAAAAGGCGAGTGCTATGGGTATTTACTTTCTTTTGTTTATTAAAAACATATATTATAAATAACTGAAAATCTATATATTATATTTTTTACTTGATATACCAAGCAGCATTGTTTTGAACATGGAGAGTGTAGATAAGTACTAATGTGTACTTTTGTGTATTTCACAAAAGTAAATTTATGTATGTGCTTGTTTGTGAATTTTTATTTTGAAAGCACATTTGCAAATATCAAAAAGTTTTCGTATCTTTGCACCCGAAATTCACATAAATATGGGCGTAATACTATGAATGAGCGTGAAAGATTATTGAAATTGATAGCAGATAATAATATGTCTGCTAAGCAGTTTGCCGCTGAAGTGGGTATTCAGGCAGGCACTATCAGCAATATCGTGAACGGGCGGAATAATCCCAGTTTAGACGTGATGCAGCGCGTGTTGAATCGTTTTCGGACACTCAGTAGCGACTGGTTGATTTTAGGTGTAGGCAATATGTACCGCACTGAGGGCGGAAAAGAAAACACCGATGCCAAAGAAAAGCAACAGGAGATACCGGGCTTTGGCGATACCATCACCTCGCCACAACACCCCATAGAGGAACCCTCGCCATCATCAAGCCCCAAGACAAGCTCTGCCTCTGCTATCTCCCGTGAAACACAGCAGTCGGTAACCACCAAAAAACAACAGACTGCCCCCATGGAGCAGCCTGCTGCAAAACAGATTGAACGTATTATCGTGTTTTATTCAGACGGCACATTTGATGAAATCTCATCAAAGTGATTTACTATTTACGAATTACGATTTACGAATTAAGATTTACGATTTACAATTTACAATTTACAAGGGCGAAGTTGATAACTTCTTGGATATCTTGCACATAGTGGAAGGTAAGCCCTTTGAGGTACATTTCGGGAATCTCGGATACATCTTTGCGGTTGTCTGCGCAGAGCACGAGGTCGGTTATGCCGGCGCGTTTCGCCGCTAAAATCTTCTCTTTTACTCCACCTATTGGCAGCACTTTTCCTCGCAGCGTCATCTCTCCGGTCATGGCGATGCGGGGACGCACTTTGCATTGGGTGAAGGCACTCACCAAGGCGGTGGTCATCGTGATGCCCGCGCTGGGACCGTCTTTGGGAATTGCCCCTTCCGGCACGTGGATATGTACCGACTTGGTTTCCAAGTCTTTCTGCTTGATTCCAAACTCTTGCGCGTGGGCTTTGATATAGCCGAGTGCGAGGGTGGCGGACTCCTTCATCACATCGCCGAGGTTGCCGGTGAGCGTGAGCGTAGGGGTCTTGCTTGGCGAGAGAGAGGCTTCGATAAACAGTATCTCGCCGCCGACCTGCGTCCACGCTAAGCCCGTTACCACGCCTATGTACTTGTTCGTTTCCCACGAGTCGCGGCTGTAGCGCGGTTGCCCGAGGTATTCTATCAAATCCTCGCGGGTGATGGTGGTGTTATATTCCTGCTCTAATGCTAACTTCGTGTCCACTTTGCGGCAGATAGCGGCAATCTTTCTGTCCAGCGACCGTACGCCGGACTCGCGTGTGTAGTCGTCAATGATATGCCCGATAATCTCCTTGCGGAACTTAAGTTGCGCGGGTTTGATACCGTGCTTTGCCAACTCGTTGGGGATAAGGTGCCGCTTGGCAATCTCTTCCTTTTCTTCCTGCAAGTAGCCTGTCATCTCTATGAGTTCCATTCGGTCGAGTAGGGGACGCGGGATGGAGTCGAGACTGTTAGCCGTAGCGATGAAGAGCACGTGGCTGAGGTCGTAGTTGATGTCGAGGAAGTTGTCGTGGAAAGTGCTGTTCTGCTCGGGGTCCAGCACCTCCAGAAGCGCGGCAGTAGGGTCTCCGGCATGGGTGTTAGCACCAATCTTGTCTATCTCATCCAAGACGAAAACGGGGTTCGAAGTGCCTACTTTTCGCAGAGATTGTATGATTCTGCCGGGCATGGCTCCGATATAGGTGCGCCTGTGTCCGCGAATTTCCGCCTCGTCATGCAAACCGCCCAAGGAAATACGCGCATACTTCCTGCCGAGCGCCGTAGCAATGGACTTTCCGAGACTGGTTTTTCCGACACCCGGAGGTCCGTATAAGCAGAGAATAGGGGTGTTTTGCATTGTTTCGCCATTCTTCGCAGGTTGCATTTGTTGCAATTGTCGTTGCACGGCAAGGTATTCTACCACGCGCTCTTTCACTTTCTCCATGCCGTAATGGTCGTGGTCAAGCACGGCTTGCGCGTTCTTTAGGTCGAAGTTATCAGCCGTATATTCTCCCCACGGAAGGTCTAACAGTGTGTCGAGATAGTTCTCTTGGGTGGTGTATTCGGGCGAGTGGGTAGGAATGCGCTCCATTTTGCGCAATTCTTTGTCGAAGACCTCTTGCACGGCAGCCGACCACTTCTTCTGCGCGGCACGTTCGCGCATCTCTTTGGCACGCTCCGCACCGGTCTCTCCCAACTCTTTTTGGATGGTCTCCATCTGCTGGTGGAGATAGAACTCGCGTTGCTGCTTGGTCATCTCCTCCTCGGTCTTCGACTGTATGTCTGCCTTCATTTGAAGCACCTGCACCTCTTTGTTCAGCAGTTCGAGCAAGCGGAAAGAGCGCTCGCTAATAGACTGATATTGAAGCAGTTTCTGCTTGTCTTCAATCTTAAATTCAAAGTTCGTGCAGATGTAATTGACGAGGGTAGGCGGGTTGTCGATGCTCTTGAGCGTGAGACTTGCCTCTGGAGGGATATTATTGGCTTTTTGCAGCAACTGAATCGCTTGGTCTTTGATGTTGCTGACAATTGCCAAGAACTCCTTGTCGCCTTTGCGGGGGAACTCCTCGGGAATGCGGTGTATTCGCGCTTTCAGACCATTGCGCGAGGGCGTGAACTCATCCACTTGGATGCGTTCTATGCCTTCCAAGATGACCATCTTCGTGCCGCTCTGTATTTCAATGATTTGCATTACGCGCGCGGCAGTCCCCAGCGTATAGAGGTCGCTTTCTTTGGGCTCTTGGGTGTCTTTTTCTTTTTGGCAGCAGACGGCGACGAGTTGCTCTTTGTTGTAGGCGTTCGTTACCAGTTTCAGCGATTTGGGGCGCCCGACGGCAACGGGCATCATCACGCCCGGGAAGAGGACGCGGTTACGCAGAGGCAAAACGTCTAAGACATCGCCATCGTTGAGTGCAATGGAAGTGCTGTCGTTTCCTTGGATGATGGAAACGACTCGCTTGGTGCTTTGTGTGTTTTGTTCGTTGTCTAAATAGTCAATGAGCATAAGGTGAAAAAAAAAGGGAATAAAATTATTTATAGTTAAGTTTATATTTTATGATTATTTTACATAATCACGATTAAAGTATTATCTTTGCATGCAAATTCGATTTCACACTTGAAAACGAAATACTAATCATCAAAAACGGCTGCAAAGTTAGTAAAAAAAATTGTATTATGCAAGAAGTTCGTAGAAAATTACGTGTTCGCTTATCGGATACCCCCGATATTGAGGACTATGCTTATCGTATGTTACCCCCGTTGGGTTATCTTCTTTGGCGTTTTATGCGCTTATCTTCTTTGGTTGGTAGTTCCTTTTTCCGTAATATCCAAGTAGCAGATAAGGAATGTGCCTGCATGCTAATAGTCCGTAAGGATATGAACGAACAATTAACAATAAACTACATACAATATAAAACCGATGAAGCTTGACGAAAAATATATTTACGGGCATTGTTTTCGCCCACAACGTTTGCAGATATTCGATGTAACGCAGCAACAAAAGGTGTTGCGTGACGTTCCGTGTGGAAATTGCTATCATTGCAGAATCAGTAAGATAAACGAGTGGACTACTCGGATGCGTTTGCAGTCTGTTACCTATAAAAATACCTATTTTGTTACTCTGACTATTGCCGATGATGCCCCCGATGAGGTTATGCGTGCTCATCATGCAGAGTTTACGGATATAAACGTACACCACAAGTTCCAACTTACTCCGATTACTCTTGACAAGCCGACTATCCAAAAGTTTATTAAGCGTTTGCGCCGATATAATAACCTACCCTCTCTATCCTACTTTATTGTAGGCGAATACGGGCACAAGTATGGTCGTCCACATTACCACGCTATACTATGGTGTGATGAGGAGATAACGCTTGATATGTTGCAAAATGCTTGGGCACTCGGTGGCAAAAGCATTGGAATGATAGACTTTAACGACTTGGTTAAAAATGGCACTATGTCTTCCAGCAAGGTCGGTCAATCCTTTAAGTATGTATGTAAGTATTTGCAGAAAAAAGACTTTGATTTCAGTAAGTTGCCCACCTATGAGGAGCACCTTTATAGAGATAATGCAATTAACAATTTAATATATTATGAAAATGAAGAAACTAAAGAAAATTTTTTGCTCCAAGCAGTTTGGTTACCAGGCTTTAGACGTGCCGATTCTCTTGCGCCTGCTGGCTTTGTTCACAAACTTAGTCCGCAGTATGTTAGTCGTTTCAAGCCGTTTATGTTATGCAGTCGCTCGCACACTATTGGCGGTCGATACTTTGAGAAAAACAAGGAACGATTTCAGAGAGGAGATTTGCGTCTCTTTGGCGTCCTTGATAAAAACCTTGTCTTTCCCTCCTATTTCCTCCGAAAAGCCAAATCGGTCGTTTGCCCTTATGTTCCGACAAGTGTTCGGCAGGATAAAGACGAGGCTACGTTCTCTTCTCCTAAGACTACGTCTGCTACTCTTCCGACTTTGGAAACCTTTTGCCGCAAGTTACAAGGTACTGCTTGCACTATCACGAACTTTCTCCCGAGCGGTGAAATGCCTTTCCGTTCTTCTCTCTCGCTTGGACGTATTGAGATTGCAGATAGAGAAACAGGCGAAGTAGATTCCTACCCTCTTAATGAGTTTACTATCTATGACAAAGACAACCACCACTACTTGGTCTATAACGGCACATATTTTGACCGCTATTGCTTTGACCCTCACACTAAAACCTTTGAGGTAGTAGGAAACGAAAGTCTGCCGTCTATTTTATGTAAAATGGATAGTTCTTTCCGTTCTCTGTTAAAGTTCGTCGCCCCTTTCGATGTGCAGCGTGAAATCAACGAAGACAAGTTGCGTGCATATATAGAGAGTGAATTTGACGGCGACCCCGCTGCGTTTGAGAGTGCCCGCAAGAATTTGGAAAAGCAGTTACTTTCTTATATTGCCGATAAACAAATAAAATACTATAACACTAAAACTTTATTCTAAAATGTTACGTCTTTCTTATCGTACTATGCTAATGCTTGGTAAAAAACACGTTCCCCGCAAATGCTGTGTGTTTAATCCGAGTGAATCAGTCACCGACCCTACTCTTGCTATGAGTGGTACGGAGTTGGCAGTAGCGTCAATGCTTGGTCAACCTATCCCTCAGCCTTCTGTAAACTATTCTTTTAATTCCGCTACCACGCCCGAGATGGTAACTGCCATTGATAGCATGCGTGCCGACCCGTTTGAGATATACTCGGAGCAACAACGTAGAAATGGAGATGTTAAGACTGCTTACGATGTTATTCAGTCAATGCCCGAATATCAAACTTATCTACAAGGTAAGGATAATTAAAATCAATTTTTCTACATATTTCGTCAATTATTACACAACATTGTTAAATTTAATCTTTCAATTATTAACCCTTAATTTTTATTTATTATGTCTAAATGTAAAAGTGGGCGTAAAGTCCGCGTAAGCCGTACAGGCACACGATTTGTTTGGACTGCTTTGGCAGTTATGAGTTCCCTACTCTGCTCTTGTTCTACCACTCAAAAAATCACAGTGAAGCAGGAGCAAAATGGTCAAACCCAAGAAACCACTATTGAGCAAAGTGGTAAAGTTGACAATTTAAGTCTTTCATTTATTAACACTAATTATCCCCTATTTTAATTATGGATGCTTTGAAAAGTAAAGGTCAAATGCTTGACCAAATTAACCTTGAGCAAATTCCCCGCTCCGGTTTTGACCTCTCGTATAACAATAAAGGTACGGGAAAGATTGGTAGGATTATTCCTATCCGTTGTATGGAAACGCTCCCCGGTGATAGTATCAAAGGTAGTTCGCAAATTGCTATGCAGTTTGAGCCTTTGGCTGTTCCTATCCTCGCTAACATGCGTCTTAAGTCAGAAACGTGGTACTGCCCTAATCATATCCTTTGGGACGGCTGGGATAACTTTATTACTAAAGGACAAGACTTGTCCGATACAAGTAAAGTCCCGAGTATTAGTCTACTTCAATGTATCGGGCGCGCTTGTTATCGTGTTTTTGGGAATAATCCTTTAGTTTTCCTTACAGGTGTAAATTTAATGTATCATAGTAATACAATTGATATTGATTCTACACCTACTCCTATGCATAATACGGTAATAAGTATTGACCATTTGATTAAATTTGTAGAATCAATTAAATCAAGTTTACAAAGTCCCAGTGTTGATGAATTGGACGATTTATTTGATTATTCGATAAATGTTATTGATGATTATTTGACCTATCTTAATGACTATAAAACACAAGGATTTTATATAGATAAAGATAGGATAAGTGATTCTAACAAAGTTTTATTGGATTCTCTTATAAATGGTTATTATGTCGATCATTATGCATACCTTTTCCGCTATAGTACTGATGCCTTTAATTATACCCCGCAAGTACCTTCTTTGGATGGTTATCTTGAAGGACCTTTGATGTATAATGATACAAATAAGCCTTTATTTAATGACTTTGATTCCAAGATTTATCCAAGTATTAAAGATAACTCATATTACATTCCTTCAGAGTTTGCGGTAAGACTATATCAATTCCTTTATGATATGATAAGTCCCTTGTGCGGTCTTGGTTCTAACTTGGACTATCTAAGTTATCGTTGTTTATCCCCCGTTGATTGTTACTATAATTTTGTTCGTTATCTTAACTATAAATGTCACCCAGTTATAGAGTATTTAGATGAAGACCAAACGCAAGTTTCGTCCAATAGTATAAGTGTTCCCGTACAAATTACACCTATTCAAATTGTAACTTCCCAAGGTTTTGAATTTAATTCTGCTCCTATGAGTGTATTACCTTTGCGTGCGTTGTACGCTATATGGTGGAACAATTACCGCGACCAACTATTAGAGACAGCCTCCCCCGAGCCTTGTACGTTATCTACTATTAGTGATGATGAACTATTACACTTGCTTGTACCTCGTTTGCGTTGCTGGTCGAAAGATACGTTTACAACTGCGCTTGCAAATACAGGTACGGGTAATATGGTTGTACCTATTAGTAATAGTTTGAGCGGTTATCGTACATCATATGTATTTCCTAATGATTCCAAGGAAGATATTTTGGACTTGGATAAGACAAGTTTCAAACTCTCTGACGGCACTCAAATTGACCTGCCTACCCGTTTTATTGACGCTATGCACTCTACGAAAAGCGGCGGAACTTATCTTAAGTATGGTTTCAGTCTTGACACCCTGCGCCGTGCTGGACGTACTGAAAAATGGATACAAAAAGCCCTTATCTATGGTAATCGTATTCAAGACGCTCTTTTCACCCATTGGGGTGTTAAGATTAAAAATGAGCGTATTCAGTTGCCCGAGTTTGTTACGTCTTCGGTTCAATTGGTTAAGATAGATACAATCTTGAATAATACAACTACTTCGGAGAGTATTGCAGGTGATAAAGCAGGTTTTGCAAGTGCTTATGACCAAGGTAATGGCTTTGATTTTTATAGTCCCGAGAATGGTATTTTGCTATCTCTAATGTCGGTTCTTCCTGAGCAGTCTTATTCTGGCGGTGTACCTCGTTTTATCAGCAAGTTAAGTATCTTTGACTTTGCTTTCCCCGAGTTTGCCCAAATTGGTATGGATGCAGTTTATTTGAATGAGATTGCTACGCTTGATACTAAAACAAATATAGATGCACAAGTATTTGGTTACCAAGGTCGCTATTATGATTATAAGTGTAAGCAGGATGAGGAGCACGGCGAATTAAAGTCATCGCAAGATATGTACACTTTCTCCCGTACTTATAACATGTATGACGAAAATTCCCGCCCGAAGTTGAATTATCGTTTTGTACATTGCCACCCTGCTTTGGATATGTTTGTTGTTGATGACCCGAGCCAAGACCAGTTCCGTTATGATATTCACCATAGCGTTGCATGTTCTCGTGCTTTGCCCGTATGTGGTATGAGTGTCTGATCCGAACATTCAGCAGTAGCCGCCGACCGCTATGCAAGCCCCCGCAAAAAGGGCTTGCATGGCAGTAGGTAAATTAGCGGCGGCGTTTTCTATTCTTGTACGAAATGAAATGTAGTATCCTTAAAAGTTAAAAAATATGGGATTATTAAGTAGTCTTATAAGTGGAATATTTAACATTGGTTCTAATGCTATGCAAATAAAGTATCAGCGTGAGGCTAATAAAAAAAATATTGCCATGCAGAGAGAAACAAACGAATCAAATTTGCAGGCAGTACGTGAGACTAATGCTGCCAATGCTGCAATGGTTCGTGAACAAAATGCGGCGGCTGCCGCTGAAAGTGAAAAGCAACGTGTATATGATTCCGCTACATCACAAGTAAGCCGTTTGCGTGCTGCTGGTATGTCAAAGGCAGGTGCTCTTGGTGCAATCAATGGTGCTGGCGGTTATACTCCCGCGCCCGTCAATGTATCTCAAGCACAAGCAGGACAATCACAAGTCCCGCAAGTACAAGCCCCGCAGATTGATTTAACGGGTGTTTCTAATGCTATTCAAGGTTTCATGCAATTAAAGGAGCAAAAGCGGCAATTTGATGAGACTATGGAACTCGAACGCCAAAAGTTCGCCGAGGAGCAACTTAATAACGCTAAAGTAAGAGATTTGCAGGATGCGCAGATTTGCAAAATTGCTAAAGATAATGAGGTATCAACTGCTACTATACGTAATCTTTTTTCCGATACTGAACTTAAGTATGCTGAATTGCAAACAGAATTATCGAAATATGACCTTAATCTTCATCAAGCTGCTCTAATAACTCAGCAAACAAAATTAACTGCGGCACAGATTTTGCAAGTAAAAGCGTCAACTAAATTAACACAATCTCAAGTAGAGACTGAACTTTCTAAAAAGCAATTGACTGATTCTCAAGTTAAACAATATGCTAAAGAATATGAAAGATTAGCGCAAGAAGTTTCGGAATTTATGTCTGCAGACGCAAAGTTTCAACGTTCTAACTCTCGTAGGCTTGAACTCGATATTTTAGAGTTTCAGCGTAATATTACAGGTGATAACGCAACTATTACTCATAATCAAGCAGACAAATCGGAGCGTATTGAGAATGCAGCTGCTATTTCAAATCAAGCAAGTGGCGGCTGTGTAGCGATGTGGTCTTATCTTACAGAAGAACTTTTTGGTTTTCTTCCATTTGCTACTAAAAGATAGTTGTGTATTTCAAAAAAAAGCCTTACCTTTGCAGAAAAAATTTTAATATGGTCTTTTGGTTTACTCTTATCTTAATTATTGCCTTTGTATCTTTTATATTTTGGTATATTTGGCAAATAACTAAACGCAAGCACTAAAGTTTAACAAAGTGTTCAAAATTAAATTGAGTGGAGCACCCTGCCCCACTCTTTTTTTGCCCTTTTTCACTGAAAAAGGGGTCATTCCCCTTGATTATTATATGACCACTGACACAAACGTGTCAGCCACTGCGAAAATACGCTTTGCATGTATTTGAGTGCACTATTTCACCCTAAAACTACGAAAAATAACGAAAAAAATAAAAAAAGTGCGAAATTACTTGCATATTCACGATTATAGTTGTAAATACCATTAAAACACACTCGCATCGCACTAAGTGCATACCAAGTTTGACTTTTTCGCTTTTCCCCCAAAATATGACCCTTATTCCAAGCAACATACTATTCTGTAAAAGTATCAGGGGAAATCTTATGAATCAGTCCTTTCAGCACATCGCCGGGACCAAACTCGTAGAAATGCGTAGCACCATCCACAATCATGTTGCGCACCGTCTGCGTCCATCGGACGGAAGAGGTCAGTTGCAGCAACAGGTTCTCCCGAATCTGCTCAGGCTCTGTCTGCGGATAAGCGTTTACGTTTTGATAAATCGGGCAGAACGGGTGGTGAAACTCCGTCTTGACAATGGCATCGTGCAACTCTTCAGCAGCAGGTTGCATCAGCGGAGAGTGGAATGCACCACCCACAGGTAACCGCAACGCACGTTTTGCCCCGTTCTCTTTCATCACTACGCACATCTTCTCCACCTCTTCCACGGCACCCGAGATAACCACCTGCCCGGGGCAGTTGAAATTGGCAGCCACTACCTTGCCGCCGCTCTGTGTCTGACATAGTTCGTCCACCTTATCGTCCGGCAGTCCCAACACTGCCGCCATCGTCCCTGGCTGCACCTCGCATGCGCGTTGCATAGCCTGCGCACGCTTGCTCACCAAGACCAGTGCATCCTCAAAACGCAACGCCCCGCAGGCCACCAACGCGGAGAACTCGCCCAAACTGTGCCCTGCCACCATATTCGGCGTCAGCGTAGTCAGTAGCCGTGCGGCTATCACCGAATGGAGAAAAACAGCCGGCTGCGTTACATCGGTGCGTTTGAGGTCTTCGGCTGTGCCTTCAAACATAATATCCGTTATACGAAAACCGAGTATCTCATTGGCTTTCTCACACATCTCGCGTGCCTCTTTGTGCGCGTCATACAGGTCTTTGCACATACCTGTGAACTGCGATCCCTGTCCGGGAAATACAAATGCATTCATCTATTCGACAATTTTACAATTATACCTTTTTCAATTATTCTTTTTGTTGGAAATATCTCCAAATCGACCGCAAAGGTACAACTTTTTTTTGACATGGACAAATAATCTCCGTGTTTTTACATACAAAAGACCACCAGACACTATATCTGATGATCTCTTGAATGTAAAGAAGCATTTGGAATATATACCAAATTTATGCCATCAGTGCGCCTACAAGGGCAAGAATAGCATAGAACTCAGGGAAAGCGGCGTAAATCATCGTGTTGGTCTGTACGTCATGACCGGCAGCGATACCTGCGATACCGTTTGCGCAAACCATACCCTGACGAATAGCCGAGAAGAGGCAAACCAGACCTACCGCCAGACCCACACCGAAATACAGCGCAGGGTTAGCAGCGATAGCCGCCTTGTCCCACATCAGGAAAGCCACGAAGCCATACAAACCCTGCGTTGCGGGAAGTGCCGAGAGAATCATGTACGAAGACGATTTCTCTTTGTTCTTCTTCAAAGCGCCTTCTGCTGCATTAGCAGCAATAGTGGTTCCGTAAGCCGAACCGATACCTGCGAGGCCGAGCATCAGCGCCCAACCCAAAAAACCTAAAAATTCCATAATGATAATTGATTATTTAATTAGTTTCACGTAGTTTTCGTTGTTTACGTTGTTTACGTACTTTTTGTTCTATTATTTCTTAAACGGTTGATAAGCAATACCTTTCCCTTCGTAGCCGGAGTTCTTGAAGTACTCCACAAAGGTCAGACGCAAGGGGTGCACGAAAGCACCCAGTGCAGCCATCGCGATATTCAGCACGTGCCCGAGGAGCAGAATCAGCACAAACGGTAACCACTGCCATGTGGGGTTATCGCCCAGCACCATCAGACCGAGGTTGTTGAATGCACCGCCCAACATACCGCCGGCAAGTCCCAGCGCGTAGAGACGCACATACGACAGCACATCGCCCAGCAGTCCGGTAGCCATGTTGTAGGTGTCCCACAAGCCTGCGCCGATATTCAGCAGCGGGTTGCGACCGGGCTTGTTGAAGATATAGATGCCCAGCGCACTCACGCCCGCGATGGCAATCAGCGTCCATTTGGTTACCTCCGCGGGAGCGTTGAACAGCATCAGCAATATCAATGCCGACAAGCCGCCCACTATCAGCAACAGCCATCCCCACGTGGAGATATTCTCCTTGAAGCCGAAGCGTTTGGTGTAGCAAATCGCCTTCACCACCATCGCCAAGCAGATGTGGAACACACCGATACAGATAGCCAGCACCATCTGCGCATCGTAGCCCATCACCGTTCCTTGCACTATCACCTTCTTCATTGCCTCGGGATACCATGCAGCGTCCGCCAAAGGCATACCGAAAAACGTACCGAGGAAAAGTCCCACGACCGCCGTACCTACGCCCAGCGTGGTGATGATAGGTCCTAAGCCCTCGAACATGCTGATATTCACCTTCTTGTAGTGCACCAGCAAGCCGAAGAGAATCAGCACCAGTCCATAGCCTGCGTCGCCCATACACATCGCGAAGAACAAAAGGTAGAACGGCGCCAAGATAGGCGTGGGGTCAAACTCGCCGTAGGTCGGCATACCGTACATACCCGTGAAGCACTCGAACATACGCGTGAACCAGTTGTTGCGCAGTTTGATGGGCGTGTTGTCCTCCGTCGTCGGGTCTTCCGCTTGGAAGTAGATATGCTGCTCTTGGAGCATGCTATCCAGCGCGGCTGTCTGGTCTATCGGGCAGAAGCCTTCCACCACTTTCAGTGCACCTTCTGCCACGGTGTCGGTATTGAGCGTAACGCGCTGCCAATCAATCTGCTGCAACGTGTCTTGATACTCCTGCTCCACCGCGGGCAACTGTTCTTTCTTCCACAACTCGATACGTGCGTTCTGCGCCGCCAAGAGTCCTCTCAGTCCCTCCACGTCTTTGAGCAAGTCGGCAGACGACTTCTTGCCAAGCGTGAGTTCGGTGGCATGTGCCTCCATCTCCTCCGGCAGCGGCGTCTCCGCGCCCGTCTTGCCGACTACCACGAAGTACACCTGCCCTTTCTCGACAGCCACTTCCGTCCCCCACTCTGCCTCAAACTTCTTCTGCGGGCAGACGAAGAAACGCAGCGAATAGCCTGCTTGTTGCAGTTGCTCTATGCGTGCAGCCGAGAAATCGCCCCACACAGCCATCGTCTTTGCCTCTTTCTCGGTAGCCGCAATACGGCTCTCGAGGTTGGCTTTCTCTTGCAAGAGTTGGTCGGGAGCCCCTTGTGCAATGGTCTTGCGCAGGTGGTCTGCCTTCTGCAAGAGGGCTTGCAGCGTGGCATCCTCTGCCATGCCGGAGGCTTTCTCCGTGATATGCACCACGCCCAGCGAGCGCAACTGCTCCAAGAACGCCTCGTAATCACGATGGAACACAAGGAACGTATATTTCTTCATTTGGGTAATCATACGGCAGCCTCCTTTCTTGCTTGCTCCTCAGCGGCTCGCGCCTCTGCCTCACGTTTGGACTTCACGATTTTCTGGCTCGACTTGCTCAGGTTCTCCTCGTCTTCCATGAAGCGCTTAATCTTGCGGATAGCGTCTTGGTAGCCGGGTATCTGCACCTTCTCAAACAGGTTCACCTTCTGTGTGGTCTTCTTGCGGGCATAGTCCAGCAAATCCACCTTGCGGCGCACGAACTCCTGCCGAATACCCACATCGGCTATCGCCTTAAGTTGCTCAAAGCCGTCGGCAAACCATTTGGGAGAGGAGAACAAACTGAATTCCTTGGTAGAATAGACCACCTCGTCCAGCACGGGGATACGCACGCCCGCAATCTTCTTGACGGACATACGCACGTCATCCACGTGGATGAGGCTGGTGTCAAACTCTCCCCACAAGGCAAGCATCTGGTCGTAGTCCTTGATACGGCGGTTCACCTCCGCATCCAGTTCCTCTATCTCCTTCTTCGCCTTCTTCACCTCGAGCCGAAGTGCCGACTCTTTGTTTTGCAGCGTAGGGAGCGTGCGTTGCCGCATCTTGAGGTTCTTCTCAAGCGCTTGCAAGGATGTTTTATTAAATTGATAGGTAATAGCCATGATATATTAGGCTTTAGGCCAGTATTTATCTACGATTGCTTGCTTGATGTTGACCTCTTCGGGCTTGAAGTACTTCGCAAAGAGCGTCCATGCCACATCCAACATCTGCGTGGTGTTGATGTTCACATCAATCGCCAAAATCTCACGCGAGTAGTCTTTTGCGAACGCAAGGCAACGCTCATCGTAGTCGGTCAGGTCGAAACCATTCTCCTTCTTGGTCTTTGCATTGGCGGCATCGGCGTACAGGCGAACAGCTGCGTTCATCACCTGTGGATGGTCTTCGCGCGTCTTCTTGCCGGCAACCAACTGTTTCAGACGCGAGAGCGAGCGGAACGGGTCAACGATGACCTTACCGATGTCGCTATCACGGCGGAGGTACAACTGACCCTCGGTGATATAACCGGTGTTGTCGGGGATGGCGTGCGTGATGTCGCCGCCGGACAAAGTAGTTACGGCAATGATGGTGATAGAGCCGCCACCCGCCTCCTCGGGGAACTGCACCGCCTTTTCGTAAATCTTCGCGAGGTCGGAATAGAGCGAACCCGGCATGGAGTCCTTGGAAGGAATCTGGTCCATACGGTTGCTCACGATAGCCAACGCATCGGCATAGAGCGTCATATCCGTCAAGAGGACAAGCACTTTCTCATGCTTCTGCACGGCGAAATACTCGGCAGCGCACAGTGCCATATCGGGGATAAGCAGACGCTCCACGGGCGGGTTCTCGGTGGTGTTCACGAAGGACACGATACGGTCGAGCACGCCGGCGTTGGAGAACACGTTCTTGAAATAGAGGTAGTCATCGTTGGTCAGACCCATACCGCCCAAGATAATCTTGTCGGCTTCGGCACGCAGTGCCACGTTTGCCATCACTTGGTTGTACGGTTGGTCGGGGTCAGCGAAGAAAGGAATCTTCTGTCCGGACACGAGGGTGTTGTTCAAGTCAATACCTGCTATACCGGTAGCAATCAGTTCGCTCGGTTGCTTACGGCGCACGGGGTTCACACTGGGACCGCCAATCTCCACTTCCTCACCTTCTACCGCCGGTCCGCCGTCAATAGGCTCGCCGTAGGCGTTGAAGAAGCGTCCTGCCAACTGCTCACTCACTTTGAGCGATGGCGCCTTGCCGAGGAACACCACCTCCGCATTGGTAGGGATACCCTCCGTGCCTTGGAACACCTGCAAGGTTACCTCATCGCCCATAATCTTAACGACCTGAGCCAGTTTGCCATTCACGGTAGCGAGTTCATCGTTACCCACCCCTTCGGCTTTCAGCGAGCAAGTCGCCTTGGTGATAGCCGTAATCTTGGTGTAAATCTTTTGAAATGCCTTTGCCATATTGTTTTATGTTATTTATTCCTATTTGCAGCCCGCTTTATGGCTAAAGCGAGATTATCAGATTTCAATTTATATCTATTTAGTGTCTTGATGTTTTTGTCCGTGATATGCAACTGCCCTTCATTACCACTATTCCCTCGATGTTGTCCTTTTGAATAATCATTGTGTTGCGAAACTTCTTTTGCACTCATTACCCAAATAGAAATATCATCTCGATACACAGCCATCCATATAAAGACATCACAACACTGCGGTTTCAGTTGCTGAAAATTCATCAAGAAAGGACACTTAGTATTTGATGATAATGCCTTACGATATAGTGGCTCATCGCTCCGACTATCACACACGCGCGATGCCTTTACTTCGATACGAATACCATCCATCCACAAATCGTATTGCCCATGATACTGCTCATCTAACTTTTTGGATGCAGGATGCAACTTAGTGCATTTTCCCAATAAATATGTCTGCGCAAATGATTCTCCAAATCCTCGGGGAGCAGATATCTCAAATATCCACAAATTGGGGTTATTGGCTATGTATTCAGCACGTATCTCTTTATACTTCGCATAAGTAATATTTCCGTTTGCAATAAAAGTAGAAAGTAACAATTCATACTCATTAAAAGGAAATATCGCCCTATCATTTTCTATCTCACGAAGTATGTCATCTCTCGTGGAAGGCTCACCCTCATATGCCTGCAGTATGATTTCTTTTAATTCTGTAAGTTCCATCTGCCTCCTCCAAATTTAGAAAATCCAGATATTTAGATTCTTCAAACTTTGCATGTTTCTTGAAGTAATCTGCAAAGATTGGCAGTATCTCCAAATCTCCACGTAACACTTTATGCGTAGCAAACAACATGCGGTATAACCAGTTCATCAATCTACTATTCATCACATCTACTACTTGTTGGCTGCTTAATGGGAAATTGGTGTTTAACACCAACATATTCGCACTATTCAATATGTAACGTTGCTGCTTGTCGCAATAGAAAACCAACTTATCAGAAATAAATCGATACACTAACTTCTCATCGGCATGATACAAGACCATCGGAGCAACTTGTTGGCAACCGCACAAATCATTATGGATGAATAACCTTGGTTTTAAAAAGCCATCTTCCGTAATATCTTTTCCTCTGTATATCGGTACATATCCTTCTTTGGGGGTCTCGGAACAATGTTCCTGATTATTGCCCGTTACAATTCCCAAACCCCACGTAGCATTTCCTGACAAAGTCAAATGCGGCTGACTATAAATATATTCAATTATTTTAGCATCTTGTTCGCTATATGAGAAATTGATAATAGACTTTGGAGTATGTATAAAAGAGTTAATGCTACGCTCTGTAATAGTGCCTTTTGTCTCGCAAAGTATAGTGGTATCTTTTGTTGATGGTATATCACGCAATATAATAGCCTCTGCATTGGTCATCAGTCCCTTGAACGCCCTACCATAATTCACTAAACGCTCTACTTTTCGCGTTAGTGCATATCTACGAGCCTCTTCAAAGGTCGCTATATTGAAGAATGATTCCGGCAGAAGGAAACCTAAATGCCCACCTTCCCGCAACAAACGCATGCAAGCGAAGAAAAACAATGCACTCGTATCACTACTATTCCCCGACTTGTATATCTTTGCCCATTTATCCCTATCTGACTTACTAATCTTCTTTCCCCATGGCGGATTGGTATAAATATAATCAAAATGTAGGGGAAGAGTGGTACTTATCTGCAAAAAATCGGCGCAAATGATATTCCGACTACGACATCCCGTTGCTTCATACAAGCGTTGTTTGGTGATTTCTACTGCTTTGGCATCTATATCGAAAGCATATATATTTTCGGGCTTTATTCCCTTCTTTACCGCCTCTAATACGAAGTTTCCGCTTCCGCAACACGGCTCCAAGAAGGTTTCATCACCATTTATTGGATGCATATCACGCATCATGTCCGAAACAACGGATGCTGGCGTATAAAAAATCCCCTCCTTATTTTTATATGAGTCTGATAAGGAAGCCTCATATGCTGCAGAAATATCACTACCATCATAATCTGTCACATCAAAATCATCCAAAAGTCTATCTTTGGAAGATTTATTTGCACGAGAAACCAACTTGGTAGTGCCTACATATCGAGAGGCAAAATCTGTAACGCTATCTTTGGATATAGTGCCGGTGGACACTTTCTGCAAATATCCCACTTTTATCCAATTACGAATGGTGGCAACAGACACCTGAAGTTGCGTTGCAACCTCAGGTATAGTTACCGCCTTTGTTTCGTAATCGGTGAAGAGAGATAATTGCGACATAGTCGTTATCCTTTTATTTGTTTTTCTGCTAATAAGTTATTCAGTTTCTGTTGATAGTCTTCAAACTCGGCGGAGTGGAACTCGCTGTAGTTCATCTGCTTGCAGAGGTTGATGACACGCTTGAAGTACTCGCTTACCTCCAAGAAGTTTTGGAAGTCGTAGTCGTGCTTGCAGATATCCATCACCACGTTGAGCATATACTGCTGACGGTCGAGCGGGCAGACTGCATCTATCTTGTCGAAAGCATCCTGTTGCAGGATAACAAAGTCTATCACCTCCGATTTCCAGAACTCCTCGTGGTAATCCACGGGCACACCATCATCGCCCAAGATGTTGATTTGCTCCTGAATCTCCTTACCGCGTTGCAGGTAGGTCTTCATGTCGTTCACCTTCTCAAGCCACTTGTCATCAATCAGTTTGCTGATATACTCCTCAAACTCGGGGTAGTCGATGTACTTGGAATACGAGTCGATGGGGTTCACTGCCGGATAGCGCTTGCGGTCGGCACGCGCCTGCTCCAATGCGTAGAAGCAGCGTGCCACCTTCTTCGTACCCTCCGTCACAGGCTCTTTCAGGTTACCGCCTGCGGGCGACACCGTACCGAGGAACGTAACCGAACCCGTGGCGCCGTTGTTCAGATACACATATCCTGCGCGGGCGTAGAACGCGCCGATGATAGCGGACAAGTCCATCGGGAAGGCATCCTGACCGGGCAACTCC
>JBJECI010000129.1:0-5727 GCA_051870915.1 Paludibacteraceae bacterium
ACGCAGGCGTCTCGCCTGCGGTCGTAGAGGAGGTGCGGTCTCCAGGCCGCACCATAGAGGGTTCAGTCACTGGGGACGCAGGCGTCTCGCCTGCGGTCGTAGAGGAGGTGCGGTCTCCAGGCCGCACCATGAGAGAGGAAGGTAATAGTTCAAACTCGATATGCGGAGCAGTCAGTATGCCGACGGAAATGTTCATAAAGTAATTTGTAAATTTGTAAATGTGTAAATTTGAAAATGACCATGCGGAACTAATAATTTACAAATTTTCAAATTTACAAATTTTCAAATTGATACTATCCACTATCGCCTTTGCTACCTCAACTTTTGGCATCAGCGGCAGAGGGGAGCAGTTGCCGTCGGCGTGGAAGATGGTTACCTTGTTAGTATCTGTGCCGAAACCTGCGCCTGCGTCTTGCAGCGAGTTCAACACTATCATGTCCAACCCTTTCTGCTGCATCTTGCGCAACGCGTTCTGCTCCTCGTTGTGGGTCTCTAATGCAAAGCCCACCAGCCGTTGGTCGGCTCTTTTGCTCGCGCCGAGGGCGGCGGCGATGTCGTGCGTGGTCGTCAGGTGGAGTGTCAGCTCGGTCTGCCCTGGGGCTTTCTTGATTTTCTGCGGGGCTTTCTCCGCAGGTGTGAAGTCGGCTACGGCGGCGCAAAGGATACCGATGTCGGCGTGCTCAAAATGCGCTGTGCAGGCGTTGTACATCTCCTCTGCTGACCGCACGGGCACTATGCAGAGTTGCCCTTGCCCCGTGGATATATAGGCGGGGGTAAGCGGTGCAGGTACCGTGGTCGGACCGCTTACGAGCGTAACCTCCGCCCCGCGGCGCACACACTCCGTTGCTAGTGCATAGCCCATCTTACCTGTGGAGTAGTTGCTCAGGAAACGCACGGGGTCGAGCGGCTCCTGCGTCGGTCCGGCGGTGATAAGCACCCGCTTGCCCGCGAGGTCCTTCGGCGTGAGCGCACTATAGATAGCCTCGGCTATGTAGCCAATCTCCTGCATTCGTCCTTTGCCCGTAGTGCCGCATGCCAACTCGCCTTCCGCGCAGTCGAGCATGGTGATGTTGTCCCATGCCGTGAGGGTCTGTATCGCCCGTTGCGTAGCGGGGTTGGCGTACATCTTGTCATTCATCGCGGGGGCTACCACCACGGGCTTGCGCATGGCGCAGAAGGTGGTGGTCAGCGCATCGTCCGCAATGCCGTTTGCCATCTTCGCCAGCACGTTGGCGGTAGCGGGAGCCACCACCATCAGATCTGCCCAGTCGGGTAGGGAGATATGCTCGGTGGAGTGGACGTTTGCGGGCGCGAAGACATCCGAATAGACGGGATAGCCCGACAGCGTCTGCAGCGTCAGTGGCGTAACAAACTGCAACGCATTGGCTGTGGTCGTAATACGCACATCGGCTCCTGCTTTACGCAGAAGCCGAATCAACTCCGGTATCTTGTAAGCGGCAATGCCCCCGCTGATACCTATTAGGATGTGCTTTGCCATGTTTAGTCAGTTCCTGTTAATCACTTCATGTTGGTCAGTTCCTGTTTGCGCTTCGCGTTTAACATGCAATGCCAACATGAAATGTCTAACATGAAAATGCAAACGTGCAACGACTAACATGAAATGGCTAACATAATTCCTTATTTTACTTCAACGCCTCGTCTTTGTTGCTGCCTTTGTAGATGAGGTCGCCTTCGATAAACTCTTGGGTGGCCATCAGGGTCGGCTTCGGCAGTTTCTCGTAAGAGCGAGAGATTTCGATTTGCTCCTTGTTCTCGAAAGTCTCTTCGAGCGAGTCTTGGGGCACGGAGAAATCTTGCAGTTTGGCATCCAACTCTTTCTTCAATCCGTTGCTGATTTGGTTCGCACGCTTTGCGATGATAGCCACGGTTTCATACACGTTGCCCACGGGCTCCACCAAACGGTTCATGTCGCGGGTAATCGTGTTCTTCGGTGCATTGATGTTCTTGTAATCCATATCTTTTGTTATTAAGTTTTTCAGTTCCGGTTGGTCATTTTATGTTTTTCAGTTTCTGTCGGCGTTTCGCGAAACGTGTAACACCTAACATGAAATGATTAACGTGCAACGACTAACATAAAAATGTTAAGATGCAATGTTCCTACTCGTTCGTAATCTTCTTCACATCGCGCAGTATCTTATCTGCGGCGGCGCGGTGTTTCGATTCGGGATACTCGGTGATGAAGTTGTAGTACTCGTCTTGTGTGTCGCGGGCGCGCTCTAACTTCTTTGACTCATACGACATCAGCGTCTGCTGATATTTCGCTTGCAGGATAAGCCAGTTAAACTCCTCCTGATACTTATTGCTTGGGTAGGTCTTCAGCGCATTTTTCGCCACTATCTCGCAACTGAGGTAGTTATTGCCTAGGTACGACCCGAGGTTGTAGTATAACTTGGCGTTGTAATACTCTTTTTCCGCCAACTTGTCGTACATCTCCCCCATCTCCTCATAGGCTTGCTCGGCATAGGGGCTCTCGGGGTACAACTCCACAAACTCCGTGAATGCCTGAATGGCTTTCTTCGTGATGTCTTGGTCTAACCGCGCATCCGGCGCATCGAGGTAGTAGCAATGCCCTAATTGGAAACGCGCCTCGATAATATATTTGCCTTTGGGATAATTGCGGATATATGCCGAATAGTAGTCGGATGCGGAGGCGTAATCTTTTTGCCCCATGTAGCAACGCGCCAAATAGGCAAGCACATCCTCACTCCGCTCCGTCCCCTTGTAGTAAGGGGTGATGTCGTCCAGCAGCGTTTGCGCCTTCACATACTGCTTGTCGTTGAAATACCGCAACGCCTGCTCGTATTTGTAGTCAGGGTCGGTGGATTTCAACACCTTCTGATACTCTCCGCAAGAAACGAAGAGCACTGCCAACAATGATATGAGAAAAAAACGGGACTTCAAGAGGTAATTAAGAATTATGAATTAAGAATTATGAGGGCACTAATCACTGACCACTAACCACTGACCACTGACCACTAATCACTGACCACTAATCACTGACCACTAATCACTGACCACTAACCACTACATCACAGCAAAAAGCGTGCAAAGTTACGAAAAAAAAAAGAAATACACAAAAAAATCAACGTTTTTTTGTGTATTTCGCCGTTTTTTGGTCAAAATGGGACGGATTTATCTGTCAAATATCCAATTCTCGGTAGTGATAACCGCCGTGCTGTCGCCTTGTGCTACTATGAAATAGCCTGCTGCGTCGCCTGCCTGCCCCAGCATCTGCTTGGCTTCGTCTGCGCCCAGCACCATGCACGCCGTTGCCAACGCGTCCGCCCGCATGCAGGAGGAGGCTACTACGGTGGCACTCAGCAGGCTGTGCTGCACAGGGTAGCCCGTGCGCGGGTCGATGGTATGCGAACGGCGCTCGCCGCCCTCGTAGTAGAAATTACGGTAGTTCCCCGAAGTCGCCATGCAGATGTCTGTCGTTTGGATAATCTCTTGCAGGGCTTTGCTCTCGCCCGTGGGGTCGTCTATGGGCTTGGTGATACCTATGCGCCACGGCTCGCCGTGCTTGCTCAGCCCCTTGGCAACCACCTCCCCGCCTATATCCACAAGGTAGTTCTCCGCACCGTGGCTTGCCAACAGTGCGGCAATAACATCACACGCTTGCCCCTTCGCCACCGCACTCGCGTCCAGCATCATCCGCTCATCGGCTTTCTGCACGCGGTGCTCGCGCAACGCCACCTTATCAAACCCCACCAGCGGCAGCACCGAGTCTATCTTCGTTTTCGTTACCTGTTCACGGTTTTTGAATCCGAAGCCCCAAAGGTTCACTAACGGCGCCACCGTGATGTCAAATGCGCCGCCGCTCAAGGTATGGACGCGCTCCGCCTCCGCCCACATCTGCTCGAAGAAAGCGTCAGTCAGGGTGTCTTGGTTGTGGTTGATTTGGGAGATGACCGATGCGCTGTTGAACATGCTCAACGAGTGGTCGAAAGCGTCAAACGCCGCCAATATGCTGTCGTGTAGGTCTGCGCCTGCTTGGTATTGTATATTATAGTACGTACCGAATACCATCCCCTTGTTGGCAAAATACATCGGCGCAGGCTGGGCTTTCTGCCGCCAGCCAAACGCCGCCAGCAGCACAATAGCCAATACTGCCGATAGCACAATAGATATTTTCTTTGTTTGGGACATAGGTTTTTATTTTTCGTAGTTACTGGGGACGCGGGCGTCTCGCCCGCGGTGGTGTCATATTTGTCCTATTTTTCGTAATTTACGTAAACAACGAAAAGTACGAAAAATACGTAAAACGAACGTAAAAAACGTTTTATTTCAGGTACACTCCGCAGGAGATGTTGGCGTTGAGCCGTTGCTCGCCCGGGTCGGTGGCGCTCCAGCGGATGTTCTCGCGGCTGATACGCCACGGGTTGAGCATGAGGTCGGCAGACAGGTGCAGCCCGCAATGCGCACTCAGCGACCAGTCTTTGCGCAGGGTGAGGGCGATGTTGTTCACGGCAAAGTCGCCTTTATAACTCGTGTAGAGACTCTTCCACGGGGTCATACCCAGTCGGGCGGAGAGCGTCATCTCGTAGGGTAGGGCGAAGTCGTAGCCTAATTCCAAGTACGACGACCATGCACGTTTGACAGTGCTGTCATCCAGCAGGTAACCGTCGCGGCTGGTGAAACGCGTGCACCAGAGTATGCTCAGCGGCAACTTGCTGCTCACTTTGTAGCCTACGCGCAACTCAGTGGTGTTGCCGGGCTGCCCGGGTGCGGCCTGCTTAAAGTCGAAGAGCCCCGTGCCGTCGAAATAGCACATGTGGATGACGAACAGCCGAAAACCCCAGCGCGAGAAACCCACGGAGATATCCACCTCGGGGTTGAAGCCTTGAAACGCCCAGTTGTCGCTTCCCACATTCCACCACATGTCCACGAAAAAACCGCCATAGCCCACGTTCGCACTCGCCTGCACGCTCGGTCCGCCTACGTACAACCCGCGCCAAATATAGTTGGCAACGAAGTTGACATCCGCGCCGTATGTCAGCCCCAGCCGCTTCGGGTGTTCATCCAGCCAACGGGATTTCAAGGAGGTGCGGTCGGAAAGGGAGGTGCGGTCTCCAGGCCGCACCATAGATACCACAGGGGACGCCCCAATACTGTCGCGTGCAAGCAACGTCTCTTCCGCCGAGGCGGGGAGGCAAAAAAGAAAAAGCATTACCCCTACGCATAGCGCATGAGGAAATGCTTTTGATAGGCAATTTGTAAAATTACAAATTTTCAAATTTTCAAATTTTCAAATTGATTACAGTCCTTTTTGTGCCACCCAAGCAATACGCAGTGCCACGTCAAGGATACGGGTATCGGTCAGCGTTACGATGCCACCCTCAGGACCGGGCTCGATATGATAACCTGCCTCTGCGTTTCCTTCACCTTTGAAAAAAGCGCGAACTGCATCGGGTTCCATACCAAGTTCCTGTGCGATGGCATCCATACTGCCATGGGGGAGACTGTCTTTTACCTCGCGGAGGCGGTCAAATGTTGTACGAATCATAATTGTGTCGTTTTTTATGGTTAATGTTATGTTATTTTCTTTTGCGCTGCAAAGGTACGAAAAACTTTTGATATAAGCAAGCGTTTGTATAAAAATAATTGATTTTTTAGACCGCTGACGCTGTCCGATCGCTTCGCTGCCCGACCATTTCACTGTCCGTAACTCTGCCTCCCCCGCCTCTCCTGAAAGGAGGGGAGGGG
>JBJECI010000130.1:0-5555 GCA_051870915.1 Paludibacteraceae bacterium
GTCCTGATACAAAAGTGTCAACGATGTCTTGATACATGGCACATAATTCTTAATTAACTTACAGCGTATGGTTAATCACGCCGTCGTATATCTTGCGCACTTTCAGTCCGGCATCGTACCAGCGGATGTTGTTCACCTCCTCCATGCCGAGTTCGTGCAGGCTCTTGTACATCGCGGGGTATTTCACGATGGCGTAGATAGCGTCTGCCATCGCGTCTATATCCCAGTAGTCGGTCTTGATGCAGTGGGTCAGAATCTCCGCGCAGCCCGATTGGTGGCTGATGATAGAGGGGCAACCTACCTGCATAGCCTCCAATGGCGAGATACCGAATGGCTCGCTCACCGAGGGCATGATATACACGTCAGAGTCCGCCAATATCTGTTGCACCTGCTTGCCGCGCATGAAGCCCGGGAAGTGGAACTTATCGGCGATACCGCGCTGGGCAGCCAACTCAATCATCTTCGCCATCATGTCGCCGCTACCTGCCATCACGAAGCGCACGCCGTCGGTCTTTGCCAGCACGCGAGCGGCTGCCTCCACGAAGTACTCAGGTCCTTTCTGCATGGTGATACGCCCGAGGAAGGTAACCAGTTTGTCCTTGCGCGGATGTTTCTGGAACTCATCGGGGTTAGCCAGCGGCTCTACGGCATTGTGTACTGTGGACACCTTGCGCGGGTCGATACCGTATTTCTCTATCACCGTCCGCCGCGTCAGGTTCGACACGCACATGATATGGTCTGCCTCCTGCATACCGCGTTTCTCGATGGCGAACACCGTCGGGTTCACGTTGCCGCGCGAGCGGTCGAAGTCGGTGGCATGCACGTGTATCACGAGCGGCTTGCCCGAAATCTGCTTGGCGAACACACCTGCGGGGTAGGTCAGCCAGTCGTGCGAGTGGATGATATCGAAGTCCAGCGAGTGCGCCAGCACGGAAGCCACAGCCTCGTAGTTGCCAATCTCCTCGATGAGGTTGTCGGGGTAGCGTCCCGAGAAGCCCACACAGCCGAGGTCATCAGTGCCGATACGGCGATAGTCGTAGCGGATGCCGTTGCGCAGGTGGAAATACTCTTCGGGCGACATCTTGCCCTCCATGCGTTGTTTCACGTAGTTGTAGTCGTTCTCTTTCCACACGATGGGCACACTGTTCGCGCCGATAATCTTCAGGAACGACTGGTCTTCATCGCCCCACGGCTTCGGGATGACGAAGGTGATGTGCATATCCGGCTGTTGCGCCATGCCGCGCGTCAGACCGTAACTTGCCGTACCCAAACCGCCTAAGATATGAGGGGGGAACTCCCATCCGAACATTAACGCTTTCATAAGGCACCTCCTTTCTCGCTCTCTGCTTCGTAATGTTTAATCGTATCTATCACGCTCAATACCGCTGCCACGCTCGGTGCGTAACTCATGCCGCCGTGTCCTTTGTAGGGCGGGTTACCGTCGTATAACTCGTTCAGCGTACCGATGCACAGTTCGCTCATCTCTTGCTCATAGCCCACCAGCATACGCTCCATGAAACTCAGTCCGCTGCGTTTGTACAGGGTCATGTACGCGCGTGCATAGGCTGCGATGGTGCAGGGCCATACGGGACCGTTGTGGAAGTTGCGGTCGCGCTCCAACTGCCCGCCGATATACTCGGGGCGGAAGTTGCCGCTCTTGGGCGACAGCGTGCGAAGTCCGCGTGGGGTGAGCAACTCCTTCGTGCATATATCCACCACGGCTTTCTGTTGCTTCCTATCCAGCGGCGAGTAGGGCAGACCTGCTGCCCATATCTGATTCGGACGCACCTCGCGGTCTTGGTAGTTGTCCACCACGTAGTCGTACAGGTAAAGCCCGTTCCAGAAGGTGTTGACGAATGCGCCGCGGGTTATCTCTGCTTGGAAATCCAGCAGGTCGGCAGACTCTTGCTTGCCCTGCTCGCGGAGCAACTCTGCCGTGAAGCGCAGCGCGTTGTACCACAGCGCGTTTATCTCCACTACATAGCCGGTGCGCGGGGTGATGGGACGACCGTTCTCCACGGCGTTCATCCATGTGGCAGGACGCTGCGTGCCGTCCACCCACAGCAACCCGTTCTGGTGCAGGTACGCACGCGGGTGGTTCTGCTTGCGATAGAACGCCACGATATCGGCGCATAGGTCAGCGTACTTCTCTGCCGCCTCGCGCACGGTGTATTTATGAGCATATTTCTGGAATGCACGCACAGCCCAAAGGAGCGCATCGGGGTCGTCCATACCCGTCATCTTCACCATGCCGGTATGTCCGGCGAGGAAATGACGTATCTCATCCACTGCCGTCTGGTCGATAATCGCCTCCCAGTACTCGGGGCGGTCGATGTCGAGCGTGCAGGAGGGGGTAGAGAAGAAGGTTACACGTGCCTCGGCATGGTACCACGGATAGCCGCTCAGCAGGTAGCACTTGTCGCCCTCGCGTTTGTAGAACTGTCCTGCCGAGTTCTTTAGGCAGGCGAACATGTTCTCGCGGGCGATACGGCGCGTCATCTCTTTCTCCCACGTGGCTTTCAGCGTGCGGGTCTTCACCTCCGTGATGCCCGCGGCGAAAATCACGCTCTCGCCTTTCTTCATCGGCAACTCGAAGTAACCGGGCACGAGCAGGTCTTCCTTGAACTCAAAGCCGCGCTCTTGCTCTTTCGGGTACTCAATACCTTTGTACCACTGCGGGTCGTGCTTGTATTCCACCGACTTCGAGAACTGCATGAACAGTTGCGGGAACTCGCGGTACATCTGATTGACACGCCCATTTTCGCACTCGTCCATGTTCGCATTGGCGCGGGTGTTCTCATGCGTCAGTTCGTTCACCGAACGGAATGCCAAGAACGGCTTGAAGCGCAGCGTGGTGGCGGAGTGTGCCTCCACCAGCGTGTAGCGTATCAGCACGCGGGGTTCGAAACTCACCAGCATACGCTCCTTCGTCAGCACCACGCCACCCACGCGATACGTCGTCTTCGAGATAACCTCGCAGTCGAACTCGCGGATGTACTTGTGCCCGTTGGGCGCATAGGTCGTCGGACCGTACTTGTGCAGACCGAGGTTGAACTCGGCGCCGTGCTGGATGACGGTCTCATCCAGCGAACTGAGCAGGACGTAGTTGTCTTGCCCCAACTCCGGAAGGGGCATCACCAACTGTCCGTGATACTTACGGGTATTGCAATCCACCAGCGTCGTCGCGTTATAGACGCCCGCACGATTCGTGCGAATCATCTCTTTCCCGAGCGACCGCTCCAGATTGGTCAACACCGTCTTGTCAAAATTCAAATAACCCATAATATGTGTTTTTTGTGTACGGACCCCCTCCAACTCCCCCTACCGGTGCACCCCGCTGCGCGTTGCTTGCGGGGACCCCGCGAGGGGGAGGGAAAGGAAATTAGTATTAGTTTTTATAGTCATTTTTTTTTACTTACTCCCTCCCTTTATAGGGAGGGTCGGGGTGGGTCCTACTTACTCCCTCCCTTTATAGGGAGGGTCGGGGGTGGGTCCTACTTACTCCCTCCCTTTGTAGGGAGGGTCAGGGTGGGTCTTTTTAACCTAAAGTCCGCTTCCGCCTTGCCATCGCCCATGTTCCACATGCCGTCTCCGCTGCCTTCGTACTCCACTTTCACGCGGGCGGAGTCGTTGGCATACACCCCGTGCTGTCATCGGCATACAGCCAAATAGAGTCCGCAGGAAACATCGCGTCTATCGTAATGCGATACTGCCCCTGTTCGTCCGTCAGGGCTTTGCCCATACTCTCCTCCGACATATACTGCCGCTCTCCTGCCGTTACCTTCACACCCTTAATCGGCATTCCCTGCTCATTCGTTACCGTCCCCTCTGCCGCAAAACTCGCCACAGGACACCCGTACATCGCCACAGCCTCGGGCACACCGTATTTCACTGCCACGCAGCCCGTCAGCCCCAATGCCCCAATCACCATCCCGAGCACTTTGTTGAGATATGTAAGGATAGCCTTTGCCATAAAAGTTGAGTGTTTAGAGTTCTGTGTTGAGAGTTTAGTGTTTAGAGTTAATGGTCAGATTCTTCCGATTACTCCGATTATTCAGAGCACGCGCGCTCATAATTCATAATTCATAATTCATAATTAACTATACCTTCCCCCGAACTTCTCCCCCACTTCCGTTACGATATTGCGGATGTTCTGCTCGCGGTCTTTGGGGCAGATGAGCAGCACGCCGTCCGACTCTGCCACAATCATATCCTTCAGCCCGCCTATCACCGCCAGTTTGCCTGACTCCAGCGTTACCACGTTGCCTTCGCTCTCGTAGTACATCGCCTCGCAGTGCAGCGTTACGTTCTTCTGTTCATCTTTCTCGCTCAGGTCGTACAGCGACCCCCATGTGCCGAGGTCGCTCCACCCGAAGTCCGCGGGCAGCACATACACGTTCTGTGCTTTCTCAAGCACCCCGTAGTCGATACTGATGTTCGGGCAGGTGGGGAATTTCTCCTGAATAAACGCCTCCTCGCCCGCCGTGCCGAACACCTTCGCGCCCGACCGAAACAGTCTGTCCATCTCCGGCAGGAACGAACGGAAAGCCGAGCATATCGCCCGCATGTTCCATAGGAATATCCCCGAGTTCCACAAGAACTCCCCGCTCTCCACAAACACCTTCGCCAACTCCAAGTTCGGCTTCTCCGTAAAGGTCTTCACAGGCACCACTTGGGACGCCCCGATAGTGTCGTGGGCGGTCTGACAGCGCGCAGCGCGGTCCTCTATCTGAATATACCCATACCCCGTCTCCGGCCGCGTAGGCTTCATGCCCAGCGTCAGCAGCGAGTCGTGCGCCCCTATGAACGCCAACCCGCAGCGCACCACACGCTGAAACTCCTGCTCGTTCAGTATCAGGTGGTCCGACGGCGCCACGATGATGTTCGCGTCGCAGTACTCGTGGCTCAAATCCATCGGGTCGTCTTTGTCCAGCACCCCCGCGGCAATCGCTTCCTGCCGCAGCATGCCCTTGATATGCGCCACCGCATACGCTATCGCCGGCGCCGTGTTCCGCCGCGCAGGCTCACACAGCACCTGCTCGGGCTTCATGTCGGGTATCTGCTCCAGTATCTGCTCGCGGTACGCCACGTTCGTAACCACCACGATATGCTCTATCGGCATCAGCGGACGAAAACGGTCCACCGTCATCTGCAAGAGACTCCTGCCTGTTGGAGACTTGTCCCGACCTGTCGGGAAGAAGTCCAAAAACTGCTTGGGCTTGTTGTTCCTGCTGTACGGCCAAAAGCGGCTACCTATACCGCCCGCCATAATCACGCAAAAGTTTTTGTTATCGCGCATGGTTAATCAAGTGTTTGAGGCGTTTTTATGCTATCCAACATACTTTCCTGCCGTTTTGGCGATGTATCTTGGATTTTGCTGCAAAGTTACAACAAATTTCCCAAACTCGCAAATCTTTTTGACAAAAAAAACACACCCCCACAAACAGAGTCGTAATGTGTTAGGGTTCTGCATGGGGCACAGCTGTGTTTAGGGTCTAGATGCCATGTATCAAGACATCGTTGACACTTTTGTATCAGGACATCGTTGACACTAT
>JBJECI010000131.1:0-5386 GCA_051870915.1 Paludibacteraceae bacterium
TTCCACGATATCAAACCCCACCACGTTATATCGCTCGAACACGGGTCGCAGCAGGTGCAGCACCTGATAGTAGCCCAGTCCCCCGGGCTCCGGCGTACCCGTAGAGGGCAAGAAAGCAGGGTCGAACACATCGAGGTCGATGGTCAGATACACGTTCTCCGTCAGCGCGTCATACACCCGCTTCTCCCACGCCCAACTCTCTCGCGCCGAGGTCGGTCTTGCTCCGAAGGTCTCATCCTCCCATATCTCTCGCGCCCAAATAATCGTGCTCTTCGCCGCGTTCTCCGCCTCTTCTATGCACTGGCTGCGGATGCCCACCTGCACCGTCTTCGCCACTTTCTGCGCCTCTTTCATGATGCAGGCGTGGTTCAACTCCGACCCCTCGTATTCGGGTCGCAGGTCGCTGTGTGCATCTAATTGCAGCACCGTCAGTCCCTCGAAACGCTTCGCCGCCGCGCGGCAAGCGCCGATAGACACCGTGTGGTTGCCGCCTATCATGCAGGGGAACTTCCCCGCGTCCCATAGTGCACCCATGCGCTCCTCTACTGCCTCACAGAGCAACGCCGGCGTGCGGTCTTCCGTTACGGGCGCGGCGGTGTGGATACCCTGACGATAGACCTCCGTCCCCGTCTCCGTGTCCAGCCACTCCAACTGTACGCTCGCCTCCAAAAAGGCTTCCGGACCGTTCTCCGCACCATGCACCCACGAACTCGTCTTGTCATAAGGCACAGGCAACACCACTATCTTTGCAGTCTTTTCGTCCGCCCACTGCCCGCTCAATCCTGCAAAATTCTCCATAATCTAAACGCTAAACATTTTCGTTCTCCGTTAATGCCCGCTTTAATTGACCATTAACTTCCTCTTGCTCTCTTCGTTAAAGGCCATATAAAAGAACCATAAAATATTGCCTTTTAATGAACCTTTAATGGGCTTTAATGGGGGCATAAAATTGACGAATAATTAATGGGCTTTAACGGAGGATGAACGGTAATTAACGGATGTATTTAGGGTTCACATCCACCCCAAATCATTCGGGGCGACAAAGTTACAACTTTTTTCCCATATACGCAAACAAAACTACTTTTTCGCGCATTTTTCTACCGAAAACTACACTATCCTTCCTCGCAAACCGGCAAGGAAGGATAGCATAGTGGAAGAAACACTAACCACCGAGGACGTCCCGACCGTGTCGCGGACGGTAACTGACCACTAACCACTGACCACTAACCACTGACCACTAACCACTAACCACTGACCCCTATTGCGGCTCCCCGAAGGGAAACTCGTAGGGGTCGGAGATGTTGCCGATGATGGCATCCGATTGGAAGGGCAGGGCGGCTTCCGATTGGTAGAGGTAGCGGGTGCGGGTGGCGTAGTAGCGCAGGATAATGCGGCAGTCGTCGTCAACCCCCGTCGGCAGCGTGATGTAGAGGAACGCACGGAAAGAGGAGGAAGTACCTGCCTCTACCCCGCCCCCTGCCCCCTCCCCCGAGGGTGAGGGGGAGTTGAGGGGGATAGCCGTGAGGCGGGTAAGTCCGCAGCAGAGGGTGTCGGAATTATCAGAGTATTCTGAATAATCCGACCCCTCCGAATGGGTTACGACAAAGGCACCAATGAGGTCTGCCGTGTCGGCATCGGCGATGAGGTGCTCGGGCAGAGCACCTACTATCGTCATGCTGTAGCGCATATCCACATCGCTCACCACCTGCCAATTCGGCTGCGGGTGGGTGGGATAAATCGTCTCGTGCTTGCACGAACTCAGAAACAGAAGGCTAATGAACGCCAAGGATATTATATTTGTTTTCATTGCGGATGATGTAGATTTGTTGATTTTCCAATATCTTGTAGGGTTTGTCTTGCGTGTCCTCTATGGGACGGAATATGATGCGATAAGGCTTGCGCAATGTCCCCACCACAGCGTCCTGCTCATAGGGCAGCGTCTGCGTGCCTTGCGCCACAGGCTCACCATCGCAGAGAAGGACGAAGCGAACCTGATCACTAACCTCCTGCCCACTGCCCACTGCCCACTGACCACTTGCCACCTCTGCTCCGTCGGCGATGGAGAGGAAGAAGAGGGAGTCTTGTGCCTCCGTCCCTGCCTGCTGCAGATAGCCGACACCTACAAGCGTGTTGCCGATATAGGCAGCGAGGGTCAGACCTTCGGATGAAGGACACAGGACACAGGATGAAGGACTTGTTACCTTCGTCTTTGAGGTAGCCCCGCCCCCAGCCCCCTCCCGACTGGTCGGGATAAACGAAGCGGGGCGGGGGAGTTCATAGTCGGTGCTATTTAGTCTTTCATCCTTCATCCTTAATCCTTCATCTACCTCAATGGTTGCTATGAGCGACATCGTTGTGGCAGAGGCAAGGACTTCTATCGATTCCGTCCCATCTATGGTGCGGCCTATAGATCGCACCTCCTTGAGTGCTTGCGCCTTGTCCGTCCCGACAGTCGGGGCGTCCCCGGTTGTTGCACCTTGCTCCAACTGGTTGTAGGTGTAGTAGGTGAACGGGCAACTCTCTACCGCGAGGCGGCGGAGCATGTAGCCCTGCCCGGGTTGCATGTAGGTGAGGTTGCCTTCCCACTTGCCGTCGCCGGAGAAGACGGCGAAGGCGTCGCGGCTCTTGATGAGGTCGCCCTCGGACGCATGCTCGTAGTAGTCGGCAAGGGCATCGGTGAGCGACTGCTTCTCGGTCAGGAGATAGGGCAGCACGTTCCAGCCCTGATGGAGCGTGAGGGTGCGCCCCTTGTCGTCCAAACGCTCGCCTTCTATCAGCACCCGAATGGGGTTTGCCACTTTCGCCAAGAAGATGTTTTGATACCGTATCATCGAGAGCGTCCCGAACCAGCGAAAATTGGTACTATTGGACTGATATTGTGCAAAGTACTGCTCGTTGGGGCTCTTGATGAGGTCGCCGTTCGTCCATGCATCAGACGAGCCGAAGAGGCGTGTGAGGTTGGTCTGATAGGTGGGCTTGAGGTAGAGGCTGAACCAGTTCCAGCCCGGTTGCAGTTCGAGCACTTGCACCTGTCGGTCGGTAACGGTGAGCGTTACGGGCGTGCCTTCGCAGCCGTAGCAGTCGTTGGCGTGGAAGGTGATGTCCTCGCTCGGGTCGAGGATATAGACCTTGCCGTTCGCGGCATGCCATAGTTGGAAATGCAGCGTGTCGCTGACAATGCTGTCGTTGCCATAGATGGTCATGTATGTTACCGGCTTCGACTGCTGATTCAGCCGCACGGGAGCCAAAGCCAAACACTTCTCGCCGACGAAGGCTGCCACCATATCTTGCGAGTCGGTGTCTATTTGGAGTGCACCGTTCTCGGCGGGGATAAACACTTGCCCGATGAGCGACATGGAGCGGTTGAATTCCGTTTGGTCGAGCGTCCACGGGCAGGTCGCTTTCACGTGCAGGTTGAGCAGCAAGCGGTCGTCTAATTGTCGGTCGTCGGTCAGGTAGATATACTCGGTATAGTCGCCGATGTTCAGCCCTTCGTCCACGGTGAAGGTGATGGTCTGCGTCTCGAGCGGACCCAAGAAACCTTTGGCAGGCTGTGCGGTGAGCCACGACGGCAGCGAGTTGAGTTCATACTGTCGCGTCGTCCCTCCCGTGTTGCGGATGGTGGCGGTGAAGGTATATGGCTGCGCGTTGTTTACGTTGCTTACGTTGTTTGCGTTGCCCTCATAATTCTTAATTCTTAATTCATAATTAATTTGCGCGTTGTCCCAACGGAGTTGCTGGCGATTGACATACGCCGTCCACGTGCGGGGGCTGAGCATGGCATTGCCGTGCAGGTCTTCCACGCGCTGCACCGTCAGGAGCAGGTGGCGATGGTTAATCTCGTGGTCGGGCATGTTGATGTTTATCATCAGTTCATCGTCATTGGTTGCCCACGAGAAGTTGAGTTTCTGTCGTGCGGCAGCCGTCCGCAGTGGCGCATAGTCGTTCTTGTCGATGTACGGAGTGAGGTCGTTCATCACCAGTCGCTGGTGCTTCTCCACCGTGTTGCCGTCGGCATCGCGGAAGATACGTGCGTTCTCCGGCGAATAGACCAGTTCGTATCGTCCGTTGGGTTGGAGGAGATACTGCCCGAAAGGCAGGTAGGCGATGAGACCCATCTCGTCCCCTTGCGGCGCAAGGTTTTTGTAGCGCTCGATGACATAGGACGGCAGCGGTTGCTCGTAGAGCGAGAAGGCGTCGATATGCCCGCGGAACGATTGCCCCAGCGTCCACACGCTGTCGGCAAAGGCGGGTATATCGTCGGCTGCCGTCGCCAGCAGGGTGTTGCCGTCTATCAGCAGGGAGGCTACATTCGTCGTGCGGTCGATAGAGAGAGCCAACTGGTGCCACTGACCGTCTGCCGCCCACTGACCACTAACCACTGAACACTGACCACTAACCACTGAACACTGACCACTATCCATTTGCCATATCAGGGCTTCATCGGTAAGCCATATCGTATGCTTGCCGGCATGCAATAGGGCTACACTGTCAGTCATCGCTGCTCCTCCCTCTGCTTTGAAGGAGAGGAAGAGCGTCAGGTCTTCGATGGCGGAGCGGCTGAGCAGGTCGCCGTTGAGACGCACGGGCTCGGAGCCGTTGAGGTGGACGGACATGCCTTCGGGCAGCACCCACGAGGTGCCGTTGAGGGTGAGGGTGGCGCCGTTGGCTTTGTCGGTGCAGGTGGTGCCCTGTCCCTCGTTCATCGGGTAGTATGCCACCAGTTCGCGCTCGTAGCCCGTCAAATGGCGGTCTTTGTAGAGTGCCAACTCGGCTTGGGTGAGTGCTTTTGTCCACAGGCGTGCCTCCAGCATGTTGCCTCGGAAGGGCGCAGTGTTGGTGGCGTTGTTGCCCCAAATCAGTTTCCCTGCGCCGTGGTAAGAGGGCTTCGCGTAGTTTTCGTTATTTTCGTAGTTTCCGTTATTTGCGTTGCCCCCTGACTCCTGACTCCTGACCACTGACCACTGAGCACTAACCACTATCTCCTGCGTTCCTACATAGAAGTGTGCGGTGGAGTCCTCGGGGTTGTAGGAGAGGGCTACGCGGGTGAAGTCGAGGATAGGCTCCACGGCGGCAGACCGCAAGCGGGCGGAGCCTATCTGTGCTTCGAGGTGGTCGCCCGCCCATGCGAACCACAGAGCCTCTTTCTCGTTGTCCAAAGCGAAGATGGTTTGCAGCGAGTTGTTCGGTGAAGTATTCATGGAGGTGCGGTCTCCAGGCCGCACCATAGTATCGCTGTTGTCTTCTTGGTGCGGCCTGGAGACCGCACCTCCTTGTAATTCTGGCTTTATCGTTGCCTCGATGGTGAAGGGGCGGGCGTTCATGTTGCGAGTTACCTTGGTGGTCGCGTAGCAAGAGGGCTCGCCGGTGAAGTGGAGCGATGTGG
>JBJECI010000132.1:0-25006 GCA_051870915.1 Paludibacteraceae bacterium
AGATTTTGTTTCTAAGGAAACCAAAAAGTGTCAACGATGTCTTGATATATGACACATAATTCTTAATTCATAATTCTTAATTAACAATAATCTTCCCGCTATACATACCATTCGCGCGCACCACGTAGGTACCTGCGGCCCAGCCCGAGGCATCTATCGCCACCTCATCGCCTTGCACCGCAAAGTGCGTTACCTCCTTGCCGGCAATGTCATACACTGCCACTTCCATTGACCGAACTCCGCCGAGGAATACATTGAAATGTCGCAGGTCATCGCTCGTAAGCAGCAACTGACTGTTGCCGGCTACCGTACTTCCGATACCCATACCATTCCTACGCAACACTTCCTTCAAGCCCGCCAGCGCGTCGAACTTGCCGTAGCCCCACCGCGGGTCATCGTTCACGTCCGCATCGCGCAGCGAAGTCTGGCTGATGATATCTTTCACGTCTGCCAGCGTCAGCGTCGGGTCTGCCTCTAACCACAGCGCGATACCTCCTGCCACAACAGGGCAAGCCATCGAGGTGCCCACACACTGCATCCAATAGTAAGTGTCCGATCCCGATTTTGTCGAGGCCTGCAAGTTTGCAGGATAAGCCGCGATGCCCGTGTAGTCCGCATAAGGCTTGCTCAACGCCGAGATAATCGTCGCCCCGGGAGCGCACACCTCCGGCAGACGTTTACCCGAAAGAGTTGTCCCATACGAGGTAAAACTGCTCACTTTCCCCACCGGCATCTCTTCGCCATAGGTATAGGGTTTCCCGTCCAGAGAAGCAAAATCTGTCCGCGAGTTATACGAGCCCACCACCAAAATACCGTCGCCGCAAGCCATGTCGCTTATCGTTCCATCGCTCGACCCCGTCTGCCAGCCTGCTTGACCGTCATCCGTCAGCGTCGTAAACGAACCATCGCAGTAGCAGTCTATACGCTGCCCTGCCGCTCCATCCACCACAAAACCAAGCGTATAACTGCCGTCGTTCATCGCCGCGTCTTCCACAAAATAGTCCACTATTGCATAGTACCTTCCCGAGTACTCATCCACCAAGCCGCCTACGCCTACATATCCGTTAAACGCTTTCGTGAAGTTCGGGTGCGTCAAATCGCCATCTTGTGCCATTCCTTCCGAAGCGTAGTAGATAGACCCATTCTCATTGTCCGGCGAGAAAGCGGCTTGGAAGGTGATTTTTCCGCGGCTCTTGTTGTAAACCACCGCTTTGATGGTAAACGGAGTGCTGTCGTTGCTATATACATACACCTGCCCGGTGCGCAAGTTCTTGTATGTGTAAGCTACGCTTCCATCATCGTTATAAACAGGATACTCTGTGTATATCGGCTGAATAAACGACTTCACCTCCGTCTGGCTCTCCGTCAGCGTGTCGCTCACCACTAACGGCTGGTCGCCCTCGTTGCCTGCTGCCACGCAGATGATCACCTTGTCTTGCTTCTCCGCCAGCGCCATATACTCGCTAATCATGCTCGTACCGTCGTGCGGTCCCGTAGTGCCGCCCAGCGATAGGTTAATTACGGCGGGCATATTCATCTGGTCGGCATAATCCAGCACGCTCTCCATACCCAACGCGATGAAGAAGTCCTGCAACGTACCGCAACTGGCAACGATATCGCTCTCCGTCGCCATACCGTAATACGGGTTAGCGCTCGTTGCTATAGATGCTTTGCCGTCCGATAAGGTAGCCACTTTCGAGCTCCCCGTGTACCCGCCTGCCATAGTACCTAAGGTGTGAGTGCCGTGGAAAGTCGTCGGGTCATCCGTCGTGAACTGATTGATAGTAGTGCGGTTGAACCATGCACCGCTGATGCCGCTCGAACTGCTGTTGTCTTGTATGTAATACGTCAGATACTCCACGCGCGAACTCCCGTCCTCACGCTTGAACATCGCGTGATTAGGGTCTAATCCGGCATCCACAATACCCGTTACTACACCCTTGCCCGTGTATGCCTGCGGCAACCCTTTGCCGGAGTGTATCGCATCCACACCCGTTACAGCGCGGGCTATATCATTCATCGGCTTCACTGCCCGCGGCAACTGCATCTGCCTAATCACATGCGACTGTGCGGCTATCGTCTCCACCTCGTCTAATGGCATCGATACCAGTCCAATCGTCCCGCGCAGCCCCAACACCTGCAAGCCTTCTGCCTCCAACTGCTCACGCGTAGTCCCCTCTTTCACACGCACCATCGCCCCCACCATACGGCAATCGCCATCTTGCCCAGGTACGCAGGCGTCCCCGCCTGCAGTCAAGGAGGTGCGGTCTCCAGGCCGCACCATCATAACGCCTTGCCCGGGGGCGCAGGTGTCCACTGGGGACGCGGGCATCTCGCCCGCGGTAAGATGTCCGGGTACGCAGGCGTCCCCGCCTGCTTTATATAAGTCCCCCTTTAAGGGGGATTTAAGAGAGCGTTGTTCGGAGTCCGCTATATGCTTGCCCCGCATCTCACGCAACGCCGCGCGGCTCTGCAAGTCCAACTGAGCCTGACCCATTACTGCCACACTCATACTCAAAGCCAATACACAAAGTAATCCTTTTTTCATATTCATTTTGTTTTAATTTTCCGTCTTTTTCTCTCAAAATGTCAATCCCCATTTCTACCTCTTTTCGTGCAGATTTAGTAAGGGTTAAGTAAGGGTTATATAAGGGTCTTAACGAGACAAAACCGAGTCATCACCAAATATCAATCTGCTACCAGACAAAAATCATGCCATACCATTTTGTCAGGGTGCGCAGGCGTCCCCGCCTGCTTTAATGGAGGTGCGGTCTCCAGGCCGCACCCGTAAGTCCGTCACTGGGTACGCAGGCGTCTCGTCTGCTTTAATGGAGGTGCGGTCTCCAGGCCGCACCCATAAGACCGTCACTGGGGACGCAGGCGTCCCGCCTGCTTTAATGGAGGTGCGGTCTCCAGGCCGCACCAATTGAAATGCAATCGCGTCCGAAACCCTCACCGCCACACTACTACAACCAACCCTTCTCCCTTTCGCCCGCAAAGATACAACATTTTTCCGATTCCACCAAATAATTTATTACCAAAAATCGCATAATTATACACTTTTAACCCAACACCCTCCCCTAATACACCCTGCCCGTGTGCGCAGCCAAACTCCCCCGCCCCGCTTGCGGGGAGGGGGTTAGGGGGCGGGGTAATGCTCGAGTACATAAGCGCCAACTCGTTTCCCGCCGTGATATATCGCCTGCGGCGCTATCTCGCTACCCGCCGACTCCCCTGCAAGCCATTCAAAAACAAAAAAAGAGACTGCCTAACCGATTAAGGTTAGCCAGCCTCTTCTCATCTAACACATTTTCAATAACTTATTGTGCTATCGAGTTACCTAATACGTCGAACATCTCCTCGCCGCGAATGATAACCACGCGCCCGTCGCGAATAGACTTCGTAGCCTTCACGCGCTCAACAACCTCCTGCATAGCGGTAGAAACCTCCGAAGCCTTCATAATGACAAGTTCACCATCGGCTACTACCGTAACATGGCAAACACCATCTTCGTCGGGAGCAAACACAGCACTATTGTAGCCAATCACAAGTCCGGACTCCGCACCAAGCGTAATGTCAATCTGAGTACCCGTCAACACATCAATACCGGCAAACAGGCTCAAATCATCTACATCGGTAATGATATCTTTTTTGATAGCAATACCCGCTTCTAATGCAGCCATAACCTCATCATCACCTTCTACCGCTTCAGAAACATTCATGCTAACCGTAAGAGTATTAGGCTTGTTAGATACATAGACTTTAATCACATCACCATCGGCAACATCATTTAATTGCAAACTCTGAACGCCATTCCCTTTCAAATCATCATTCACATAAATATAGCCAGCCACACCAAAGAGATTAACGCCAAAATCATTCTCGCTGTCATCAAATGCCACCTCTGTGTAACCATCCTTGGCACTTGTACCTAATGACAGAACGGTTGCTCTTGTGTTATTTATATCGCGTGCTACTTGACCGCCATAAGGTAAAAGACTATTTCCTTCCACATATACCATACACTTATTATCCCGAGCCAATGCTCTTGTACGGATAGTAAAGGTTTTACCTGCAGCCACTGCTACTGCAGAGGGAGAAGACGAAACGGTATTACTATAGTCCGTCCCGTTTTCATCTTGGAAAGAAACCAGAACTGCACCATTCTTCATAGATACATAGATATTTGGCGTCTTAGCCAAAATTATGTCTATGGTATTCTTACCTGCAACTAAGGCTATTTCCGTATCAGCATAGTAGTCTCCTTTTTTTACCGTCACATTTGCAGGATCGTCCACGTCAATAGTAAATTGTACGTTTACATACTCTAATGCGTCCAAAACGACTATAGTACCGCTTTCGCTTACTACCTGCCACTCGTAAGCACCTCCGGAGATATAATTAGTCTTGTCTACACCGTCAACCTTAAACGAATTGAGTTTGAAATTCTCAGTGTTGAAGAACAATTTCACAATAGCACCCAACGGAATAGTGTGACTGGCCTCACGGAAATTATTATCCTTCACTCCATTTACATAAACACTATCTACCATACCGGCTGCATCCGTAAAGTTGAAAGGTACGCTCTCGTCAGGGAAATTCGTCTCAATTCTTACCTTACTACCATTCGAAGGAGTAATATCATAATAGCCGTTGGTCTCTGCCACTGCATTCCCATCCAAGGTTACTTTGTACATGGCCTTGCTTGCGCGCACATGCAAAGGCAGGTCTTTTATCAGTGTACTCGTGCTCGGCGCAAAAGCCACCTCGGTCTCTTGGTTACTCGTCAAACTGATTGAGGAATAATCTGCACGAGTGCAATTAACAACACTCGCGTCATCCACCCATATAGTGCACTTCGCACTGCGCTCCTCAGCAATCACAAACGAAGTAATGGTGTAAACATAACCATCACCTAAAGAGGGAGTCAAACTCGTTATTGAACCATTGATATCAACAACAACGTCTTGTATAGGGGAATACGTCCCCTTTATACCGTATGCCGCATCTTTTACACCAAAAGACAAAGATGCCATATCACTGTCTCCCGGATAGTCTGTTGCCAAGAATTTAATTTGGTTATCACCGTTCTTAAACTCTGTTTGCTCGGCATCTACAAAATGAAATGTAGTAGCCGAAACGGATACACGCGATACATCATCAATGTTCACCGTTACCGTCATATCACTGCGAAGACTTGCATTCGCCGTGAAAGAAAAACTTGCGGCTACGAAAGCCAGCAATAAAGAATACAATTTTTTCATAAACATATTATTTTAGTTTGATTTGTCTGCAAAGATATAAAGAAAAAATCGAACAATTGTACAGATAAATGTATATTTATGTGTTTTATTGCGATTTTTTTTCAAAAAAAACAAGTATAATTATGGTTTTATTACCTTTTTTCTTGTTTATTCATAATAATTCCCCACACCCGTTCTACCGGCAATCCCATCACGTTGAAGTACGAGCCCACGATTCTCGTTACCCCCACATAGCCTATCCACTCCTGCACCCCGTAGGCTCCTGCCTTATCCAGCGGACGATAGCGCTCCACATAGTAGCCTATCTCCTCTTCCGCCAGCGCCCGAAACCACACCTCCGTCTTATCGACTATCGTCTGCATCCCCTCTCGCGTCTTCAGCGTTACCCCTGTATAGACCTCATGCATACGCCCGCTCAACAGCCGCAACATCCCCCGCGCCTCTTCCTCATCCCTCGGCTTCCCCAGCATAACACCACTCTCATGGAGGTGCGGTCTCCAGGCCGCACCCATAAGACCATCACTGGGGACGCAGTTGAACTCCCCCGCCCCGCGCTCGGGGTCCCCACAAGCAACGCGCAGTGGGGTGAACTTTGCGGGGAGGGGGCAGGGGGCGGGGAACTCAAAGCATTGCAGGCTCCAGGCCGCCCCCATAGACTCCCCTTCCCCGGGCACCCACACAATAGTATCTGCCGTCAGCAAGACTTCGTCTTCCGCTAACGGCTCACCATACGCCTCCGCTTTCGCGCGCGATATGTAGTAAGGAATATCCCCGCCCGTGAGCCCCTCAGGGTAATGCTCATCGGCATCAATAGCCACCACCCGAAAATCTACATCCATCCCCGCCAGCAACTCCCTTCTCCGCGGCGACTGACTACCTAACAAAATCTTCATACACTTCGCACATAATTATTGCAGATCTATCGCAAACTCTATATAAGTTATATAAGTTTCTTCTACACTTAAACAATCCAAGACTTTTTATTTCAACAAATATTTTGAAATATTTGTTCTCATTAAACTGACCTCACGAAATTTTCCCTTGATTGTTGAAAGTATTCTCGAACACGCGCAAAAGTTATGTATGATACGATAGAAAGTATAACGTGAGTTCGATATAAGTAAATTACGTTTTCAGCAGTCGAAAACTAAATTGGTTTTTGTTAATGAATTAACAGCATACCACATGCAAATGAACGCTAAAGCAAAAATATTTGGACAATTTTTGGAAATTTTTGTTGAAATAAAAGATAGTCGTCTTGTGTGTACCATTTTTATTTCGAACTCATGTAATGATACGATAGTAAGTATAGAAAGAATTACACAAAACGACTATACATCTGTACTTGGCTTTTGAAAAAACACCCGCAAAGAACACTGATTAGCCCTATTTGAATTAACATGTTTGTTTTCAAACAGTTGTACAAACGATAATGGATTATTTTGCAGATTTTACAACCACACAATGGACTATTTTGCAGATTTTACCTCTAAATAATGGATTATTTTGCAAGTTTTGCTTCTACTTATACCCCTCGTGCAACAACAAAACTATACAACACTCCCATAAACATCACAAACTTCATCAGCAACTGCGCCGTTCGGTAGTCCGAAGGGATTTTCGCCGTCCACAGCAGCACCAACTCACACACCAGCGGCGTCAGCAAACCAAACACGATATAGCGTGTCGAGAGCGTCGCCCACTCCCGCGGGAAGGGCAACCACGCATACCATGCATACCCAATCATCCCTATCGTCAGCAGCAGCAGGATGGTAACCACCACCTTCGTCCACACATCCCCAAACCGTATTGGCAGCGTGTGGCACTCCAACTCTCTATCGCCCATCTGGTCTTGCAAGTCCTTGATAATTTCGCGGATAAGCGTGCAGAGAAAGGCAAACAACGCAAAGCCGCACATCCACGCATACAGGTCATGCGGCACATTCGTGAACTGCATGAGGTTGGCATACCTCACCTTCATCAGGCTCACGTTCGCCAATGCTACCAACAGAGGCGTCAGTGCTGTCGTCAGCGCAACTATCAGATTACCAATCAAGAACAGCCGTTTGTAACTCGAAGAGTAGAACCACAGCAACCCGGGCACCAGCACGAATATCGTCGCCAACGACCAACTCCTGCACACCCATGCCACCGCCAGCCCGCACACCACGCCGGCGCCGCTCAACCCCGTACTCAGCCACATCGCCGTATCTTTGCTCACCGACTGCGTAACTATCAGTCTGTCTGGGCGATTGATACGGTCTATCTTCACATCAAAATAGTCGTTCACCACATACCCGCCGGCGGCAATCAGCACCGTCGCCAGTATCAACAGCAGCAATAGCCACCACGGCAACTGCTCTTCGAAGCGCCACTGCCACAGCACCGGCACCGCTACCCATTTCTCCATCGCCCACAGCAAAATGGCGATAAACACCAAGTTGCCGCCCCGCACCAACTGCCATATATCACGCACTCGCTGCATAGTTTCTCACATTATAGTTAATAATGAATAGTGAATAGTTAATAGCGCATAGCCGTTAATACATAATCGACTGATAAACAATGCGATATTAACTATTCACTATTAACTGTTCACTTCTTACTAACCCTCAGCACCACGCCTTTCCATGCCGGCAAAGTCAGCCGTACGGGCTCCGCCGTGTTGAAAGGCATATCCTCGTACACCGTATCGGTCAGCAGGTCGGTCATCGTGCAACGGCACATCTCGTCTTGCCCTAAATAGACAAAGGCATCCGCAGGAATACGCACCTGCATATCCACCTGCCTGTCGTCGAAGTTCAGCACCATCAGCAGCGTCTCATTCCCCGACTTGCGGATATAAGCAAACTGCTCATGCTTGTTGAAGCCCTCGCCCTGCGCATACACGATATCGTACATCTGCCCCTCCGCAATCGCCTGATTATCACGCGCCAACGTCAGCAGCCTACGGTAGAACTCGCGCACCTCTTTCTGCTCTTCGCTCAAGCCCGCACCGTCGAACTTACCTTTGTTCGCCCATGCCTGTTGCGACTTCACGCCCCAGTAGTCGAATATCGTCGTCCTGCCGTCCACGCCGGAGAAGCCCTCCATATCCATGCCTTTCTCGCCCAGTTCCTGCCCTGAGTAAATCAGCACGGGATTCCGGAAGAGCGTTGCCGCCACTATCATCGCCGGCTCTGCGCACGCGCCGCGACCGCAGAAGAAACCGCTGGCAATACGCTGCTCGTCGTGGTTCTCGAGGAAATACAACATCCTGCCCAGCATATCGCCCGCTGCAAACCATTGCTGCGTGATACCTTCCACTGCCCAGTTCTTGCTCGTTACGCCGCGCAGGTAATCGTACATCCCCACCTTGTCATACAGGTAGTCAAAGCCCGCATTCATATAAGCGCGATACAGCCCGGGGTTGTAACACTCGCCGATGAATTGCACCTCGGGGTATTGCTCCTTCACCTGCCCTATCGCCCACGTAAAGAACTCCACAGGCACCATCTCCGCCATGTCCACACGGAAAGCATCCACTTTCTTCCCTGCCCAGAAGAGCAATATATCGCGCATCTTCACCCACGTATTCGGAATCGGAGAGAACTGCTTCTCTCCACCGCCTTGGTAGAACACGCCGTAGTTCAGTTTCACGGTCTCGTACCAGTCGTTGCGCGAGGGGTGCGCTGTGAAGCAGTCATTACCCGTCGCCTTCGCGGGGAACTCGTCATAACCCGTCGCCTCGAAGTCCGCAGGCGCGAAACGTTCGCCGGGGATATAGTAGAAGTTGTTGAGCGGCGAGAATGCCCACTCAGGGTTATCGTCTTCGCCCAAGTCGCGCACGCCCGCAGGCTTGCACAGCGACTTATATTCGCGCGCCACATGATTCGGCACAAAGTCTATCACCACCTTCAGCCCCGCCTTATGTGTCCGCGCCACCAGCGCCTCAAACTCCGCCATGCGCTTGCTCTCGTCTTTGGCAAGGTCGGGGTCCACATCATAGTAATCGGTTATCGCATACGGGCTGCCCGCCAAGCCTTTCACTATCGAAGGCGTGTTGCGCTCCGCCGTGGCATGCCTAATCACGCCCGTGTACCACACATGCGTAGCCCCCAAATCACGTATCGACTTGAGTGCTTTCGTGTTGATATCGGCAAACTTACCGCAGCCGTTCACTTCGCGCGACCCGTTATGCTGTCGCGTCTCGTTCATATTGCCAAACAACCGTGGCAACAACTGATAAATAATCGTTTTCACTACTAATAAGGTTTTAGTTATGGGTTTAAGTTCTCTCTAATAGGTATCTCAAAAAGTATGCCAAACAGCAATCAAGACTGTCTTACGAGTTCCAAGAAGCATAGCCACCGGGACGCCCCGACTATCGGGACGGGCGTTTTGAAACAAAACGAAAAGATTTGCATTGATTTTTCACCCAAAATAGTTTAATGTAAATTCGATATAGGAGAATACTTTCAACATTCAAAAACTAATTTGGTTTTTGGTAATAAATTAATGGTTAATTACACGTTAATTATATGTTAAAGAAAAAATATCTGGATAATTTTTGGAAATTTTTGTTGAAATAAAAATTCGTAATCGTTTTGTTGTATTGAGTTCGTGTTAAATCAAAAGAGACTGTCTAACTATATTGGTTAGACAGCCTCAATCGTTCTGCAAATTATACCAGCGCCTCGGTATCCGAAGCAATCATCAACTCTTCGTCGGTCGGAATCACGCAAACGGTTACCTTGCTGTCCGGCGTAGAAATCACGCGCTCCACACCTCGGCAGTTGTTCGCCTCCTCATCCAGCGTAACGCCGAGGAACGACAGCCCCTTCACAATCTCCGCGCGGATGAACGCATCGTTCTCGCCGATACCGCCCGTAAACACTAGTATATCAATACCGTTCATCGCAGCCGCATAAGCGCCCACGTACTTCTTCACGCGGTAGATAAACATCTCGCGTGCGAGGTTTGCACGGTGGTTGCCCGCCTTGATAGCCGCGTCTATGTCGCGTGCGTCGCTCGACACGCCGCTCACGCCCAGCAAGCCCGATTTCTTGTTCACAAGGTTGTTAAACTCAGCCGTCGTCAGACCCTCTTTGTCCATGATATACGTAGCCGCGCCGAGGTCGAGGTCGCCCGCACGGGTACCCATCACCAGACCTTCCACAGGCGTCAGACCCATCGACGTATCCACCGACTTACCGTTCAGCACTGCCGCGCACGAACCGCCGTTGCCGATATGCGCTGTTACCACCTTCTTCTCTGCCGCGTTCACGCCCAGGAACTCACACACGCGCGCACTCACATACCTGTGGCTCGTCCCGTGGAAGCCGTAGCGACGAATCGCATATTTCTCGTACAACTCATACGGCAGCGCATACATGTACGCATAGTCGGGCATCGTCTGATGGAACGCCGTGTCGAACACCGCCACTTGCGGCACGCCAGGCAGCGTCTTCTCTATCGCGTCAATACCTTTCAGGTTGGCGGGGTTGTGCAGCGGAGCCAACTCGGCGCACTTCACAATCATATCCTTCACCTCCGGCGTGATGACCACCGACTGGTTGAACTTCTCGCCGCCGTGCACCACGCGGTGTCCCACTGCCTCAATCTCTTTCAGGTCTTTGATGCACCCAATCTTCTCGTCCACCAGTGTGTCCAGTATCAACTGGATACCCACCGTATGCTCAGGCATCTCTTTCTCGATAACCACCTTCTCGCCGTTGGGCAATTTCACTTGCAAGAACGAATCGGGCAAACCGATTTTCTCCACGCCGCCTTGCGCCAACACGCTATGGTCAGCCATCTCGAACAATTTATACTTTATACTGCTACTTCCGCAGTTCAATACCAATACTTTCATGTCTTTTAATTATTTAAGGGTTAACTTCTTTTATGGATTAACTTCTTTCTTATCCTCTTCTGATAAATTAGAGTAATTAATGATACATAAATCAAGGTAATGATACACAAGTTGACCTATATTGTTTTCCTAACACAAGCCCCAAAGGGGCGACATACACGAGTTACCTATATTGTTTTCCTAACACAAGCCCCGAAGGGGCGACATACACGAGTTACCTATATTGTTTTCCTAACACAAGCCCCGAAGGGGCGACATAAAACAGCGTAGGGGCTCGCCCCTACGTATGCGAGGTACTCTCTTACAACTCCCCCGCCCCGCTCGCGGGGAGGGGGTGAGGGGGCGGGGCAATATTGAGACACAGGGTCAACATATAATCATTACCAAACTACTTCATCCTTTTCCCTCCCTTGTAGGGAGGGGCAGGGAGAGTCAACCAATCGCCTGATTAGCCGTGATAATCACCATTTGCACGATATCCTGCACCTTGCAACCGCGGCTCAAGTCGTTCACCGGAGCGGCGATACCTTGCAGAATCGGACCTACCGCGTCGGCACCCGAGAAGCGCTCCACCAGTTTGTAACCGATGTTGCCTGCTTGCAGGTCGGGGAATACCAGCACATTCGCCTTGCCTGCCACAGGCGAACCCGGAGCCTTCGTCGCAGCCACTTTCTCTATCAGCGCCGCGTCTGCCTGCAACTCGCCGTCGATATCCAACTCCGGAGCCAACTCCTTCGCGATACGCGTTGCCTCCACTACCTTATCCACCAACTCATGCTTAGCCGACCCCTTCGTCGAGAACGACAGCATCGCCACTTTCGGCTCAAAGCCGCCCAGCGCACGAGCCGTCTCCGCCGTCGAGATGGCTATCTGCGCCAACTGCTGCGCATCGGGATTCGGATTAACCGCACAGTCGGCAAACACGAGGAAACCGTCCTCGCCCAACTGCTTGGCAGGCGTGAACATCAGGAATGCGCCCGACACTATCGACACACCCGGCTTGGTCTTCAGTATCTGGAATGCAGGACGAATAGTGTCTGCCGTCGTGCCGCGTGCACCGGCCAACTCGCCGTCTGCGTCGCCGTTCTTTATCATCAGGCAGCCCAGATACAGCGGGTCTTGCGCTTTCTTCGCGGCCTCTTCCTCGGTCATTCCTTTCGACTTGCGCAACTCATACAGCAGGTGCGCATACTCCGCCATCTTCGGGTCGTGCTTCGGGTCGAACAGCGTCGCCTCTTCGATGTGCTCATACCCCTTCTCTGCGGCCATCTGACGGATAGTCGCAGGGTCGCCAATCAGTATCAGTTTGGCAATCTTATCACGCAGGATAATGTTCGCCGCCTCCAATGTACGGGGCTCATCCCCCTCCGGCAGCACAATGCGCTTTTGGTTTTGCTGTGCGCGCTCCAGCATCTGTGCAAGTATATCCATAATATATAAGGTTAATATAATCTGTTCTAAATCCGCTGCAAAGATACAAAAAATATTCCACCCGCGCAAGACCTTCTACAAAAAAAGATAAAAATTCCTCATTCCAACTCTATACATCATATCCCTAACACCAACACCTCTATTCTTATTTGCTCCGATACGTGTACTACCTTTTTGCTAATTAAATATGCGATAGTCGTTGCAAAATGTCAATCGCAAAAGACTCGATTTTTTAACGAGACGTAGTAAGGCTTAAGAAGAGTCTGTAACGTGTGCTTAATGTTACCTTATTTCAGATTTGAAATGTATCAAAATGACACAAAGTATCAATAATCTCTTTCATATTGTAATTATACATCTGTTGTGTTTCGACCCGTCATGGCTATATGGAGTTGCGGTCTCCGGGCAGCACCAAAAGTACGAAATTGAATACGTAGGCGAACTCCCCCGCCCCGCCGAGACGGGGCGATGGAGCAGAACGAACGGCTCGCGCGTTGATTTCTCCATTCTCCCTCCCATGGCAGAAACAAACGAAACGTTCTGCCATCCGTTGTCCAAAAAGCAAAAATAATGCACTTGGAAACTTAAAAAGTAATAAAGTTTCCATTTTTTATGTTATGTAACATAGTTTGGCACGGTTATTGTCATAAATCAGACCGTATGACAGATTTGAAAGAAGATATATTGAAAGTGGCGGCAGAGAAGATGCAGAATATCGGTATTCGGTCGTTGTCGATAGACGATATATGCAGGCTGCTGGGCATTAGCAAGAAGACGTTTTATGTCTATTTCGAGACCAAGGAGGCGCTGGTGGAGGAGATGTTGCGGCGGCAGGAGCAGATGATGACCGACAGGGTGATGGAATCCGCCGAGGGGAAGACGATAGCGCAGTTGGTGGCGAGTTGGATGCGCACGGCGCCGTTTCTGAAAGAGCATATACAGACCCCGCCGCTATTGTACGACCTGAAGAAGTACTACCCGCAGCAGTTCGAGCGTCATCAGCAGAATCTCAGGACGTGGGTGTGTCGGTTCTTGGAACGGTTGTTCACGAAAGGCATAGAGGAAGGTTTCTTCCGAGCGGATATAGACGTGCCGACCGCCGCGATGTTTATCTCGCATGTGCACCATAATATGGTAGAAGCCTCGATAGAACATCCGGAACGAGCAGAGGAAGTGCAACGTATCAACCGCCAAGCCATGGAAATCATCATGCGCGGCGTGCTGACGGAAGAAGGGCTGAACCAATTAACAATTAACAATTAACAATTAACAATTAACAGCATTGCGACTATACAAATCTATTTAGTCTTTCGTCCTTCATCCTTTATCCTTTATCCAAAAGAATTATACTAACCCAAACTATAAAATTCTTATTGAAGAAACAATGAAGAAGAAATTATTTACAGTACTGTTGGTTGCGCTGGGGATAAGCGCACAAGCAGTGGCAGAAGACCACGTGATGGCGGCTACACGTCCTGCGCCGAAGCGCGACGTGCCGGCGGAGTTGAGCCTGAGTGTGGAGGAAGCACAGAACTATGCGGTAGAGACCAACCGGTCGCTGCGCAATTCGAGTATGGCCATCCAAGAGGCATACGCCCAACGCTGGCAGACCATCGCGCAGATGTTGCCGCAGGCGGATTTCTCGTGGCAGTTGCAGACGATGCTCGATACCGCGGGAAACGTGTATAAGATGAACTTCGGCGGTCAGATCTTGAGCATGCCGAACAGCACGATAGGTATCTCCGCTTCGATAGGTATCAACGGGCAAGCCGTGGTAGGTGCGTTGCTGAACAACGTGGCGATAGACATGCAGAAACTGGCTTACGAGCAGAACGAGTTGGATTTGCGTGCGAACGTGGTGTCGTCGTATGCATCGGTGCTGGTGATGCGGGATATCGTTACGCTGTTGGACAGTTCGCTGAGCAACGTGGAGCGGCTGGCAGAGATGACGCAACGGTCGGTGGATGTGGGTGCCGCAGAGCAGACCACTGCTGACCAAATCAAGGTGCGTGTGAATGCGCTGAAGAACAGTATCAACAGCAACAAACGCAACGTGGTGCTGGCGGAGAACTCGCTGAAAGTGCTGCTGGACGTGCCCGTGGAGACGCAACTGACGCTGACCACGACGTTAGATGACATGCTCTCGGCGGAGCAGGTGCTGGCATTGCTGGGCGAGGACTTCATATTGGAGAACAACGTGTCGTATCGCCAGTTGGAGAAGAACGTGGAGTTGGCAAAGAAGAACGTCCACATGGCAGCATGGGCTTATGGTCCGACCGTGGGCTTGGGCTATCAGTTCTCGAAGAAAGGCAATATCCCGCCGCAAGACGGCTATCAGTTTAACATGCAGCCGCCTCACGTGGTGGCACTGAGCGTGTCGATGCCGCTCTGGTCATCGGGCAAGCGTGCCGCAGGCGTAACGGAGAAGAAGATTGCGTTGGAGAAAGCCCGCAACACGCTGGCGGAGACCACCGACCAACTCGGCATTCAGAACCAGCAACTGCGCTTCAACCTGCAAAACGCCTTCGAGACCTATATGAACGAGAAGGAGAACATCGAGGTAACGCAGCGCGTGTTCCGCTCGACCACCAATAAGTATCAGTACGGAGCGACCTCCAACCTCGAACTGGTGAACGCGAGCAACGATGTGATTAGCGCGCAATCGACCTATGTACAGGCGGTGCTGACGCTGGTGAACGCCCAACTTGAACTATCGAAATTCCTGAACAAGTAAATTAAAACCCAAACGATAATATGAAGAAAATCAGTATTTTGGCAGCCGCTGTGTTGGTAATGGCAGGCTGCGGCAAGAAACAAGAGGCTACTACTATCCACGAGTCGGATGAGCGCGTAGAGGTAGTGGAACTGACTACGCTCCACCCGCGTGAGATTCAGCGTGAGATAACCGTTTCCTCCAACCTGCAAGGCTATGAGACCGTGAACATCGCTCCCTCGCTGACGGGTAAGATAGAGCATATCTACGTGGAGGTAGGCGACAAGGTGCGCAAGGGCGATTCGCTGGTGCGTATGGACCAACAGCAGTACAAGACTACGGCATACACCATCGCCAACCTTGAGACGGAGATGCAGCGTATGGAGGGCTTGATTCAGACGGGTTCGGTATCGCAACAGCAGTACGACCAGATGAAACTCTCGCTCAACCAGACCAAGGAGAGTTATAAGTTCATGCGCACGAACACCTACGTGCAGGCTCCGTTCACGGGTGTGATTTCTGCCAAGAACTACGAGGACGGCGAGTTGTACAGCGGTCAGCCTATCGTGGTGCTGACGCAGGTGAACAAGTTGAAGACGCTGGTGGCTATTCCTGAGTCGTATATCCCGCAGGTGAAAGCCGGCATGCGCCTGTCGCTCCGCACCTCGGTTTATCCCGACCGCGTGTTCCCCGCTACGATTGAGGTGGTTTATCCGACGGTAGATGCATCGAGCCACACGTTCCAAGTGAAGGTGGTGGTGAACAACGAGGAGGGGCTGCTCCGTCCGGGTATGTACGTGAACACGACGCTCGGTTTGGGCAAAGCCACCATCATGGCAGCACCTTACTCCACCGTGCTGAAACTCATCGGCGCGAACGACCGCTATGTCTTCATCAACAACAACGGCTATGCAAAGCGCGTGTCGGTAGAGATGGGGCAACGCTTCGGCGATGACGTGGAGATTACCGCACCCGAGATTGTAGATGGCGTGGAACTCGTAACCAAAGGCGAGGCACGACTGGTGGATGGTGTGAAGATAAGTTATTAAGATAGGACAAAGGACCGCTTCGCTGAAAGAACAAGGATAAAAGACTGATAACCCTCGTCTTTGAATGTTCCCTGCGTTTTATCTTTCCGATAGCCGGTCCTACAATGACCTCATAATTCATAATTCTTAATTCATAATTAAGTTATGGCTATATATAAAACAGCGGTGCAAAAGCCCGTTACCACAGCCCTTATCTTCTTGGCTGTGATAGTGATAGGTGTATTCTGCTACGTGCAGTTGCCTATCGACCAGTTCCCCGAGATGGACCCTCCGTATGTTACCGTTATGACCACCTATCCGGGCGCGTCTGCATCGGAGGTGGAGAGCAATGTAACGAAAGTAATGGAGAACTCGCTCAACTCGGTGGACCACTTGAAAGAACTGACCTCCAAGTCAAAGGATAATATCTCCACCGTAACGATGGAGTTCGAGTGGGGTACCGACTTGGATGAGGTGCTCAACGATGTGAGAACGTATGTGGATATCGTGAAGGATAACCTGCCCGATGGTTGCTCCAACCCGATTGTGATGCGACTGAGCACGAGCATGATGCCTGTGATTCAGTATGCTGTGATGGCAGACGAGTCGTATCCCGCGCTGGACAAGATGTTGGACGATGAGATTATCCCGCAGTTGAACCGTGTGAACGGTATCGGTAACCTGAGTGTATCAGGTGCGCCGGAGCGATATGTCTATGTCTATCTTGACCAACAAAAACTGGATGCCTACGGGCTGACTGTGGAGAGCGTGGGCAACATGATTTCCGCCAACAACCTCAACATGTCGTCCGGTACGGTGAAGTTGGAAAAGGAGCAGTATCAGATGGAGGTGCGCTCGGAGTATGCGTCGTCGGATGAAATCAACAATATCGCGGTAACCACCACGGCGGACGGTCGTCAAGTGTTTGTGCGTGATATTGCCACGGTGAAGGATACCATCAAGGAGTTGTCTTTGGACGAGAAGACGGATGGTCGCGAGTGTGCCCGTCTCTTGGTGACCAAGCAGACCGGTGCGAACACCGTGCAGATTTGCCGCGATGTGCGCAAAGAGATTGCGCGTATTCAAAAGACGCTGCCCTCGGATGTGCAATTCAAGTTGATTTACGACTCGTCGGAGAACATCCAGAACTCTATTGACTCCTTGACCGAGTCTATCCTCTATGCCTTGCTCTTCGTGGTCTTGGTGGTGCTCTTCTTCCTCGGCAAGTGGCGTGCGACCTTGATAATCGCTATTACCATTCCTATTGCCTTGATTGTGGCGTTCATCTACCTGAAGATGGCGGGTTCTTCGCTGAACATCATCTCCATGTGTTCGTTGACGGTGGCTATCGGTATGGTGGTGGACGATGCGATTGTGGTGCTGGAGAATATCACGAAGCACGTGGACCGCGGTGAGAACCCGCGTGAGGCGGCGATATACGCGACCAACGAGGTATGGGTGTCGGTTATTGCTACGACCCTTGTGATTGTGGCGGTGTTCGTGCCGCTGACCATGCTGACAGGTATGGCTGGTATCATGTTCAAGGAGTTAGGTTGGATTGTAACCATCGTGGTTTGTACCTCTACGCTCGTGGCTATCTCGCTCACGCCTATGTTGGCAAGCAAGTTGCTCAAGCCGCGCAAGGTGCACGTGGACGCAGAGGGTAACCTCATTGACGATGAGAAAGGCAAGAAAGGCTGGTACGAGCGTACCGTAGTGCGCGCCCTCGACTGGGTGGACGAGAAGTACGCCAAAGCCCTAGGCTGGTGCTTGCGCCACAAGGCGGTTACCTTCCTGATTCTGCTGGCATTCTTCTGCTGCTCGATGATTCCTATGATTACGGGGCAGATTGGTACTGACTTCATGAAGCAACAGGATAACGGTCGTATGACGGTAACCGTGAAGTTGCAGCGTGGTACCCGTATCGAAGAGACGCTGAAGACCGCCCGCGCGCTGGAAGCACGCTTTGTGGAATTAGTGCCTGAGATTCAGTTGATTAGTACCTCTGCCGGTACCAACGATGATAGCGGTATGGGTGCATTGTTCTCCTCTACGATGAACAACACCATCTCCATGACCATCCGTACCAACAAGAAGTACGAGCGCGAACGCTCCATCTTCGATATGGCGGAGGTGCTGCGTCAGGAAATGGCAAAATATCCTGAAATCATTGACTATCAGGTAAGTACGTCCAGTGGTAGTTCGTCCTCCAACTCGGTGGATATAGAGATTTACGGTTACGACTTTGATGAGACCTCTGCGCTGGCAGAGCAAATCAAAGCCATCTGTAACCATGAGGTGCCCGGTGCCCGCGACGCGTCCATTTCTCGTGATGACGAGCGTCCGGAGATAAAAATCACCGTGGACAAGGAGAAGGCATCGCGTTTGGGTCTGACCACGGCTACTATCTCCTCCTACCTGCGCAACCGCGTGAACGGTATGGCGTGCGGCTACCTCAAAGAGGAGGGTTCCGAGTACGATATCCTCTGCCGTTTGGAAGAGAAAGACCGCAATTCGGTAGAGGCGATTGCCAACCTGACTATCCCGACGCCGACCGGCAAGAGCGTGAAACTGAGCGAGGTATGCACCATCGGCGAGTACTGGACACCGCCTACCATTGAGCGCAAGAGCCGTCAGCGTATTGTAACCGTGGAGGTTACCCCCTACAACACCTCTTTGGGTGAGTTGGCACAATATCTGGAGCAGAACGTGATTCCGACGCTGGACATCCCGCAGGGCGTGGTGGTACGTATCGCCGGCGACTACGAAGACCAGCAAGACACCTTCGGCGACATGACGATGTTGGGTATCCTGATTATCATGTTGGTATATATCGTGATGGCGAGCCAGTTCGAGTCGCTCAAGAAGCCGTTTGTGATTATGTTCACCATTCCGTTTGCCCTCTCGGGTGTGGTAATTGCTTTGTGGCTGACCAATAGTTCATTGGATATGATTGGTGCATTGGGTCTCATCATGTTGGTGGGTATCGTAGTGAAGAACGGTATTGTGCTGATTGACTATATCGACCTGCTGCGTGAGCGCGGCTGGGAGTTGAACGAAGCCGTGCAAGCAGCGGGCAGAAGCCGTATCCGTCCTGTGTTGATGACGGCGTTCACCACCATCTTGGGTATGGTGCCGATGGCAGTGAGCAACGGCGAAGGCTCCGAGATGTGGAAGCCGATGGGTATCGTGGTGATTGGCGGTCTGACTGTCTCCACCTTCCTGACCTTCTTCATGGTGCCTGTGCTCTACGCAGCGATGTCCCGCCACGGCGAGCGCGATAAGGTAAGCAAGATGCGCAAGAACTTCATCTTCCTCGACTTGAAGCCCAAGAAAAACCAGAAACCGCAGCCCGCACCCGTAGCCTCCGACGAGGTCTTCCCCGAGACGACACCGAGCGGAGTGAAGTAGCACCCACTGGGGACGCAGGCGCACTCCCCCGCCCCGCTCGCGGGGAGGGGGTAGGGGGCGGGGAAAAAAGGTGGTGCGGTCTCCGGGCTGCACCAAAAGTGCCCCACTGGGGACGCAGGTGGTACATACCGACTTGTCGTGTGCGTCTCGCCTGCGGTTATGAGACAATGCAATTCAAGGAGGTGCGGTCTCCAGGCCGCACCACAAACTAACAAAACTAACGCAATATGAAAAGTGTAATGATAGTGTATAATCAAGCGAACACCGAGCGGGTGGAGTACTTGCTTGATAAACTGAACGTAACGGGTTTCACCTTCTTTGAGCAGGTGCAAGGTCGCGGCACCAACGGCGGTGAGCCCCGCCGCGGCACCCACGCATGGCCCGAGATGAACTCCTGCATGATTACCGTCGTGGAGGACCACCAAGTGGACGATCTCCTCGAGGGTGTACGCAAACTCGACATGCGCAACCCCGCCGTAGGTGTCCGCGCCTTCGTCTGGAACATCGAACAAACGGTTTAATCCCCAAGGAGGTGCGGTCGGAGGTGTTATCCCGACTTGTCGGGAGCCGCACCACAAATATAGTGCAAGAGGCTGTCTAACAAGTTGCGTTAGACAGCCTCTTGTTTTTTACCCTGTAGGATTTGGCCAACAACAAATAATCACTTTTTTTTGTGTATTTCAAAAAAAAGCAGTACCTTTGCCCGACAATTGAATAAAACCAATAAAATCAGTATCTTTATGGATCCGAAACAAAAAGCAACTACCCCGAGTTGGGTGAAATATGCGCTGGTGGCAGCGATTGTCGTAGCACTGATACCTTCCTTCTTCCTTCGCTGCACACGGGTGGACAGCAGCGCGGTAGGCGTGCGCTTCAACAAGTTGTCCCTCACCGAACAAGGTACATTAGATGCCGCACCCGTTACAGGTTATGTGTTCTACTGCCCCATCACGACGGATGTCTTCAAATACCCTACGTATGTGCAACGTGTTGATTACAAGCCCTTCACAGTTACGACCCGCGATGCGGCTATCTTCACGATGGACCCCACGATGGCATACTATCTGAACCGCGCGAAGGCGGTGGATGTCTTCTTCAAGTACCGCCGCGACTTGGCAGACATCGAAGCAGGCTACATGCGCACCGTCATCTACGATGCTTATCGTATCTCAGCGAACAACTACACGAGCGACGAACTGATGGCGAACCGTGCGAAATTCGAGAACGAAGTAAGGCTCATGCTGGACAGTGCGCTGACCGCGGAGGGCTTTATCGTAACGGAGTTCACCTCGCAGATTACGCCGCCGGAGAGCCTGCGCAAGATGATTGACGCGAAGAACGCGGCTGTGCAGGCGGCGCTGAAAGCCGAGAACGAGGTGAAAGAGGCGGAAGCCAATGCGAAGATAGCCGTTGCCAAAGCCGAAGGTGAGGCGAAAGCGATGAAAATCAAAGCAGATGCGGAGGCGTACTACAACCGCACCATCTCCGCCTCGCTGTCGAAGTTGATTATCCAAGAAGACTGGATAGAGAAATGGGACGGCAAGTTACCGCAGGTGCAGGGAGGCGACAAGATGATGCCTGTGGTGAACTTCAACAATAGCAACGACTAAGGCTATATGAACGAGTTTTTAGAGCAAGAAGAACAAGTACTCAGGATGATTAAGACGGTGTTCGACCCCGAGATACCCGTCAACATCTACGACCTCGGACTGATATACAAGATAGACCTGACCGAGCCCGGCGTATGCACTATCGACATGACGCTGACGGCTCCGAGTTGCCCCGCGGGAGAGTTCCTCGTGGAGGATATCAAGCAGAAAGTGGGGAGCGTGGACGGCATAGAGACCGTGAACGTGAATATCGTCTTTGAGCCCGAGTGGAGCAAAGACATGATGTCCGAGGAAGCCAAACTGGAGTTGGGAATGCTGTAATCATGGCAGTTTATTTTCTAAGCGATGCACACTTAGGTTCGCGGGCGATAGCGGACGGACAAAGCCACCAACAGCGGTTGGTGGACTTGTTGCAGTATATGGCTCAAGATGCCACCGCCATCTACCTGCTGGGCGACATCTTCGACTACTGGTGCGAATACTTTTGGCGGGATAAGTCCAAGGCGCAGTATGCGCCGGTGCTGCAGTGTATCCGCAGCCTGACCGACCAAGGCATCACCGTGCATTTCTTCATCGGCAACCACGACCTCTGGACGTTCGGGCGTTTGGCAAAAGCCACGGGCATGACTGTCCACCGCCGCCCGCTCGACACAGAGATAGCGGGCAAGCGGGTCTATATGTGCCACGGCGACGGTGTGCTACCCTCGGATTATCCATCGCTCTACCCTGCCCCCATCTTGAAGAAAATCAAGCGGTTCATCTGGTTGCGAAAGGTCTTCCACAGTCCTTTCTGCCAATTCTGGTTTCGCCTGCTGCCACCGAAGTGGGGCAACGAATTGGGCTATGAATGGGCAAAGCGCAGCCGACTGAAAGAGTTGGCGTACCCGTGTCCTTACAAAGGCGAGAAGCACGAAGAGCAGGTGCTTTTTGCCAAAGAGCAGGAACGGCTGGGCAACCACCGCGATTTCTATATTTTCGGACATCGCCATATTGACCTTGACCTGCAAATCACCGGCAACAGCCGCGTGATAATCCTCGGCGACTGTTTCCAACAGTGGACGTACGCCCGAATGACGGAAAAACAATTTGAATTGATAAACTACGAACTATAAGACAATGCACACACGCGAGGAACAACTGAAAGCCTTCGACCGTCTGCTGACGGTGATGGACGAGTTGCGGGAGAAATGCCCGTGGGACAGGAAACAGACTTTTGAGAGCCTGCGAGAGAACACGATAGAGGAGGTGTATGAACTTGCCTCCGCCATCGTGCAGCAAGATAAGACGGAGATTAGCAAGGAGTTGGGCGATGTGCTGCTCCACGTGGTGTTCTACGCAAAGATGGGCAGCGAGACGGGCGACTTCGACATTGCCGACGTATGCAACCGTATCTGCGACAAGTTGATATTCCGCCACCCGCACGTGTATGGCGAGGCAGCAGCGAAGAACGCAGAGGACGTGTGCCACCTCTGGGAGCAAGTGAAACTGAAAGAGAAAGGCGGCAACAAGACCGTGCTGGCAGGTATTCCCGAGGCGTTGCCCGCGCTGGTGAAAGCCTATCGCATACAAGACAAAGTGGCGAACGTAGGCTTCGACTGGGAGAATCCCGAAGACGTGTGGGCAAAGGTGAAAGAGGAGATAGGCGAGTTTGAAGCGGAATGCCGCAAAGAGGGGCAGACGCGCGAGGCGATGACGCAGGAGTTTGGCGACCTGCTGTTCGCGCTGGTGAATGCCGCACGCAAGTACAAGATACGCCCCGACAACGCGCTGGAGATGACCAATCAGAAGTTCATCCGCCGCTTCAACTACATCGAGCAGCGGGCAACGGAGATGGGGAAACGCATGGGAGAGATGACCCTCGAGGAGATGGAAGCCCTTTGGCAGGAAGCCAAACTGGTGTTAGATAAAGGATAAAAGATAAAGGATAAAAGACTTATTACACTCGTCTCTGAGGGCTCAGAGCGGATGCTATTTCGTCTTTTATCCTTTATCTTTTATCCTTCGTCCCTTTTATTCCGCCGTCTGTTGGATAGTGAACGTGCTGGGGGAGTACTTGGAGTCGGATTGCACCTCAAGGGTGAGGTCTGTGGTAACGCTCTTGCGCGGGATGTAGCGGATGGGGAAGACCGCCATGTTGTAGCCGGGCTGAAACACCAGCGTGCCCGCAGGGATATTGCTCTTGGCGGTATCTAAGGCAAAGGCAATAGAGTCCATCGCGAGGAACTCCAGTTGCAGCGCTGCCGTGTCCCATGTGGTTTGGAAGCCGGTCAGCACATTACCTTGCGCACTGATGGCGACCACCATCCGCACCGTATCGCCTACGTGGATGGTATCGAGCACCGCCTTTCCGTCTTTATCGTAGCGATACCCCAGCGTATCTTTCACCACCACGGTATCCGCATGCCTGCAACTGCGAACGGGCACAGATAAAGCAATCTGAGGGGTGTACTGGGAGTTGTTCTCAAACTCACAAGATGCGGCAAGCAACCCTACCGCCATCGTCAAAATAACAAAAGAAATCTTTTTCATACTATCGCTTTTAATTAGGTCCTAGAAAATCTAGAAACCCTAGAAGTTCTAGAATTTCTAGGAAAAAACACTTCTAAAAAACTATCCCTACAAAAAGCGAGCCAAACGGCTCGCTGTGCGGCATAAAGGACTCGAACCTTCACTCTATTAGGAACCAGATCCTAAGTCTGGCGCGTCTACCAATTCCGCCAATGCCGCAAATATAGATACGAAATCGGCTGCAAAGGTACAAATTATTTTTCAAATATGCAAGAGAATAGCGAAACTTTTTACCATAATCTGCCCAACGGAGTGCGCGTGGTCGTGCGCAAGACGGACTCGCCCGTGGTCTATGTGGGGGTGATGGTCGGCGCCGGCACCCGCGACGAGCAGCCTGCGGAGAACGGCATGGCGCACTACATCGAACACTGCGTTTTCAAAGGCACGGAGAAGCATACTGCGCGCCAGATTATCAACAGCATAGAGGGTATAGGCGGGGAGATAAACGCCTACACCACCAAGGAGGAGACCACTTTCTATGCCGCCACGCTGCCCGAGCACACCACGCGCACCCTGCGCCTGCTGGCGGAGATGGTGTTGCGCCCCACTTTCCCGAAACACGAGACAGACAAGGAGTTGGGCGTTATCTTCGACGAGATAGAGAGTTACAACGACTCTCCGAGCGAACTCATCTACGATGATTTCGAGGGCATGCTCTTCGAGGGGCACTCGCTGGCGATGCCCATCCTCGGCACGAAGAAGACCCTGCGCAAGATTAGTGCATCGCCTGCGAATCCGCAACAATGGATGCGCCTGCACTACCGCCCCGAGCGGATGGTGGTCTTCTGCCAAGGGAATATCGCCCCCGACATTTTCTTCCGCCTCGCCGAGCGGGAGTTTGGGGAAACGGCTCAAGGAGGTGCGGTCTCTATGCCGCACCGATTTGGGAAAACGGCTCAAGGAGGTGCGGTCTCCAGGCCGCACCAAGTAGCACAGGATGTAGCATCCTTCAGCATCCGGCTCCCCCGCCCCGCTTGCGGGGAGGGGGATAGGGGGCGGGGTACTCAAGACGCAAATCTCTCCTGCCGGCACCAAGATATTCAAGGAGGTGCGGTCTCCAGGCCGCACCAAATAGCACAGGATGTAGCATCCTTCAGCATCCGGCTCCCCCGCCCCGCTTGCGGGGA
>JBJECI010000132.1:25106-26085 GCA_051870915.1 Paludibacteraceae bacterium
TACTCAAGACGCAAATCTCTCCTGCCGGCACCAAGATATTCAAGGAGGTGCGGTCAGAGGTGTTATCCCGACTTGTCCCGACCAATCGGAAACTTGTCGGGAGTCGCACCAAAGAACCGTACCCGCTACACCTTTGCAACCCAGGCATATCGCCTATAAGCGCCACACCCACCAGGTGCATGCTATGTTGGGTAATATCGCATACCCTCTCGGGCATGAACTGCAACTGCCTTTCTATCTCCTTAATAATATAATAGGCGGCGGAAGCCTTAACTCGCGGCTCAACCTGCGCCTGCGCGAGTCGCGCGGATTGGTCTATACCGTGGAGTCCACCTACACGCCGCTCTCCGACACGGGCTATTGGTGCACCTATTTTGCCTGCGAGCCCGAACATTTTGACGAATGTCTGCGGCTCTGCCACGAAGAATTGGACAAACTCTGCTCCCATCCGCTCAGCGAATCGCAGATTCAAAAAGCCCTGCAACAACTGCGCGGACAGATGGCGATTACATCGCTCAATCAAGAGAACAACGCCCTCGCCATGGCAAAATCGGTTTTGTACTTCGGACACGCGCCTACGTGGATGGAAACTTATAAACAAATTGCATACTCCACCCCCGCCCAACTGCTCAAAGCGTCGCAAGAAATACTTACACCTTGTCATTTGTCTATTTTGACCTACGAATAGACCGATTTTTATGTTGTACAACTTAAAAAATATCAATTTTGCATTAAAAAAATATGTTTTATAGCACAAAAATGAAGCAAAATTGCATTTTTCTTGCCAAATATTTGCATATATAAAAAAAAAGCCGTATCTTTGCCCACTAATTCGGGATACAAGCGAAGTCTTGAATAGCAAATAGTAAGCAGTAGGAAGGAGATACTGCAAGAAATAAGCAAATTAGATAACAAAACTTTTAATACAATAGTTCGTTAAAAATTTGACTTTATATATGTTGCTAAGCGGATGCTTTGA
>JBJECI010000133.1:0-5300 GCA_051870915.1 Paludibacteraceae bacterium
AACTAATTTTCAATAACTCAGGAAACATTTCTTGATTTTTTAGTGGACACTAGTGTTTCTTCATAATCTTTTTGTTAAGTTAAATAGTTTTTTTATTGTTGCTGTTTTATGGAATGTTCCAAATTTCCGCCACTTTTGTTGTACTTAGGTCTGCTTTAGGTCTCGACAAAGGCTCGAAAAAGTGGCTATAGGATTAGCAGATAGATGTTCCAAAAGGCGCAAGGTTTCTACCATTTGGGGTTGGTGCTATAGTAGATGTATGCGGCACCTTGTCCCTTGGTTTCATAGGTGCCATTGAAGTTATACAAGGGGCCATAAATCACTACGAAATCGCCAACCGCCACGCTTGATGCGTCTGTGATTTTCTTTCCATCTTTACCATACACTTGGTATGCATAGAAATCATCGAAAACAGAACCATCATTAACGGGAGAGATAAAGAACTGTGCATTGCCGTATTTTTCTATGGCTGTTGCATTGCTATTATGCAGTTTTTTAACCCATCCTTTGACATAGTATTTTTCGGAAGTGGCGGTACCACTTGCTAACTGCGAGCATATTTCGCGCGCTTCATAGACATTGAGTGTACCTTCGGGAATGACCGCACCTTCAGGATCGGGCGTGAGCTTCTCCTCCTGCTTTTTGTAAAATTCGGGATTGCTGCTCGAATAGATGTATGCGGCACCCTTTTCCACGGTCTCGTATGTACCATTATAGTTCTTTAATTCACCATAAAGCACTACGAAGTCGCCGAGCTGAATGATGTTGGGATTATTGATTTTCTGTCCGTTTCGACCATACACCTGATATGCGATGAAGTGCTTGGTGGCTCTTGGGTCAGTCGTGGTCGCAATAGTGAAGACCGCGTTACCGTAATTCTCAATGGCTGAGGCATTCCCGTCGTCTATGGCAACAACCCATCCCTTCACATAATACTTCGTACCGGACGCAGCCCCGGATGCGAGTTTGGCACATGTGTCTCGGGCTTGTAGCACGTCCAAGGTGCCTTCCGGAATATCCACTCCTTCGGGATCGGGCATAGGATCGGGTTCTACGATGGGAATGATACTATCTTGGTTGAAGATATTTTGCCCCGGTCCGTTGATATAGGCGGATTCTTGGCAGGCAACTGCAAACAAGGCGACAAGCGCAGGGAGCAGGAATATGTATGTACGGTTGTTGAGCATAATGGTTTTTAGGTTAAGTAAAACGAAATCGTGTGCAAAGGTACGGCTTTTTTATGGAATATGCAAGATAATTTGCGAAAAAACGCAAAAAAACGCGAAAATATTTGCAAGAATGGGAAAAAAGTAGTAATTTTGCGCACTTTTTTGAGTGAGATATGCTAATCAGTGCGGCGGCACATACGAGAGGCTTGCCGACTGACATGAAAATAACATTATTTATAGGAGGAAAAAATTATCGCACCTAATGTACCCAAACGCCCCTTTCGCGGGCGAGTAGAAAAAGAAATGCCCAACCGCATCAACGACCGTATCCGCGGTGTGCATCAAGTGCGCCTTGTAGGCGACAATGTAGAGCAGGGGATTTACCCTTTCCAGACTGCACTGCGCATGGCAGACGAGCAGAACTTGGACTTGGTGGAAATCTCGCCCAACGCTGACCCTCCTGTATGCCGAATCCTTGACTATCAGAAGTTCCTTTACCAAAAGAAACGCAAAGAGAAAGAGGCAAAAGCCAACTCGAAGAAGACGGAGGTGAAGGAGATTCGTTTCGGACCTCAGACGGATGACCACGACTACAACTTCAAGTTGAAGCATGCGCAGGAGTTCCTCAAAGACGGCAATAAGGTGAAAGCATACGTGTTCTTCCGCGGGCGCTCAATTGTGTTCAAGGAGCAGGGCGAGTTGCTGTTGGCGCGCTTCGCCAACGACCTCGCGGAGTTCGGAAAGCCCGACTCCATGCCCAACTTGGAAGGCAAACGGATGATTCTGAACCTCAGTCCGAAGAAACAGCAATAGGAATTTGACAAATTCACAATTGACCATTTTACCATTGATTCAAATAGTCTGCGGGCTACCAATGGCTGCCTCAGACTCTAAATATTCACCATTAAATTATTAACAAAATGCCAAAGGTAAAGACTAATTCCGGTGCCAAAAAAAGATTCGCTCTTACCGGAACGGGTAAAATTAAGCGTAAACACGCTTACAAGAGTCACATTCTGACAAAGAAGACCAAGAAACAGAAACGCAACTTGACTCACGTTGCACTCGTAGATCACTCCAACCTGCGTTCTTTGCGCGAGTTGCTGTTGCTGCGCTAAGTTATTAACCACCAAATTTTGTATTTGAATTATGCCAAGATCAGTTAATCACGTCGCTTCTCGTAACCGTCGTAAGAAGATCATGAGCCTCACAAGAGGCAATTTTGGTGGCCGTGCCAACGTTTGGACAGTTGCCAAGAACACCTGGGAGAAAGGTCTCCAGTATGCTTATCGCGATCGCAAGAACAAAAAGCGCAACTTCCGCGCATTGTGGATTCAGCGTATCAACGCTGCCGCTCGTCTCGAGGGACTGAGTTACAGCCAGTTGATGGGCGCGCTCAAGAAAGCAGGCATCGAAATCAACCGCAAGGTGCTCGCTGACCTCGCTATGAACCAGCCGCAAGCGTTCAAAGCTATCGTAGAGAAAGCAAAACACTAAGTCTTCGTTCAGAAGAGTGCAAAGAAAATAGGATACGCTCCGCAGCGTGTCCTATTTTTTATTTTGGGCGGAGTTGGGTAATAAGGGGAACGTGCGATAAGCGTCCGTCTGCCTTGACGGGGAGCGAGAGCGGCGAGCGCAGGAGCAAGCCGGTATCGATGACCTCCAGCAGGGTGATACGCTCTTTCCAAATCTGTAACATCGTGGCGTTGAAAGCAAGGATGTACTTTTGGCGAGCGTCCTGCGCTTGGGCGGCGGTGAGTTGGGCGGTTGTGGGCATGGCGAGTGGGGATTAGGTGAACGGCTCGGTGTGTTCGGGTGAGAAAATGCGGGTGTAGTCTTCGCTGATGAACGGCGTGTGGAGCGAAGCAAACTGCCATCGTCGGAAACGGCTTGCGACGACAAACGGACTGCGTCCGTTAAGGTCGCCGCGTTTCCTCCTCCCTCCAAAGCAGTCAAACTGCTTTGGAGACCACGATAGTTGGAGGCTTGGTGGGTGATGGTTAGCGAGACGGTTTCAGCGTCGGTCTCGATTTCGATTTTCTGCAACTGACTGGTGTAGCAGGTATCGGGGATGTCGGTGAAAAGAGAAAGTGCCATATCTTTGCGAATTTGCGGCAAAGATACGGCACGGTTTGGGGTTAGGAAAAGACAAGATTAGAACAAATAGAACTGTAGAGTTAATTCGAGTTATGCCGCTGGACGACATGCCCATTATAACAATATGGAAGATTTTTTGTGTGTGAAGGTACTATTTGATTTTACTTTTGCAAGGTTGTCTGATTTTTCGGGAGGATTATAGTTCAATTACGTTTCAATTTGTGGATGTGTAAATTTGAAAATGACAAAAGCAGGCGAGGGGGGCTACGCCCTCGGGCATAATTCGCAAATTATTCTCCATAATGCGTTTAAACTACATACAGCTAATAGCCAACTGTTCTTCTCGTATCTCTTGTTGGAGGAGCGGGGTGCAGGGGACTAAGGGGAGGCGGAGGGTGTTGCTGATGAGTCCTTTTTCCGCGAGGACGCACTTGATGCCGGCGGGACTGCCTTCGGCAAAGAGCAGGTGCACCAGTTGTTTGTACTTGTGGGCAAGCGCCGCGTCTTTCTCATAGACGATGGTGCGGAAGTCCTCGGGGAAAGCGTTGCTTGCCACGGAGATAAGCCCTTTGGCTCCCGCTTCCATCAGTTCGCAAGCGTACTTATCATCGCCCGAAATCACCATGAACTCTTCGGGCATAATCTCCAGCAGGCGTTTTATCTGGTCGAGTTTCCCGCTCGCTTCCTTGATACCCGCTATCTTCTCCGGCATGGCTTTGTAGAGCCTTGCCACCGTCTCCGGCAGCAGGTTCACGCCTGTGCGCCCGGGTACATTATATAGGATAATAGGCAGCGGTGATGCTTCCGCGATGGCGCAGAAATGTTGGAACATGCCCTGCTGGTTGGGCTTGTTGTAGTAAGGGCAGACGGAGAGGACAGCGCGGAAATGTTGCGTTAGGATGGGTGCCTGCTGCTTTATCTCGCAGATGACATGCTCGGTGCAGTTACCGCCTATGCCCAGCACCAGCGGCACACGCCCCGCCACGCGGCGAACAATAAAATCGCGCACGGTGATACGCTCCAACTCGTTGAGCGTAACCATCTCGGAGGTAGTGCCAAAGACTACTATATAGTCCACTCCCGCTGCAATCTGGTGCTCTATCAGGGTGCCAAGGGCTTTGAAATCTACCGTTTTATCGGGTAAGAAAGGCGTGATAAGGGCGGTACCTAAACCACACAAAGAGGGTAGCAAAGGTTGAGCGTTGAGCGTTGAATGTTGAGAGGGGTTAGTCATTGCTTTGTATATTGGTTAAATAGTGAAGTATCTGTTGGAAAAGGAACTCGGGTGTCTCCTGCGGCTGTGTGTTGATTTGTAGGTCGCAGGGGGATTGGACAATCTCTGAGTGTTTCCCTGTCCGAATTATGGTGCGGCCTGGAGACCGCACCTCCATCGGTGCCATGCCGCTTTTGAAGCCTGCGTCTGCCAGTAGGCAGAGGTAGCGCAAGGGTAGGGCATCGGATTGGTTGAGGTCAATCACGAGGTCGTATCTTTGTTGCTGCAAATCCTGTACCAACTCCTTGCGGGGATAGCCGAAGCAGTTAAAATCCTTCATGCCCACGATACGGCTCTGCGGCAGCACTGCCGACTGCACTTCCTTCTTGGGCACATATCCCCAGAAGACGGCATCAATCTTGTGCTTTTGCAGTTCAGTGCGGATGGTGCGCATCGTAGGGTTCTTCTCTACCAAGTCGCTTTCGTAGAGCACGAGCACCTGCTTCACGCTCTCCCAGTGCGGCCACTTGGCATCGCGTTTGGGCTGCCTGCGAGCGACAAAAGAGTATATTTTTTCTTTGAGGTTCATGGTTACAACTTAACGTGTAATTACCGTATAATTAACCATTAATTTTAGTGGTTATTCTTTTATTTTCCTTTTCGGCTGGATGCCGAGTGTACCTTCCCGCCCCCTGACCCCCTCCCCTCCCTGCGGGAGAGGCGGGGGAGCTGAAATTACCTTCGACTCTGAAAGGCATGTTAATTGTTAATTGCCATGTATCAAGACATCGTTGACACTTTTGTATCAGGACATCGTTGAC
>JBJECI010000134.1:0-25302 GCA_051870915.1 Paludibacteraceae bacterium
TGTCGGCATTGACCATCGTGAAGGTGCGGTCGCCATCGAAGTACACCTTGTCGTTTAGCGTCAGGTCCGATAGGACGATACCATGCTTAGCTTCGGTAGCAGAAGCCAGCGTAGCCTCAATGCCAAAGTAAGCCAGTGCCTCAATCTGGCGCGCAGTCTTCACCTCCAATGTACGGAGGTCGGCGAGCTTAGCACCATAACTTTCTGCGGCAGCTACACAAGCATCCACGGAAGTATATTTGCGGATATAGTTGTCGTTGTTGCAAATGATGGTCTGAGGTGAAACGAGCAGACCGTTTTCCGTGTCGCGACGAGTGTGGATGAAGCAATAGCCGCCTACCGGAACAGTGGTCATACCGAGGTAGCCATCCCTATTATTGAAACCTGCGAACAATAAACGGTCGAGCGTATCCGCGCTGTCCTTGGCGAGGATAATCTCCTCGTGAGAGAAGTCCACGGAAGGAATACCCTTCTTGGTGTACTGCTTGAAAACGAAGAAGATGAGTTTGTCGCCATACTCGAAATCCGGGTTGTTGTTGATGACTGCATCTGCGAACTGACCGATGGTGGCGGAAGCCGTTGGTTGGAAAGAGCCGAGCGCAATGTCGCTGACACCATCAGCAGCCGTGATAGCAGGTAGCGAACCAGATGTGATTTGGTAGGGCGCGACGATGGTTGCACCTGCCTTGAAGTCCGACTTGGTCAACGCATACGGACGCGCCTTGGCATTGACACGGATGTACTCGTTGAAGAGGCTGCAATGCTGCGGTACATTTTGCCAGCCTTCGCGGAGGTCGTACTTCATCACGCGGTAGAGTGCGATGAGGTTGCCCCAAGTAAGGCGTTTTGCCATCTGGAGAGCCGTCTGCGGGTTATTCACTCGCGAATCAACAGCACGAGTCTGCAATTCGCCATTACGAAGATAGGTGCGCATGTCACCATAGATGCCACTGCGGAAACGTCCGAGTTGGCCATAGGATTTAATTTTTCCCATACGATAAAAATAAAAAAAGGTGAATAAAAGATTGATTAAGTAGTGGTCAAGTAGCGATTCGGTAGTGAAGGAGTAGTGAAGGAGTAGTGAAGAAGTAGTGAAGGAGTAGTGAAGGAGTAGTGAAGGAGTAGTGAAGGACTATCCATCGACTATCGAATCACTCTTGACTGAGACGAAGATGCGATATTATTTTTCAAAACGAAAGGGTAGAATGAAAAAAATCGCAAAAAAGTTACGAAAGACCGAGTGGGCAGACCTGCCGATGGATTTGTCGAGCACGAGTTGGTGTGATGCCCATGTGTTCAGCGATAGTGTTGAAATCCTCTCCGTTAAAATAGTGTCGCACGAGTACCTCGCGCTGGTTGGGACGCAGACGATCGAGTATGGCTTCTACCTTGGCACGCACATTTTGGCGATGAAGGTGGGCATCGGGAGTATCCATATCCCCCGGAATCCGGTCTGAGAGACAGGCATCGGAATCATCGGATAGCGGCTTGTCTAAGGATTGGCAATGTTCGGTGGCGAGCAGGAGGGTGGAGATGGTGTCTTCGTCCACATGGAGGATGTTGGATAGTTCGGCGGCAGATGCCTCGTAACCATTGTGCGCATAGAAGTCTTTTCGGGCTTGGCAGATACGCTTGAGCAGTCGTGCAGCGTGAGCCGGAAGGCGAACGGGGTGAGCATAGTCCGAGAGCGCCTGACAGATTTCCTTGCGAATCCAGCGGCAAGCATAGGGCGCGAAGTCCGTACCTTGGTTGGGGTCGAAATGGTCGGCTGCGAGGGTGAGACCGATGTACGCGAAACCGATAAGATCTTCCATTTCCAGACCATTACCACGGTAACGCGATGCGACAGAGATGGCAAGTCGATAATTGGAGATGATGAGTTGGTCGCGCACTTGCCCCTCCGTTTCCTCGCCCGAAGGCGAGGGGTGGGACTTAATGTACTTCTCCATTTGAAGGAAATGCGCCCGCATGGCAGGTGTGCGATCCAAGATAGAAGAAAGCGATGAGTTGTTGGTGAACTGAAAGTCCTTGGGTGCCCGGCTGTACTGTGCTTCGAGCGAGGCAGAAGAAATAGTATTTTTTTGCATATTGCTGTGATTTGCAGTGATTGGCACTGAAATCGGCAGCAAAATTCAGAATGGCATTCGGTGCATGCAAGACACAGATGTGTGGGAAAATGCCACAGATGTGTGGCATGATTGATAATGAGGGAGTTATGAATGAGTATAAAGATAAAAAAGTCGAACTGTTTTGGAGTTCGACTTGGAAGAATAAAAAGACAATGAACTATAGAGTGGGAAGTAACTTCTGATAAAACGCTTCTACATCTGAGAGATAGGCACGGGAATTGTAGCGCTCATTATTCTCTTTAGAATCCTCTTTGAGTACATTGATATATCCCTTAGCATCACGCTCATTCACCTCAAATAGTTCTGCAAAAAATCCGGCTCGTTTGCCTGACTCTTGATAGCCGGGAACATGTTCTTCGAGGTAGGTGTACCATCCGAGATAGTGAGCCATAGCAAAACGGAAGGGTTTCATGGCTGTCTGTAGTTCCCGAATAAGCAGTGCCTGATTAGGTCTGGAGATAGCCTGCACTTTGGGCAACAGGAAGAAACCCTTAGGTTCTGCTTTCTCGCGGAAGTCCTTAATTTGCTCAATAATGATATCGCTGACATCCGGTAAATACTCGGCTAAGCGTTCTGCTGACGGGATATTAGGAAGATTTGACGAAACGGAACGAGAAACGTTGGTGGAAGCGAGTGGCTGAACGCAACATAATTTAAGTGGCGCAATCATCAATAGACGATAGAAGTGGTCATCAACCGATAGACGATTATCGGGACGAATATATTCCTCAAACATGTGCTGCACCTCCATGTTACACCAAATTAGTGCCCAAAACATCAAGGAGGCAAGGGTAATGGATTCTTTGGTTGCTCTGTCGCTGTAATAATCAACGCATGAGCCATCAGTAAGCGCGTTAAGCAAGTCCTGATGTTTGGACATATACGCATAATAAGAATTGAGCGCAACCCGTGTTCGTTCGTTGTGCTTCTTCAACTGGAAGGCAATGTAGGCATCATCCGGATTGATAAGAAGAAATCGAAAGCGATTGAGGTAGTCCGTAACCGCATTATGAAACTTGCGCTCATGATAGCGTATCTTGGAAGAAAAAGCGGGAAGAGTATGGTTGAAATGATATGCAGGCACAAACTCGGGCGAGATAATCGGCAGGGCACGCAGTTGAACCAAATAATCATCCTCGGCGCGATGTTCATCACGCCAAGAATAATCTTCTTTGAGTATGATAGATAGAGCTGAGTTTTGCATAGGTTAAAGAAACCAAAGGTTTTGGTTGCCAAGCGTTTCGGTTGTTTGGTTCTTGAAATACGGCAGAATCTCGGAGACCAACTCGGGATACTTGAGCGATACGGGAAGGTGCTGCTGCGCGATGGACTTGAAATAGATACGACTAAACTGAAAGACCTGCTCAATAAGGTCTTTGACAACTTGCGTGTCTAAGGTATCGTTAGGAGCCGTTGGGCAAGCGATACGCAATTTGACAGGAAAAGGGAAACTATCTACGCGGTCACGGCTCTGACGATAGCGCGAGTTATTGCAGAGAAGATATATTCCTTTACCAAGATTGACATACCGTCCGCTATACGGAAGATAGTCAGGGCGATTGCCGGCATCGAACAGCACATAGTCCTCGGAATCGGTCTTGTTGACGGTTACAACATAGACCGGGATATCGAGTTGAAGCGTGTTGAGCATATTTTCGATTGGCAGGAACTCGCGATCATGACTCATCACTTTGTAATAGTGGATGACCAATTTGTCGGGCCTTCCATTGATGGACGAATAGCGTATGATAGCATCCTTGATAGACCCTACCAACTCGCGCATTTCGTCCTTAAGAAAATACTCAAAAGAATTGAATGAACCGGTATTGTCGAAAGAGAAGGCTGAACCGATGTAGGTAGCACCGAGTTCTGTATTTCGAAAAGCACCTACGCCAATGACAAGTTCGTTCTTCTTGGATACATTAAACTTCCAAGGCATGCCACCCATCTTGGCACAAATGGCGAGTGCCATGTTTTGCAACGAATATTCGAAACCATAATTGGGACGAACCGTTTTGTCTGCATTGAGCGTACCTATATTGGTCTGGAGCACCACTTGTACCTCGATCTTCTCCTGAAGCATTGCTTCCTTAATGTAATAATATGCGCGACGCGCAGTGAGATCGCGTTCGCGTTTTCCAATAGGTGATACATAGAGCGCCATATAGTTCTCATCATGACGGAGCTTGCCTTGTTCAAATAATTGGGCGAGTGCAGCTTTGACTTCAGGATAAGGATTACGTTCATCATGAAAGCTGATGTAAGCCGGGGCGAAAACGGTATCCTTACCGGTAAAGCGTTTGAGCACATCCTTGCTATCGAGCGTTTCCTGTTCGCCGGTCAAAGGATTAACCGTAGTAACTGCATAGGAATTGCTATATGCCCGATGTCCCTCTTTGATAGCCTTCATAAGAAAACGCGCATAGGGAATATCGTCCTCATGGAAGACACAAAAAAGGTTGATACGATTGCAGGGGACGGGAAGGAATGGTCCACTATTCAGACCTTGCGTAGGATTATGATTCGTCATGCCCTTGCCGAATAGTAGATTCTTGCTATCGTAGGTGGTGGTAAAAACCTGATACTCGTTTGCCCAACTGAATCCTTCCGAAGAAATGGGAATATAGGTTCGGAAGTCATTGTTATCCATGTACTCGTGGTAGAAGGTGTTGATTTTCTCAAAGTAACGACTGAGCGGATTGCCGCGATTGTTGTCCTTAATCGGGTAATTGAGATGAGCACGCAAGGCGTGGCTCAGGATGGGATACGCATGAGACGTGTCAAAATCAGGGAATCGCTTACGCAAATAATCAAGGCGGTCAATGAATTTATGCTTATTGTGCTTGTACAACACTTTGGACACCATTGTGTCAATATTCGGTGTTTCAAGGACAGCTAACGGATCTTCTTGAGAAATGCGTCCTGCGATCTGCGCCATGGATAGCGTGCTGACATGGGTGGGGCGGTCATAAGAGAGCACCAATTGCGGATGGTTATTGAAATGGTCATAATCCACTTTGAGAGTGAAACGGTCGAATTTGACAGAGTTGGGATATTCGGCATCTTCCTTCTTCCCGCGTACCCAGAACTGGTTATCACGGACAAAGTTATTGGCAACAATATCCAACGTAGTGTTGCGCCGGAAATAAAGATAAATTAGGTAGTTGTAATACCGCTTGATTAGGTTTGCGTTCTGCGGGTTATGGAAATCGATAGGCAGTTCCAATAAACCTTCGTGGTACACATCGAAGGATGTGTAGATGGCGTCCCCATTCTTCAGATTGGGGAAGATGTCGCGGATATTATTCGGATAGAGTGTACTGGACTTTAGACAAGTAAGCCCCTTTGGCTCGGCAAAGTCTGCCGGAGCGAAGTAAAACGTAACGGTTTCCTTCGGATAATCGAAGGCAAGGGTATTGAGGAAAAGTTTTTCCTCGGAAAGGGTAGAGTTGTGTACCATAAGCAAAAAACAAATTGAATAGTTAAGAATTTATAGTTGACTATCTTTTTAAGTAATTGTCATATACTGGAGCATGAACCCATCTATATCTGTTATCCTCCTTCATAAAGTCTTGAATTTCCGCTTGTGAGATATCCTCGTATGTCATCATATCCTTACAATCTATCATAATATGTTGAACACCTGCATCTTTAATGTGTTGTATTTCCTCTGCATTCAACTCGCCTTTTAGCAAAAATTTAACACAAAATTTATAGACCTGTTTATCTTTTCCAACAATCTCTGCGATTAGGTCTGTTTGTGCCCTATCTTCAGGTTTCGTAATTTGGATGTTATTTAACAATAGTGTCTTTGCAGGAATACTATTGTATGCCGGTAGGTACAACTGCATTGTTCTTTTTATCTCGGACGAACATAAGTTCTGCAAGAGTCTGATTCTATCGGACTCATGTATCGCCAAAGAATACCGATAATCATCATTAAGTTCTACGGGCTTATTAGGTTGCCTTATCGGTTGCAATATATTAAATGCTCGTTCCTTTGCTTCACGCATTGTTTTACAATACTCGGATATCTCGGTCTTTCGATACCTATTGCCATACTCAGTCCACCCCAACTCCTCTAAACAAAATCTGTATCCTTTTTCGTTTTCCCATATTATAAACTTATATTTATCCTTTTCATAGAAGTATCCGTTTCCGCGTTTCTGCCACATAGGAGACTCCATGAATGTTTTGTACTTCCGTGCTCTGCGCATCCTCTCCTTTCGCTGCTCATCTGCTTTTGAGCCAATCATCAATGAATTTGCACAATCACATCCTACCATTATCATACCCCAATTCGGGTGATGCAATGTATGCACATATCGCAAGTCATTACCGCATAGTTCGCATTGCTCAGATCCATATTCCTCCGTATCGTACTCATCATCATATATCCAACCATCTTTGGGCATGGTCTTTTCATGCTCACCCGAATGGCACCCTGCACACAAGGTTTCCAATAATTCATTTGGATAGTCCCATGGTTGACAACCTCGGATATAGGTTAAGTGGTGAACATGCAATTTCACTGTTTCCGACTCGCGACGACCGCACCATTTACAAGTGTATCCATCACGATGAAGAATCTCTTCGCGTTTCTCGCGCCAAGCCTTCTTTCTATAGCCTTTTACTTGTTCTTTTATCATATATGTACTATATTTTAGTACTTTCGTAGTTCGCGTAATAGAAATCCCTTGTAGCCCAAGGGATGCTATTGTAGGGGTAATCAATCCTTGTATAGAGCGAGGGTACGTTGGAGGTCAGAGCGCATAAGTTCTGCGAGGGAACGAGGGGCTAATACCTTAATATCATACGCACGTGCACGTAGCTCCTGGATGAACTCAAATGTTGGTGCGACATTGTATTGGAAAATACTGTATTCATCGGTGCGTTCAATCTCCTGTTGACTATAATGAATAGGTAACGTACGCAAGTATGGTAGTGAGGAACCAGTGACACGGATGCGGATAATCTCAGGCTGCTTGTCGCGCAAAACGCCAACGTAGGGACGGTAATAGTTGTGAAGATTGAAATCCGTAGGAAGAATCCATGAGATATCGGTTAGTATTATCTTATGGATGCGGTCAAGCGCAAAGGTTCGAACCTCTTGATACTCATCGGAATAGCCTACAATATACCATCGCTGATGATAGAGCTTAAGCCCATACGGTTGGAGGTTGAATGCGTGTGGGTCTGTACGATGGAAACTCTGATGAACGATGCGGATTTCAACCTGATGAGACATGGCATCGACGATGATGGGCAGATATTTTAGTCCCTTCGGAATGGGCTCAAACTCGATACGAGAAGCTAACTGTTCGGACTGCCGCACCGAATCGGAAAGAGAGAATGAACTGGTGAACCACTGAATATCGGGCGAGGTGGGCTGCTTACTGTCTATGGAGTATGTACGCTTGCTGCGGTCGCACACGATATGAATGTCAAAAAGTTGCTCAATGTCTCGACGATAACGATTGAAGGATTCACGGGGGAGTACCTCGTGAGTGCCTTTGCAGAACTCGGATTCCGCCCAAGCAAAATCGATATCCTCCTTGGTAATAGGTCCTCGACTGGAGATTAGATTGATGAGCCAAATGTAACGTTTCAGAATGTTAGATGACATGGTGTACTAAATTTTGGTGCAAAGGTAGTGGTTTATTTTGATATGTGCAACTATTTGAGTGAAAAAAGTAGAAATTTTAAGTAGAAAGGCGGAAGGGAGAGCATACATGGGTAGGCAAAACTATGAAAATGCGTAAAAATCGAAGATTTTTGGTGCGGAAATTTGCTTGTTTAAGAAATTATTGCTATCTTTGTACGGTTTTCCGCGTATTATGCGCTCATACGCGAATGTGAGTGAGCATAGTGAGCGCGAGAAAAGTAGATAGAATTGAAGTATTACGGAAGATATAAAAGTATTATAAGCAGCGTGCAGGCAGAGTTCACCACAGAGCGGAAACTGCTCTGTGAGTATATCCGTTAGGATGCGTTGTTAGGAAAATTCTTTCGTCCGTTTATTTTCGAGGAATTGCCGTGCCATCATTCTCCGAAAAAATGTCGGTCAATCGAAGCGGGCATTTCGTTATGTAAAAATATAAAATACGCTCATTGCTTCAGTTTGAAGAAGAAAAGATTAATACTTGTATGAGAACAGAAGATCAGGTACGCGATGCTGCCAAGATAATTTTAGGATTTGATGTAGAGGAGACCAATATACTACAAGGTACAGGTCAGAACACATCATTTAAGACACTTGGTTTTAATAAAGGTACTAGCAACAAACCTGATGGGTGGTATTTACCCGAAAAAAAACATCAGGTGGCTATCATTCTTGAAACCAAGGCAGAAGAGAAAGATCTTAGTCAACAGAAGTTTGTGGACGAACTTTTACGGAATGTTCAAATTGCACGTTCTAAATACGACAAAGTCGTTGGTATATTGTACAACGGCTCAGATGTTCGTGTTTTTAAGAATAAAGAGGAGGTTACAACATTAAATGCAACTCTTCAGCCCAAATCTTTCTATCTCAATCTGTTTTCTGCCCAAATCGAGATAGATAAGCAATTGATCTATAATCTTACGAAGCAGATTAATGACTGCTTACATTTTCAATTCGGATTAAAGAATCTTAATCATCGTATGATTTTTACTGCATGCGCACTTGTCGCAAGGCGCTATGCAGCACCTTTACACAAAGGGATGAGTTTTCGCGTGTTAAAAACTGCCATAGTAGATACGCTAAAGATAGAGATAGAAAAAGACCTTCAGAAGAACCTGAAGCTTAACTTACTTATTGAAACATACGAGAAAATAGATGTCAATAATGAAAATAATCAGATAGCTATTGATAATTTCATAGATTGGGTTAATCAAATCTCTGATTGTGTCAACTCCAGCGAGTGGAGGGGTGAGGATGTGATGGGGATTTTCTTTAACGAGTTTAACCGATATAAGAAAAAATCTGAATCAGGACAGATCTTTACTCCAGACCATATTACATCGTTTATGTATCGTCTAATTGATATCCATGCGTCAGATAGAATTTTAGATGCAACATGTGGTTCAGGAGCATTCCTCGTTAAGGCAATGTGCAACATGATAAACGAGGTTGGTATCAACACGCGGGAGGCAAGACAGATTCAACGCGAGCAACTATTCGGAATAGAGTTTGATAAAGATGTATTTGCATTGGCGTGTGCGAATATGCTTATTCACAAAGATGGTAAAACAAATCTCCTTCTTGAGGATTCTCGCTTGCCAAAGGCTTGTGAATGGATTCAGTCTAAAAATATCTCTAAGGTATTGATGAATCCGCCATATGAACGCAAATATGGTTGTATGACGATAGTTGAGAATGTGCTAAATTCTGTTCCTGTAGGTACGCAATGTGCATTCATTCTTCCGGATAAGAAACTAGAGAAAGATAAGGGGGCAAAGTTGCTAAAGAAGCACCGTCTTACAACAATCGTGAAGATGCCGGAAAATTTGTTTCTTGGAGTGGGTGTTACAACATCAATATTTGTCTTTGAAGCAGGACGCCCCCAGAATAACAAAGACATTATAGGTTATTATATAGAGGAGGATGGATTAGAGACTGTGAAGAACCAAGGTCGTCAAGATATTAAAAATCGTTGGCAAGAAAAGGAAGACTACTGGATACATGCTATAGAAACTGGAGTAGAGGATAAATACAATACTCGTCAAATTATCCATCCGAGCGAACATCTCTCGTATCAGATGCCTGAAAAACCATTTGAAATTTTCGAGGAGGACTTTATCAAAACAATGATGGACTATGAGATGTTCAAACGTGGCATAGACATAAAGGAGTTTAACGACAAACTCTTAAATAAAGTGCTTTATAGTAGTAATATTAGCGAAACCGAATGTGCAACCAATATTGTGATAGAAAAGTAATGAAAAAGATTGATACAACATATTGGGCAAAATATCGTGTAGGAGACCTTTTTGAACCTATAAGAGGTAGTGTAAAAAAGATGCAAATATTACCCGAAGGTAATGTTCCTGTAATAGCTGCTGCGCGTGGAAATCAAGGAGTTGCGGGGTACTATGATGTGGAACCATTGTATTGTAATAAAATCACGGTGTCTTGTAATGGTGCTGGGTGCGGAAGTACATTTTATCACGATTATCCGTTTAATATTAATGGCGATGCAATTGTTTTGATAGAAAAGGAAGAAATGCCCGAATATGCCAAACAATTTGTATGCTGTATGCTGGATGGATTATTCACACGCAAATATTCTTACGAAGAAAAATGCTCTCCAGAAAAGGCACGTGAAGAGATTATTATGTTACCTGCGATTCCTAATGGTGAACCCGATTGGCAGTATATGGAACAATATATGCAGTCCATTGAGACGCGCGTAAGTGGCTCTATATCAGCCTTAAACGCAATTTTAGGGGGGGGGGTAAATCGCTGAATATCAGCAACTTTGCATTATTTCATTTATATGACAAAGAACTGTTTTATATTGATGCGGGAACTAAATTAGATCGAGTCAAAATGACAAATCAAAATCCATCAGTCAATTTTGTGGGACGTGCAAATACCAATAATGGTGTTACCGCATGCGTTGATGTCATAGATGGACTACAACCATACAAATCGGGGTGTCTCACGCTTTCATTAGGAGGAGAATATCTTGGCTCTTGTTTTGTGCAAAACAGAGACTTTTATACTAGCCAAAATGTAAATGTATTGATTCCAAGGAAAGAAATGTCATATTATTGCAAACAGTACATCGCAACGATGATATTTAAAGAGGGTAGGTTACACTACAAAGCTTTTATTGATGAGTTAAATCGCCATATTAAAACAGACTTCCAAATTCTTCTCCCAGTTACTTCCAAAGGTACACCAGATTGGGAATATATGGAAAATTATATGCAGCAGATGGAACTGCGAGCAAAACAATTATTAGATAAGGTTGCATAGTATTGCAGTCAACTAGGCTGATTCATCCCTCCATCATGGCTCTATCGACTGGCCATGACCGCTCCATAAAAATTTAATATGGCAGAACAAAATAACATACTACCCAATGGTTGAGCAAAACGACATTGTCATCTATCACTCCTAAGATGGCAAAATAATGTTGCCTTGATGACGCGTAATGTCTGGCTCAATCAACAACAAATTGCCACTTCAGTTCCCAATATTAGTATGCGTATAGCTAATGTATTGAAAGAAAATGAGTTAAATGTAAATTAACTTATTAAGAATTACTTAACTACTGCCGCTTAGATAATCGTGTAGGATGCTGATGCAGAACTCCCCATCTTTGTAGCATTGAATGGAAGTGGTTCTTATACTGAATACACTGAGATATAAATGATTATGAAAAGTTTTGAACCCAAACCATGGATGGCTCCACAGCCGGTTTTGATTATCGGCACGTATAACGAAGATGGTACCGCCAACGCCATGAATGCTGCATGGGCAGGGCAATGGGATCTGCACGAGATAATGATTTCGATGGGCAGTCACCGGACTACCGGGAACCTCAATCGTAAGGGCGAGTTCACTGTTGCTTTCGCGACCACCGAAACGATGGTAGCATCGGACTTTGTGGGTATCGTGAGTGCGCAGAATGACCCGCACAAGATGGAGAAGACCGGTTGGACGATTGCCAAAGCAGAGAAGATAGATGCACCGATATTCACCAACTTCCCGATGACATTGGAGTGCCGCATCCGGCAGAAACTGGACGCGTCGGAGGCGGGCTATTACATCGTAGCGGAGATAGTGAACATCCTCGTAGATGAGCAGTATTTGGCAGCAGATGGTAATCCCGACCTGGAGAAGATGCACCTGATTACCTATGACCCTGTGCATCACGGTTATCTGGAGATTGGCAGCCGCGTAGGCAACGCCTTCGCAGACGGCAAGAAGTTGAAGTGATACACTATCAGTTGGAGTAATGAACTATCCCTCCGCATCGCATAACTTTTGGCAATGATATACATGTTGACCCATCGATTCAAAATTGAGTTATGTCGCACCGTCCCGATAATCCCCGATAAATCGGGATGCAAGCATCGGGATGAATCTCGGCTTACATTAGGGGGGGGAACTTCCCACGTAGGGAAAAGTCCCTATGTTGTTTTTATATCGCCCTTACAGGGCTTGCTTTGCGACAACTATGCCTGTCGCTTTTTTTGTTCCACCCGGTAGGGTAGGAGCGTTTGTGAACCCGAAATAAGATACATATATATCGGAACAATGATGATTCTTTGATTTAACGTGAACTCGAAATAAGAAACACATTTTTAGCCCGACCGGTCGGGGCGCACTCGACCACATCAAAACAACGATGATTCTTTTATTTCAACAAAAATTTCCAAAAATTGTCCAAATATTTTTTCTTTCACATATAATTTTCGTATAATTCTCCATTAATTCATTACCAAAAACTAAATTAGTCTTTGACTGCTGAGATAGTCTGCTTATATCGGATTCACATAACCTATGTTAAATCCATGAGTTTTTATGTCATATGCAGGAATTAGGCATGGATTAGCTGCTCAATTCTACAAAAATGTAGATTTTTTTCAAAAAAACAAGGAAGAATTTGCATGTATCAAAAGAAAATTGTACCTTTGTGCGGTGGCTTGCGCGAAAGCGATTGGATGTGGAACGTAGGCTTGTACACTATGTGTATGAACGAAAAGATATTGTCGTAACTTTGCAGTTGAATGGGTGGAAGATATTTGTAATTGAATAATGGAGTGCTATAAGAAATGAGACTCAGCATCATCACTATAAACTACAACAATGCTGCCGGGCTGCGCAGAACGTTGGATTCGGTGGCTACGCAGCGGTTGGATGTCTCAAGTGCAAATAAGTTGCCGCTTGAGGTAGAGCATATCATCGTGGATGGCAATTCTACCGATGAGAGTGTGCGAATAATCCGCAATTACGAGCAGCAACTCTCTTCATCCTCCATCTCGTTGACATGGGTCTCCGAGCCGGATAACGGCATCTACAATGCTATGAATAAAGGAATCGAAATTGCGTGTGGTGTTAGGGAGGTTGATTCCTTTAATCGGTCGAAGCGAAGCGAAGATAAGAACAAAGGAGGCTCTCCGGAGCCCGTACATTATATCCAAATCCTCAATTCCGGCGATATATTGGCTTCCAATCATGTGTTAGCAGACTGCTATTTGCAAATGGACAAGTTAGGCTTTCCGGAGTTTCTCTATGGAAACATGATAAAGAAAGACTACAATACGGGGAAAATTGTTGGAAAGAGTGGGGAAGTGCCCTATTCGTTGTTGCAGTATTTCGTCAGCACTATGAATCATGATTGCTGTTGGATAAAACGAAGTCTCTTCGTTAACGACAACGTCAACGCAAACGACAACGTCAACGCAAACGACAACGTCAACGCAAACAAAAACATGGTTGGGGTTGACGTTGGCGATGGCGTTAGCAAATCCTACGGCCTCTATGACGAGGATTTGCGCATTGTCTCTGATTGGAAGTGGTTCTTGCAAGCAATAGGATTGGGGAAGGTGAGACCCGTGTATGTGGATGTAGATATGACTATATTTGACACCTCCGGCATCAGCGAGCAAAACCTAATCCTTCGGAACGAGGAGAGAAGACGGGTGTTGGCAGATGTGTTGCCCCCTGCTGTCTTCGCAGACTACGACCGACATGCTTTCGATATGCAACAGATGGATAATCTTCGCAAGCATCCATGGGCATACAAACTGGTTTGGACATTGGAGCGTGTGCTGAATAGGATAGATAACAAAAACTTCAAGAAACCGAAGAATAAATGACGAAAGTTTCGGTCATAATTCCGCTCTATAATAAGGCTTCTTTTGTTACCAAGGCACTTGATTCTGTCTTGGCGCAAACTTTTACGGATTACGAGTGTGTGATTGTCAATGACGGTTCTACGGATGATAGTGCTTCGGTAGTGCAACAATGGATGCAAAACAATGCTTGCAGCAATCGTTTCCGACTTATCAACCAACCGAATGCGGGGGTGAGCGCGGCGCGCAACCATGGAATAGCATCCTCGCAGGGCGAATATATTACTTTCCTCGATGCAGATGATTGGTGGGAACCAAACTATCTGGAGGAGATGACCCGTTTGGCGGGAGAGTATTCGGAGGCGGGGATTTGGGCAAGTAATTATATCTACTATAAACCGGGGAAGATGAGAAAGGGAGTGGACGAAGTGTATGATATATCAGGCAAGCGGCACAGTGAAATAGGGTGGAGCGGCTATATCAATTACCCAAGGTCGTATTATGAGAACATAGGGCAGGTTGTTTGGACCGGTGCCACGATGATAAATCGATTGGTTTTGCATGATGTCTGTTCGGAAAAAGGAGAGTATTTTCAAAAGGGTATTTGCTTAGGTGAAGATTTCCTATTGTGGGCAAAGATGGCACTGAACCACAAGGTGGCGTTCTTGAATCAGCCATTGGCATATTATAACAATGATGTACCGGCAAGCCTGCGTCTTACACGAAATTTGCATGCTCCCCAGACAAATATGCTCTGGCACTTAGATGAAATCGAATCACACTTGAAATCAGTTGGCGTTGGGGGGGACGTTGTCGTTCCTTCCTCGGATTGGAAACACTTGTTTGACCGCCTGCGCATAAACGGGCTATTAGACTATTGGATGTCTGATACGTATCATCACCAAGCAGAAGTGGAACTGAAAAAGGTGGCTTGCCCGCTTCCCAAAGCATATTCCATGCCCCTCTGGTGGCTGAGAGCAAAAAAGCATATCATGACCATCGGAAGTTATTGTAAACAAAGATTAATCCGTAAATGATTTCAATAAAGAATATATATCTTCCAAAGTGGATTAACAACAAAACTATTATGGTCTATGTGGCGGCGTTGTTGTTGGTAACGGGCATTTATTTTCGTTACTCAATGCCGTGGTACTATATGCTGAGCGGTGCGGTGTCTGTGTGCCTATTCTTTTATTTAGGGAACAAATTGAGCCGTACATGGGGAGCAGAGAAAGTCCGTAGTGAGAAGCGATTCGAGAAAAAGATATTTTGGACATCTTTTGCCCTGCGTCTCGGCTGGGTGTTGCTGATATATACCATCTTTCAAAACTATTGGGGAGATGCCTTTGGGTTTGAGAATGCGGATGCTAGTTTCTATAACGGTATGGGACAACATTTCGCCAATGGATTTCGTAATGGTAATTTTATTACTGCATGGGAAACTGCTCTAAAGTGGTCTGATATCTCAGACTTAGGATATGCAGTGTATCTAGGATTAGTCTATGCGCTAACAGGCAATAGTATTCTCGCCGCACGAGTTCTAAAATGCGTCTGGTCGGCTCTGACAGTCGTTTTGATGTATCGCCTTGCGAAACGCAACTTTGGCGAAGATACAGGTCGCCTGACCGCCCTCTTTTGTATGTTCTGGCCCAACTTCTGGTACTATTGCGGTGCACATCTGAAGGAGACGGAGATGGTGTTCTTGGCGGTGCTCTTTGTGGAGCAGGCTGATCAGATGCTCCGCACGCGCAACTTCTCCGCGTGGAAAGTGATACCTGTCTTGTTGATATCTGCCGCCCTTTTCACCATCCGCACGCCTTTGGCGTTGGTTACGGTGCTTTGCTTGCTGTTTTCTATTGTGATGTCTTCTACCAGAGTAGTCGGGTGGGGAAAGCGTATTATTATCGGACTTCTGGCTCTTGCCCTGATTGGCGTAACCATGGGTAACTCAATACAGGAACAAGCAAAAGATTTGATAGGTGAAGTGCAGTCTGGTCAGCAGAAATCGAATATGGAGTGGCGTGCTCAGCGCGAACACGCTAATAAGTTTGCTAAGTATGCGGGAACGGCGGTGTTTGCACCTATGATTTTTACTATTCCTTTTCCCACTATGGTGCGTCCATTTGAGGGACAACATGTCCAGATGCTATTGCATGGCGGCAACTTTATCAAAAATATCTTGTCGTTCTTTACCATTCTTGTGCTATTTATGCTTTTGTTTAGCGGGCGTTGGCGAGAACATTTGGTGCCGTTGTCCTATATGTTGGGCTATTTGGTGGTATTGGCTATGTCCAACTTTGCCCAATCCGAGCGTTTCCACCAGCCTGCCATGCCTATGGAACTGATGTTCGCGGCCTATGGTATTCAGCAGGCATTGATGGGAGTGCCCATAGCAAAGGGAATAGGCTCCCGAACCACCTACAAACGCTGGTTCATGATGTGGTTGGGAGTGATGTTTGTTGCATGTGTGGCATGGAATTGGTTCAAACTCGCAGGGCGAGGATTGGTATAAGCAATAAATACTAGTTTCTCCCGTACTATTCCCGTACAATTCCCGTGCTATTCCCGCACAATAAAGCAGAGAAGACCGAGAAGACATCGAAATACTCTTAAAGTGATTTGGCAAAAACCTATGATTCCTCGTATAATACATTATTGTTGGTTCGGAAAGGGACAAAAACCGAATTTGGTAGAGCAGTGTATGGCATCGTGGTATCGCTTCATGCCCGATTGGATATACATGGAATGGAATGAGGATAATTTTGACATTGCTTCTGCACCGCTATATGTACGCCAAGCATACGAAGCGCGGAAGTACGCCTTTGTTTCCGACTATGTACGCCTATGGGCATTAGAGCAATATGGTGGGGTGTATTTTGATGTGGATTTTATGGTGTACAAGTCGTTTGAACCTCTTCTTGATTGCTCACAAAAAGCATTTGTAGGAAAAGAAGGTAGCAAGTATCAGCCGCCGATGTTGGGGGTGATGGCGAGCGAACCACATGGCAGATGGGTAACTACAATGTTGCACATGTATGATAAGAGGGTATTTGTAATGCCTGATGGCTCGTATGATATGACAACCAATGTTGCATATTTCTCAGCAGCAGGAGTCCATAAAGAGGAATGGGTCAAGATATATCCTGTAACGTACTTTTGTCCGATATTGACAACAGGAGAAGATGTACGAAATGAGAATACGTACAGTGAACATAAGGGACTGCACTCATGGTCAGAGGGCGGAACTTGGAAGGAAAAAATACTTTCAATGGTAAGCCCGAATATGAAGATAAGGTTAATTAAATTAAAAAGGAGAATCTTCGGATGAAAATCTTAATCCTCGGTTCGCTCAATAGCCATGCCGGCGAGTTTGCTCCGTTTATTACGGAGCAGGCGGAGGCTTTGCGTGCAGCGGGATGCGAAGTGGAGTACTTTGGGGTGGTCGGCAAAGGTGTCTGGGGCTATTTGAAGCAACTGCCCAAACTCCGCCGCGTGATTCGCGAACAACATATCGACATCATTCACGCGCACTATGGCTTATGTTGCCTGTTGGCGAACCTGCAACGCCGCGTGCCTGTAGTGAGTACCTACCACGGCTCCGATATCAATTCCCCACGGGTGATGCGCTTCTCCAAGGTGGCAATGCGGCTTTCGGCATGGAATATCTTTGTCTCCAAGCGCACGCAGGATATTGCCTTTGCGCAGGTGCCTAAGTCCGTGCAACAGAAATCCTCTCTCATACCTTGCGGAATCAATCTTCCCGCCTCGTGGCAGGAACTGCAAAACCAACCGATAGGGCAGCAGACGCTTAAACAATGGGTCAATACCGTCTTAGAGCCGAACAAGAAGCATGTCCTTTTTGCCGGTGCTTTTGATAATCCTGTCAAAGACCCCGAACTGGCAAAGGCTGTAGTCCAAGAGATAAACAGGCGGGCAATTGCCGCCAAAACAGTCGCCGAGGAAACAAAGAACGAAGTTCAACTCATAGAACTGAAAGGCTACACCCGCGACCAAGTCAACGCCTTGATGTACACTTGCGATGCCCTCCTGATGACCAGCAAGACGGAAGGCAGCCCTCAAGTCATCAAAGAAGCCATGGCATGCGGCTTACCCATCGTCAGCACCGATGTCGGCGATGTGAAAGAGCGTATTGCAGAGCTCTCTGCCTGCCGTATTGCCTCTTCTCGCAATCCTATAGACATCGCGAATATACTTTGCGATGTGCTTCAAGTTCCTGAAAATCAAATGACTGCAAATACCCCCCCCTATGCGAATGCAAATGCGAGAGGAACTTGTCAAGGCTTCGCTTATCAATTCGAAGGTGGCAGGGCATTTACTCAATATCTATCAAACTATACTCTCTATGCGCAGGTAGCGAACGCTACTTTCGTGGGTCTTATCCATTCGCTCAAGGCAAGAATAACTTGTCTTGGGCGAATTTCGTATGTTTTGTGTCATGAAAATCCTGATTCTTTGTAGCCATCGCTACTATGCGCCTTATACCGATTACGTGGCTCCGTTTATCTACGAGCAGATGCAGTCGCTCCGCCCCTTGGGGTGTGAGTTTCAGGTCTGTTTTGTGCGGGGGAACGGTATCAAGGCATACCTGCGCGCTTTCCGCTCGCTACGGCGGCAGATTGCAGATTTTCATCCGGATATTATCCATGCTCACTACGGCTTGTGTTGCTTCTTGGCGAATATGCAGTGCCGTGTGCCGGTGGTCTCTACTTTCCACGGTTCGGACATCAACGTGCCTGCTATTCGTCTTCTCTCGCGTGTGGCGATGGCGCTGTCTGCCCATAGCATCTTCGTCTCCAAAGACCTGATGCGCCTTGCGAAGGCAAGTCCAAAGCGCGCCACGCTGATTCCCTGCTCGGTAGATACGGAGCGTTTCCGCCCGTTGGGAAAGGAGAAGACGAAAGCAGAGTGCCGTCGCCTGCTCGGCTTGGAGGAAGACACCACTTATATCCTGTTCTCCAAGGAGTTCGGCGACCGAGTGAAGAATGCACCGCTCGCACGTGCTGCGGTTGCGCAATTGCCTATGCCCAAGAAAGTGCTCCTTGAATTCTTCGGGTACTCGCGCGAGCAAGTCCCGCTTTTGTACCACGCGGTGGACGCGGCTTTGCTTACCTCTTTCACGGAGGGTAGTCCGCAGTTTGTGAAGGAGGCGGTGGCTTGCGGTTGCCCTGTTGTCAGCACGGATGTGGGAGATGTGCGCGAGGTGGTGGAGGGAGTGGAGAATGCGTTTCTGACTACCTACGACCCGATGGATGTTGCCGACAAATTGCGCCAAGCATTAGCCGTCGGGCACCTCACAGAAACACACCTCCCTGCCCGCTATACGGCGTCGGCAGTCGCAAATGAAGTATATACCGTTTATCAAAATATCTATCAGAAATGAAGTTTATTCCATTAGCAGAAACATATTACGGTGCGTTCTATGCCCTTGTGCAGTCCACGCAGTGGGGCAATCCTATGTTGCCCGTTGCGTATAATGACTCGCTCTGGGGTATACTGATGCAGGATTCATCAGAGACTATCGTTGGCGGCTGGGTCGGTACCTTGCGAGGCAATGCACCGATGGTGCGCTGTATCGCCAAATCGGTTTATTTTGATAGTTACCCTGTCTTCCGCTCGCCCGAAGATGAAGCGCATTATCTGCCTCTTTTGTTGGATGCAGTCAAGCAATATGCTCACAAGCAACATATCGTGATGCTGAATCTGACGCACTGGGTACGAGGTCAGCGACTCCCGTTGGATATACCTTCCAAAGAGGCAACCTTTTGTACGCCCCTGCATACGACAGTAGAGCAACTATGGAAAATGGTAGAATCTAAACAACGTAATTGTATTCGCAAGGGGGAGAAGAATGGGGTAGAGGTGGATATTTGCCAAGGGGAGGATAGCCTGCGCTACCTATCGGATTTTCAACGCTTGCGCCAATCTACTCAGCAACATGCTATCCGTAATCACACAAACGCCTCTATGCTCCTCAAGTCCAACGACTTCTTTGCTGCGAAGTTTACCGACCCGAAGGCAACGTTGTTTGTGGCGCGGGTAGAGGGGCAAACGGCTGCGGTAGCATTGATGTTGCAGTCGGGTAGGACGGTGTATTACTATTCCGGTGGAAGCGACTACGAACTTAACCGCAAATATAGTTGCTCTGCTTACCTGCTGTGGCGGGCTATTTGCCATTACAACGATTTGGGCTTGGATACGTTCGATATGGGTGGAGTCCCTCAATCCCCGACTGTCGGGCACCCCGCCTACGGAGTATATGTTTTCAAACGCAGTTTTGGTGGTACTTATCAAGAGTTTGATGGGGGGAAGATAGTTATCTCACCTACAAAATACCGCCTCTTGAATTTCTTGTTATCTCAACGAAAACTCCTTCGCTTGTTTAGTAAAAGACTATAATAAAGCAGGTCTGTGTCTGTATAGTGTTCTAATAATCCTACGTATATCTTACGTATATCTTACGTATATCCTACGTATATCTTACGTGTTTGACTGCTGAAAGGAATACCATTGTTATCTATTGATTATTATCATTACTCTATGTTTACGCTGCAACCCTATAAATCCTCTGATGCCCCTTTGCTACAAGGTATCTTTTCTAAACAAGAGTTGGCGAGATATACGAATAGGGGGGGGGTATAAAATCTTGTCTATATTCGGTGTGTATAAATCGCATTTTATGCTTCTTAAGCAAGACGAACAAATAGTCGGATGCGGGGTGATACGGCGCAAATACAGTAGGGACATACGCAGGCGTTCGTGGTGGCTGTATGCCATTTGGATTCACCCGGACCATAGGGGGCACGGCTATGGTATGGTATTGATGGAGAAACTGCTTTGTGTGCTGCGGAATCTGCATGCCAAGCAAGTCTATTTGGTGGTGGCAAACGATAATATCCGTGCACAGAATTTATACAAAAAAGTGGGATTTACCCTATATCAACAACAATCGAAAGATAAAATACTACGCTATGAACTATAAACTTTATTTCACGCTTGACTACGAAATCCACGGCAATGGGGACGGCGACCCCATGGCGCTGATGGTGGAGCCCACCTATCGGTTGATGTCGCTGCTGGAGAAATACGGGCAGAGACTGACTATTATGGCGGATGTGGCGGAGATTTTGGCATTCAAGCGAGTACCTTCGTTCGGGGAGAGCGTGTCGGCTATTGAGCAGCAACTGCGTGATGCCATTGTACGCGGGCATGATGTGCAACTGCATATCCATTCCTCGTATTTTCGCAGCCAATGGAACGGAAAACATTTTGACCAATGTATTGAGGACTACAACATGGCAGCATTGCCCATGGAGCGTATTGATGAGATGGTGAGGGAGGCGGTGCGCTATTTGGAGAACTTGTTGAGGCCTGTGAAGCCGGACTACAAAGTGTGGCTTTTCCGCGCGGCAAACTGGAGTATGATGCCGACGGAGAATCTGTACAAAGTGCTGGTGAAATACGGCATCACGCACGACACATCGGTTTATAAAGGCGGCTGTCAGGGGGGCAATGTGTGCTATGACTACCGCGAGGCGTATGACAACCTGTTGCCCTATCCTGCTTCGGCGTTGAATATCAACTACATGGACGCGGACGGACAGATAACGGAGATGCCGATTTATACGGAGATGCGACCGTTTTGGGCGTTCATCAGTCCGATGCGTGTGTTCCGTATGGTGCGCGCCAAGTTCCACAAACACAAGCAGACCACCATCAAGACCGAGACAACGGCTGCGGCGGACAAGAACGACAATCGCAAACTGACCATCCGCTCTTTCTTCCGCCTAAGCCCGTTGAAGATGGACTTCAATCAAGTGGACAGCCACGGACTGAAACGGATGATGAAGCACGTGCTGCAACGCGGGGAGGAAATGGAGCAAATGAACTTGAAGGAGCAGATGAATTTAAGGGAGCCAAAGGAGCTGGTGCGACTGACGAATCAAGAAGAAGCCCCACGCCCGCAGAATACAATCAATGTAGTCCTAATCGGCCATTCCAAGACCTTCATCCCCTACAACGAACAGACCTTAGAGCCATTCCTCAGGTGGTGGAGGGATAGACAACCTATTTGTGGAGAAGAATAGGTAGCGCAGAAACGCGCTTGTCGAAAAGGAAAAATCAATGAAATCTGATAGAAACCTTGCGTATGTCAGATTTTTTTTGTATCTTTGCGGCATGGTTCGGTAGAAAAATGTAACGAATGAGCCAATTATTCGGTTGAAAAATGTAATTAGAGATGTATAAACGCAAGATATATAGTAACTTAGAAGAGTGCCATAAATCTCCAAATCAGGTAGTTGTATAAGATAAACGATAACAAATACAGAATATGAGTGCGTCCATTATTCCTTTGAAAATATCGCAATTAGCCCTATTGGTGTCTCAGCGTAAGCATATGCCGGTGAGTGCTGCCTTAGGGTATATATATGACTCGCCTTTTTATGAAAAGTTGTATAATGAAGATGCAAAATGGTGGTATCTTGATACGGAATCATTATATAGACTGCTTGAGCAGAGTAGGGCAGAGCAAGGTCAAGGGGTTGCTAATAATGTCGTTGTCTTTCTTTCTTTTTGTATAGAACGCTATGCGCAGCGTCATCAGTTAACATCGCTGCAAGCGTATGCACTTTTTCGCCAATATGGGGTAGATCAATATTTGATAAATGGCTTTGATATCTTGCATACGCAGGGGGAAGAAACGATATTGCACGATATAGAATTGTTCATTTCTAACCATAAGAAATAGCCGAATATGAAACTATATCATGGTTCTACTGTTGTAGTCAAGCATCCCTCCCTCAAGCAGGGACGGCGCAATACTGATTTCGGGAAAGGCTTTTACACTACGCTTGATTTTGAACAGGCAGCCCGTTGGGCGCGCATTCGTCTTGAGCGAGCTGGTGTGGGTAGTGCTGTGGTGTCTGTGTATGAGGTGGATGATGCGTTGCTGCAACATCCGGATTGGCATATACTGACTTATCATGGCGCTACCAAAGAATGGTTGGACTTTGTGGTAGATAATCGCCGTGGTGCTCCGCTCCATAACTATGATGTTGTGCTTGGTCCGGTTGCTAACGATAATCTGTATGCCACTATTAGCCTATATGAGAATGGCGAATTGAGCGCTGAGGCTGCTGTCGTACAACTCAAGACGCACGTGTTGTCAGGGCAAGTGTCTTTCCATTCTCAGTCGGCAATTGGTAACCTTAAATTCATGGAAGCTATAATGGTGTAACTTTTGTGCACCGAAAGTTAGAACGTTCCGAAAACAAATTTACTTTCTCAAAAGAATAACCACTTTTGCGTATAATATGGCATATGCTGATATATAGTAATACAACATTTCAATCATGGCAAAGAAACAACATAAGCAACAACCACTGAGTCCCGAGCGCTATATCCGCGAGCGGGCGCGGAAACTGCCAATCTACAAGTGCTATAAGGGCGAGACCATAGGCGACACGCGCGAGATGGCGATAATGGTCATCCGTCAGCATGCCGGCGGTACATTCACCTTAGCGGGCTTCATGTTAGACCGATGGTGCGTTGGCGTGAAAGATGCGTTGTGGCTATTTAACTGCTCGGAAGATGAGATGGAGCAGATGGTAGATATCTTTGCCGACAGACTCGAAAAATGGACGGAGGTGGACTATGTGGAGGCGCACAACTGGGTATATGGCGCGCTGGACTGGGCAACCAATGCGGGAATAAACCCCTGCAAAGACTTTGCTGTGGCACGCTATATCTTGGAAGAAGACGATGACCGTGTGGAGTTGCGTGAATATGAGTTTGGGAACGAGGGAGAGTATTGTTTGATGGCAAAAAATCAGCAAGAAGCAAACCGCTATATCCCCGCGCTCAACAAGACCTTAGGAGTCGGTAACTATCAAGTGATTATTCATGCGGTGGAAGAGGATGACATGGAAGACGATGAAGAATCTCCTAACCATGATTCTCGCCCGAGAATGTCCTATACATACCGAGGTGGCGACTATCCGAAGACCGTTCAGTTGCACCATCCCGAGGCAGAGACTATCCTGCGTAAAGATACGCTAACGATGACCAAAGCGGATATAGACACCTTATTGTCTTTGCCCAAAGAGACGCTGAGGGAAGATATGCACCAACTCGTCTTGCAAGAGTTAGGTAGGCAGTACGGCAAAACCGAGGAGCAGTTGCAAGACGAGAATACCCAAGTGGATTGGTGCATAATGGGCAATTGCTTCCTATTTCTCGCAGAGATAGGGTTTCAGGAGTCGCTGCCGGTATTGTTAGAGTTCTTGCGCCAGAATGAAGATGTGCTTCGGTTCAACGAAGGCGATTCGGGAGAGTACCTTGTGAAGCCGTTGCTCTATAGATGCCTTAGAGAGAATCCTGCCCTCATACAGCCTTTCTTGTTGGAGGAAGGGCTTGCAGCGAATGCCAAGATGGAGGTGCTTGATTATTTGGCAAACTACGCTAACTGTGATAAGGCAATGCGTACGCCGATACTGAAGATGATGCGTGAGGTACTAACCGCCTATAAGCAAGACCTTCCCAAGCATACCATTTGCGATGGTGAGGTGGTGGCATTTGCTATTCAAGTACTGATTGCATCTTATGCCAAAGAGTGCTTGCCGATGATAGAGGAATTGTATGCAACCGGCATGGTGGATAAGAGTGTCAACGGAAATATGGATGAGGTGCGCAAATTGTTGTTGATGTCGGAAACGGAATGTTCCTATTCTCTGCCGAGCATGAAAGTGCGTGATATTATCAAGGCATACCAAGCTTGTTTCAAGGATTAGCATAATAGGCAGTATTCCGAACCGCCCCGCTCCTTGTGCTACCCTTTCACTATAGAGTCGACAAACCTGCTATTGTGCTGGAACTCAAGTGGAACAAGTCAGCGAATACGGCTATCAAACAAATACATAGGCGAAAGTATGTGCATGCGTTGGAGGGGTATGTGGGCGAACTATTGCTGGTGGGCGTGAACTACGACAAAAAGACCAAAATACATGAGTGCATGATAGAACGTATTCAGAAAAATGAACCCCTAAAAATGAAGAATGACTCCCTAAAATCAATAGATGAACCCCTAAAAAACGCTAAGATAACCGCGCGAAGGAAACAAATAGAAACGTCGGTGCAAAAGAATATCCGTATCTCCAAAGAGGTTTTGGCAGAGCAACTGAGCATAAGCGTATCTACCATAAAGCGCGAAATGAAGGCTCTCGGGTATGAATGGGTGGGACATTCCGCCAATGGCTATTGGGAGAAACGAGGGTAGATAAATCTCAATTTTCTTATTTTTACTTTATGTAATAACAATAGTTCGTTAAAAATTTGACTTTATATATGTTGCTAAGCGGATGCTTTG
>JBJECI010000135.1:0-24941 GCA_051870915.1 Paludibacteraceae bacterium
CCCCGCTTCGTTTATCCCGACTTGTCGGGACGGGGAGGGGGTAAGGGGGCGGGGCAACTCTGGGCACTGATCACTGACCACTGCGCACTGACCACTGACCACTGAAGCCGCCACAGCGCGCAGCCCCTCGTCGGCGATATCCTCCACCCGCAACTCGTCTTTCCCTGCCAGCAGCACCTCGGGATCGCGCAGCACGCTGCACAGCCACGCCGCTGCCTGTTGCACTTCCTTCACGCGCAACTTCCCGTCGCCGTCCGAGTCCATCAGCCGCAGGCTCTCGCTGTCTATCTCCAACCCCGTCGTCGGGCACGAAAGCACCGTCCATAACTTCTCATCCAGTTCTCCCAAGTGGCGAATATCCTCGCCCGACTGAATCTTCACACGGGTAACCCCGCCCACATTCGCAAATGTCCAATTATACTTCTCCATAGATATTTAGTTTTTCGTATTTTGAAAATCGGGCGCAAAGATACGAAAAAAAATGGGAATTTCCAAATATCATTCATTTTTTCTCTACCCTGACGACAAAACTGCCGCCTGAGGGGTTAAGTATGATATGCAGTTCATCTCGAAAACGACTCGAAAACGACTCGAAAAAAAAGACGAAGAAAGAACGACTGATAAAGAAGGAAAAAAGCATCAACAAAGAACGGAAAAACACATAAACTAACGTGGAGTCAATACAAGATTTCCATTTCTAAGCCACCCGCTTCCCAACTGTTTTACTCGGTTCCTAATCGGTTCCTGATCGGTTCCTGATCGGTTCTAAAACGAGACTGTACCGTGTCAAAACCGACTCTTGTACCAAGAACACCCGCACACCTCGTGGTAGGTGCACCTCTGGACATGCATTATTAGACATCTTCAACAATAAGATGTCATTTTACAGCACCTCTATAACCTAATTACTGCCTATTTTTTAGAAAAAGTATACAAATGGTATCAATCACATACGATTATTTGGTTATTTCAAAGAAAAGGAGTAACTTTGCAGCGTTTTTTGGTACAATTATTAAGATTTTAGAATAAACAGAGCGTTATTGTTGTACGCTACACAATTACTACTATGAAAAGAAATTTCCTATTATTTTCCTCCATTTTGTCTATGCTATTGGTATTTTCTCCATTGACTTGGGGAGAATGCTATGTGTTGGAAGATAAATCATGTAGCCTCCCGTATGTGAGCGATGATGGCAATACCAATGGTACCTATGAAACCATTACATTATCCTCCCCCGGAAAAACATTAACGTTTAATTACCAATTGGCTGAGAAGGCAAGCAATTGGCACAAACTAAGTGTAGAAGTTTCCAAAGACGGTAGTAATTGGAGTCCTGAGTGGTCTTCAGACAGCTTGACTACAACAACTGTTTATAGCTACACCATTTCGCTTTCGGCTGATGTTACCCATATTCGTTTCAAACGAACAGGAAGAACTGGATTTTTAAATGTTTATAGAGCAGGGAAAACCATTAATGTAACAAATATCTATGTCAGCAAGGCGAGTAGTTTGAGTGTGTTGCCTGCGTCCCTCAGTTTTGCGAATACTCCTGTCGGAGCGCAAACCGCAGCCCAAACAGGCACGATTACCTATACCAATTTAGATAAGAAAAACATATCCGTTAGTAGCAGTAGCAGTGAGTTTGTTGCTACGCCGGAAAGTACGACTCTTACTGACGATTGCGGAACAACCACTATATCCGTTTATTTCAAGCCCACAACCGTTGGCAGTAAATCGGGAACAATTACTATTTCAAACGGAACACTCTCTGCTTCCTTTAGCGTAAACGGAACGGCGGAAGCCACTACCGACCCCGTGCATACATGGAAAGGCAAAAGCACCTACAAGGTAGATGATGCCATAGACCTGAGCAGTGCGTGGGAAAGCAATAGTCCGGGCAGCAGGACATACTCTATTGTTAACTTTACAGCGGATAATAGCAGCGAAACAGATGCAACACCCCCTGCTATATCGGGTACGACTTTGACCTTAGGGCAAGCGGGCACATTGACTATCCGAATGTCGCAAGAGGCAAACGCAGGCTATAATGCTATGACCTCCGAGCAGACTATCACTATCACCAAATACAACTTGTCTGCCTCTATCAGTCAAACATCAGCCACATGGAATGCTACTATCAGCAATCCCTTCTCCGTAACATACTCCCTCGCTGATTATGTTGTACAATCGCTTGACCCTGCTATTGCCACATACGCAGATGGTGCTATACAGACTTATGCCGAGACGGGTACTGCCCGCTTCCTTGTCTCTCGCCCTGAGGACTACAAATTCAACCAACTGGCAGAAACGCTGAGCATAAGTGTAACTCCTGCGCCGGAGAGTTGCTACGTATTGGAAGATAATAATGAACATGGAATAAACACATATAATGACCCTGTTAAATACAACTTGTCCGGAATTGGAGAGACTCTATCGGTATTAGTACATAAACAGGATTGGGGTACCTATGGTTTTACCATTACAGGGTATGATGCGCTTACGAATGGAAATGCTACCCCGTTATTGGAGTTGAGTAATGATCAGATCCCCACCGATTATGGTTCTCCCTTTACTTGTTCAGTACCCGAAAGTATTGTGCGTATTGAGGTTACTTCGGGTGGTACATTAAATAAGTATTTCAAGGAACTTCGTATTTCTCGTGCTCTCTTTCTTACTCCGAGTATAGATGCCATCACCATGAGTAGCAGCAAGGGGCAGGATGCAACTGCTACGTTCGATGTGTCCTATGGTTCATGTGGCGGCACAATAAGAGTCATTTCCGACCATCCAAAAATCACCGTTTCCCCAACCTCTTTCTATGCAGTAGGCAATGGTACACAAACGATTACCATCACGGGCGATGCCACCGAGGAGGGTACAGAAACGGCTACCATCACTATCTACGACCAGTCGAAGAAAACTACGGTAACTTTCACCAACACGACCGTGGGCAAATTGGCAACGCATATTGAATACAGGGGGCAAGCCTCTTACGACCAGTCTGCGGGCGAGCAGCCGAACCCCTTCCGCGTGATAGATGCCAACGGCAATGAGGTAGCAGGTGCGAAAGTAACTATGGTGTCCTCCAAGATTGCCGTTTTGTCCGTGAGCGAAGACGGCGTGAGCAGTTTTACCCCTTCATGTGGCGGCAGCGTAACGCTCACGGCGACTTACGCCGGCGATGAGGCGCACGAACCGTCCGCCCTTAGCCAAACCATCTTCGTAGAGAAATGCACCCACCATATTGAGTGGCAACAATCGCTCATGGGCTTTACCGCTACATCCGAAGGCGTTATTGACGAGACCGTGCTGCTGACAGCCAAAGCCGTGAATGATAATGGTACGGCTACCAACGTCCCTATCACCTATACCATCGCCGACCCATCTATCGCCACCCTGATAGACAATGGTGACGGCACCTATTCCGTACACGTAATAGCAGTAGGCGAGACCACCATCACCGCCACCACCGCCGAGGACGACACCTATGCCACCGAGAGCGTAACCCATAGCATCCGTGTGCGCAAAGAAGGAGAAGCGTGCCATAGTTTCGCCATAGAGCATACCGGCGAACTATCCATGTTCATGGGAGGTACAACAGACGAACTTATTATCAACGGACTCCCCGACCAACTGACCTTTGAAGCAAAGAGAGGCGGAGGTGCCGTTGGTAGCGAGATTACCATACAATACTACGATGGCAATAGTTGGCAGAACTTGCAATCCTTGGATATCAGCGGCAGTTGGGCATCCTATGGTCCATACACCGTGCCCGAATCGGCAACGCGCCTGCGGTTCAAAGGTTCCGGCACCCTGTCGCGCTATGTACACAATATCTATGTTACCCAACAGACCTACCTGCGCACCGACATAACAAGCATCAGCATCAGCGACAAAGTACACAACCCCTTCAGCCAATCGTTCACCGTATCGTATTCGGACATTCCTGTGATACAATATAGCATAGAATGTACCAATCCTAATATCGCCCTTTCGCTGACCACCGACCACGAGGTGAACAACAACTGCGGCGAATATGGCACCTATACTTTCACTCTTTCCGGCAACAGCAATTTCCCCGGTAACTACAGCGGTACGATTCATCTGCTCACCTCTGCCGGCGATGCGATAGATATACCTTTCACTATAGAAATTACCCTCAATGGCACGTTCTATTTCGACAAAGAAGCCGCTGCTTGGGAGACAAGCAGCGAATGGAAATACGGTTATAACTACGACCATCAGTTACTGCCTGATGGTGCTGCCGAGGCAGTCATCTCCAAGCCGGTTACCCTCAACAGCCATGCCGAGGTATATGCCCTGACGATAGAGGGAGAAGGTATGCTGACTATTGGAGAAAACGGCGGTCTGACGGTGTACGAAGGTGGGATTACTATCAAGAATACCTCATCGATACACCTCATCTCCAACCACAGCGGAGCCGGCTACCTGCGCATATCGCCCAACAGCACGATGTTGTCTGCACCTGCTGTAACCACCCATTACACCACACGCTCTACCCTCTCTACCGGTGCCAACAAAGATGCTACATGGCAGTACGTAGGTGCACCGGGCGACAACTGCACCGTCACCACGGACGGCAGCCAGTGGCTCTACCTATGGGACGAGCAGAATGGTTGGGTGCGCAAGAGCGGTACACTGACGCTCACACCTTTTGCCGGATATGCCATTACCCAATACGGACAACCTACCTATGAATGGGCATCCACCATGATTTTAGGGAACCAAGATATTGTGCTCACCAAGACCGCCGGAGGCATGGATGGTGCCAATGTGTTTGTGAATAGTTACACGGCTCCGATAGATGTCAAATGCTTCACTGCCGAAGACTTCGAGGGGGACATGGACAAGACTTTCTACCTCTTTAATGCCGGTTCGTGGAATCAATGGAACGCCGGTGAGGCGGACGGAAGCAATTTAGGCAAGAATGGCGATGACACCCCCGGACACTATTGCGCCATTCCTGCCTTAGCAGCCTCCTACATAGACCCTGCCTACGACATCACCACCATCCCGCCCATGCAGGGTGTCTATGTCAATACCAACGAAAATGGTGCAATGATTCACCTCAACTACGAGAAGCATGTGTGGAAAGCCACAGACAGCAATTTGAACCGACCTATGCGTAAGGCAACGCTGAACGAAGACACAGCACAGCCGTCCTTTGCCCGCGTGCGCATACAAGCCAACAGCAACAACAGCGGCGCAGACAGACTGTACGTGATACAAGACACGCTATTTAGCAAGGGTTACGACAACGGCTACGATGCCCCCAAAGAGATAGCCGAAGGGCTAATGAACCTATATGTCAGTGAAGAATACGGGCAAACGGAGGTATCGTGCTCCGACCGCTTGGATAGCACTGCCATCGGTTTCATCGCAGGTGAAGATACCGATTACACACTTCGTTTCACATCCATAGTGAATGAAGAGGCACTCTACCTGTTGGACAACGAGCAAGGTTTGTGCATTCAAATAGATGAGGGCATGGAATACACCTTTACTGCCCTACCCTATTCGACCCATGCGCAACGGTTTGTATTGCTCCGCACCCCAACGGCGAACACGCCGGAAGGACCTACTACCGACTATGAAAACCCAAGCGAGCCCTCGGTGAAGTCCGAAGGACGACTGGTAATGAAAAACGGGCAGGTGTATGTTGTAGCAGGCGAACATTGGTACACCCTGCTCGGACAAAGCGTACAGCAAAAATAACATCTGAATCTTAAGGTATGAAAAGAAAGTATATAGGGTTTACCTTCGTCATGGCGGTCTGCTGCTATTATGTCGCGATAATGCGGCTCATAGGCACTTCATCAGACTCTGCCATAGCGTGGGAAATACCATCTGCCAATAGCCCATCCTCCTTACAGGGAAACATAGGGCGAATGTGTGCAACAGCGCCGGCTTATAGCAACGCAACATATACAGAGGATATTCCTTGGATACAAACCTCCACCCATAGTCGTTTTCGCAGCACGAGTAGTGTATTGCCATCTGCTCCTGTTAAGAGTGCATCTATTGATCGGCATACAACAGATATTGCCCTTGCCTACCCGACACCGCTGCAAAGCATAGGTCTCGGTTATGCCGCCTCGGATGCTCGGTTGCATAGTTATGGAACACAGGGTGGTTCGGGTACTGCCGGCGGCAGAAGCCATAGGACAAGCAGTAAGGGCACGGGCAATTTTGCCTCCGTTTCCGGGATTGCAAGTCTTTCTCCACTGCGAGGGAATAATTCTTATCACGGTTTCACCACCGTAGCCTCAGAACTGAATGGCACTACGATCGCAGATGATACGGACGTGCAAGATGTGCCATCCCGTCGGAACGTCAGCCCGGGAGTTCCGCCGTTTGCCCCTGTGGGTGATGCAGTCCTACCCTTGCTCCTATTGATGGCTATCCATATAGGACGAAAAAGTCGTGGTTCGCGTTGATTCTTCGAAATTATCGGAAAACTCAGAGCACTCTGAGTTTATTTAGCAAGTGGAACATCACGATATCGGGATGTTCCACTTGCGTACCAAAACCATGCGATAAACTACTTCGCGCTGATTTGGCTGGCACCTACTGCCATTTGGTGCTGCACGTTGGGTTTGCCGCGATAGGTGATTCTGCTTGCGCCTGCGGCTTGCGCCCAGAGTTGTTGGTCGGCATACACCTCGGCTAGGCTGGCTCCGGCGCAGTTGATATGCGCCTCTTGGGTCTTCAGGTCTTCCGCCTCCAGTTTGGACGCGCCGGCAACCTCCGCCGTCAGCGACTCCATCGTGCCTTCCAGTTCGGCTTGGGCTGCTCCCGTGGCATTCACTCTCAGCGTCTTGCCTTGCAGGTTGAGGTCTGCTTGTGCGGCTCCCGTCAGGCGGAGGTCAAGGTCGTAGCACTTGAAGACACCCTCGGTCTCTATCTGCGCGGCTGCGGTTGCCTCGATGCGTTGCAGTTCGGGCACGGCAATGGCAAACGAGGCCTTGGTATAGCGGCTGCGCTCGGGGCGGAAAGTAATCTTCAAGACTCCGTCTTCCACCTCGGCAAGCACTTGGTCGGGATGGTTGCTCGTCAGGCTGACCTGCTGCGTGAGCGACTGTGTGAGCGACACCTCGAAGGGTCCCGTTACCTCAATGGCTTGGAAAGCCGGCAGGTCGAGCACCACCGTGGAGGTGGGCTCGTCGGACTCATACTCATCTATGCCATTATCCACCAGTTGGATGAGTTGCTGAAGGTTAGCGGGGCTTCCGTCCACACGTATGCCGTTGAAGAACAGCGCAATAGTCAGCGCGAGGGCAACCAACCATGCAATGATGGTGCTCCACCAGAAACGGGCTTTCGGTCCGCGGCGCGAGCGCACGTAGGTAACGATAGCATGCACGAGCATGACGATAGGCAGGATGATAACTGCCAGCACGGCGATAACGAAGAGCGCGGTGAGCCAACCGCTGCCGGCGAAGAGTTCAATACCCAGCAAGGGCAATGCGGTCGCCAAGCCTGCACTCACGCCGAAGAGCGCCATCAGCAGCGAGAAAGCGACGATACAGAAGATGAAGAGGAAAGGCAGCGCCATGAGTACAAGCACCACCTTGAGCGCGATACCCAACGAGCGGGCGCAGCCTTGGTTGTCGGAGGGTTTGTGCTTCACCACGGGGCGTTTGTTCTCTCCGAAGTCGGAGGGCTTGCCCAAGCGTTGCTCCAGTTGGTTCACCATCTCTATGTCCACCACTTGTACGTTCTTGGCAAAGAGGGCGGACTGGAAGAGTTCGGCAACGCGCGCTTCGAGGTCGTTCATCACCTCTTTGCGGTCGTCGGAGGGCAGGCGCAACTCTATATCGTGCAGATAGTTAGAGAGCGCAAGGTAGGCATCGTTATCAATATGAAACACTATGCCGTTGAGATTGATTGTGCGAGTTTCTTTCATTGATAAAATGTATTTTTCGTAGTTTTCGTTGTTATCGTTGTTATCGGAGTTTTCTGAGTACTCCGAGTACTCCGAGTATTCTGAATAATCAGAGCATGGGCATGTTAATTATTAATTGTTAATTGTTAATTAGGACTGTGTTACTTTCTGTATGGAGGCAGTGATGGCGTTCCACTCTTGCTCCAAATCGGCGAGGAGGGCGGCTCCTTCGGGAGTCAAACGGAAATACTTCCTCGGAGGCCCTTCTCGCGACTCTTCCCAGCGATAGGTCAACAGCCCGTTGTTCTTCATGCGCGTCAGTAGAGGATAGACCGTACCCTCCACCACCAGCAAGTCGGCATCGCGCAACACCTCGATGACATCGCTGGTGTAGGCTTCGCCGCGGCGGCTGATGATAGAAAGGACACAATACTCCAGTATGCCCTTTCGCATTTGTGTCTTGATGTTATCAATCATGATACTCTGCGGGAGGCATAATAATCAACATAATGATATACAATACTATTCCGGGGAAACAAGCAGAGAAAAGCGTTAATGCGGCATAGATGACCCGCACCAGCGTGGGGTCGATACCACAATACTCTGCCAATCCGGCACATACACCGCCAAGCATCTTGTTGGCTGAACGAGTTAGTTTTCTTTCCATGATAAAATGTATTTTTCGTATTTTTCGTATTTTTCGTAGTTTCCGTTGTTTTCGGAGTACTCTGAATACTCCGAGTATTCTGAATTATCAGAGCATGCGCAATTGTCAAATGGTAAATTGTCAAATTGTCAAATTACAGTGTTCCTTGATAGTAGTGCAGTATCCGTATGCGGAAGAGGAGGTTGTAGCGGGCTTGGAGGCGGGTGGCGAGGGCTTGCGCGTAGGTGTTCTTTGCCTCGCGGTATTCATAGGCAGAGGCTCTGCCCGCGTCCTGCTTCTGCTCGGCGTAGCGCAGGGCTTCGGCAGCCGAACGCTCCGCCTCCGTGGCACTCTGCTCTTCCAGTTGAGCACTGAGGGCGTTGTAGTAGGCTTGGTCTATCTCCTTGCGGAGGTCTTGTTTCTGTTGGGCAAGTTGCAACTTGGCGTTGTCCACCGCCAGTCGCTGCTGCCGCATGCGGGTGGTGGTCTGCATACGGTCGTAGAGGGGTACGGAGAGGCTGAGCCCGACGGAAGCCGTGAAGTTCTCGTTCATCTGCTCGGCAAACGGCAGGTTGTCGCTGCCCTGCATGTTGTAGTAGCCCGAGCCTACGCTTGCCCCTGCCGAGAGCGTGGGAGAGTACGCGGCTTTGGCGGACTTGAGGGCAGCCTCCTGTGCGGCGATGGTGTATTCGAGAGCGGCTATCTCGGGGCGGTAAGTGAGCGCGGCGTCATAGACCTCCTGCGCGGAGAGGGGGAGCAGGAGCAGGGTGTCGGCATCCGATACGGCGATGTCGAACGAAGCCACATCCTGTATGTCGATGGCTTGGGCGAGGTCGAGCAAGGCAAGCCGCAGTTCGTTCTGCTGCTGTACAAGGGCGAGTTGCTCCTTGGCTACCTGCGCCTGCAAAGTGTAGAGTTCGCCTGCCGCCAGTCGTTGCGCCGCCACGAGGGCGGAGTCGCGACGCAGTTTGACCTGCGTGTCTTCCAGTTGCATAGCCGCCACCTCGGTGAGTTGGCGACAGAGCAACACTTGCAGGAACATCGTGGTGATGTTCATCTTGATTTTCAGTTGCTGCGCCTGCAAATCCGCCTCGCTTGCCTGCATGTTCGCCGCTGCTTCGTCGATATTGAACTTCATCGCCAAGCCGTCGAAGAGCATGAGGTTGGCAGAGAGGTTGAACGACGTCTGCGAGGAGTTCTGTATGCGGCTGATGTTGTCTGCACCGGTGCTTCGTCCGAAGCCCCACGACTGCCCGATGTCGCCATACACCGACGGCGAGATATTGGCTTTCGACTGCTTGTAGGCAAGTCGCTGCGAGGCGAGTCGGTTTGCCTGTTGGCGGACAGAGAGGTTGTTCACCAAGGCGGTGTCAATACACTGCTGCAAGGTGTAGGGTGCTGCCTCCACGCACACGGCAAGGAGGAGCGCACAAGATAGTATGAGAAAGCGAAAAGGCATGCTAATTATGAATTATGAATTATGAATTATGAATTATGAGGGCATTGCTAATTATGAATTATGAATTAAGAATTATGAGTGCATTGGAATTGAGTTTCAGAGCATGAGCACTCATAATTCATAATTCTTAATTCATAATTTACTTTGTTTGCTCGTTGCCTCGGATATGGTCGGTGGAGGAAAGTCCTTCGGTAACCTCTATCTGCATGCCGTCGCTCAAGCCGGTGGTGATAGGATGGCGGGTGTAGGTCTGGTTGACGGTATCGGTGAGCAGTTGGACAAAGGCGCTATCGTTCTCGAAGGTTACCGCATACTCGGGCACGGTCAGCACCTGCTTGCGCTCATCGAGAACAATCTCTGCGTTGGCGCTATAGCCCGCGCGAATCACCACGCTGTCGGGTATCGCTGCCGCGCCTTTTATCTCGAACATCATCGCCCCGTTGCTCTCCGTACCTTTGGGGGCGATATACTCCAAGGTGGCAGGGAAGCGTTGGTCGTTGAGAGCACCGATGACCAGCGTCATCTGCATGCCTACGCGCAGTTTGCCCACCTCCGTCTCATCGATGGAGCCCACGAAAAGCAGGTCTTGCATGTCGGCGATGGTGGCGATGGTGGTACCGTCGTTGAAGGTGTTGCTCAGGATGACCGAGTTACCGACCTTGACAGGCACATCCAGCACAGTGCCCGAGATAGTGGCGCGCACGATGGTGTTGGTGAAGCCGTCGGTCGCCTTCGCCGCTACGCCGTCGCGGGTGATGCTAAGGTTATCCTCTGCGGCTTGCAACTCCTCGCAGTCGGCAATGTACTGCAAGCGGCTTTTGTCGTAGGTCTCCTGCGACACTACCTGCTTCGCCAGCAATGCGGAGTCGCGACGAAAGACATCGCGGCTGTTCTCCAAGTTGTATTTCGCCAGTCGCACCCGCGACTCCGCAGACGCCAGTTGCGCCATGTCGGGGATGACCTTGATTTTCGCGATAGGGTCGCCCACGCGCACTTGATCGCCGGCTTCTTTGTATAGTTCGGCTACGATACCCGAAATCTGCGGCTTGATAGCCACTTCGTCACGCGGCTCCACCTTACCCGTTACTAAGGTGGTGCGCTGCAAGTCCTTGCACTCTACCGTCAGCACCTCATAGGACACGGGCTCGGGACGCGAGCGCAGCCAGAGAAAGACAAACACAGCCACTACGGCAATCAGTACCACGGACAAGATAGTCCACTTCTTCCAGTTTTTCATTTTACTATTTGACTATTTACTATTTGACTAATCCGGGTGCGGCCTGGAGACCGCACCTCCATGCGGTTATTCTTCGTTTAATGCTTCTATGGGTTTTATAGCGAGGGCACGTTTGGCGGGGAGGAGTCCTGCCAGCAAGCCTATGATTATCAGTATGAGCAATCCGCCGACGGCGACGGAGAAGGAGACTTGCGTGCCTTGCGAGAACATCTCATTGTTTGCCAGCAGCGGGGAGACGGCTTGCAGGATTCCGACGCCTGCCACGATACCCAGTAGCCCCGAGAGGGCTGTGAGGAAGGTGCTCTCGGCAAGTATCTGTCCGACGATAGAGGCGGGGGAAGCCCCTAACGCGCGGCGGATACCTATCTCTTTCGTCCGCTCGCGGATGGTAACCAGCATGATATTGCTCACGCCTATCGCGCCGGAGAGGAGCGTGCCCAAACCGATGAACCAAACCAATATGGTCAGTCCGATTATCAGCATATCCACTGCCCGAAACTCTGCGCCGAGGTCTTGTCCCCAGAAAGCACGGTCGTCGTCGGGGGCGATGGTGTGCCTGCGACGCAGGACATCTTTTATCTGCGTGAGCATGGTAGCCGCCTGCTCGCCCTGCTTGGCAACACCAAAGAGCATGTGGATAACATCGTTGCCGCCGTAGGTTTGTTGCGCCGTGGTAACAGGGATTTTTATTTGTTCGTTGGTGTCCCCGCCCAAACTGAATGGACTCTCACTGCGTTTATGCACACCTACCACGCGGAATTGAATACCGCTCACGGTGATACACTGCCCCGTGATGTCGCCTCCTTCGGGGAAGAGGTCGCGGTAGGTCTGTTCACCTATGACACACACCTTACGCTGCTGCTCCACATCCTTGGAGTTGATAAACCTGCCGTATTGCAACGGCGTACACATCGCCTGCTGAAAGTTGTCAGACACCCCCATCAGGTCATAGGTGCCCACTTTATCGCCACGGTGGGTGTTCTTCTCCCACGAGCCGATGAAGCGCACATAGGCAATCGTGCTCGCTGCCGTTACTTCTTGCTCAAGATAGGGGATGTCCCCGTTGCGTATATCCCACGACCGCCCTTTCTGCAAGCCTTTGTAGGCTTTGCCCGTGTTGTTTGCGCCCACGATACAGGAGTTGGTAGCCACGCCCTCCAACTGGTAGCGTATGCCGTCCACGAGCGAGTTGCCCATACCTACCAAGAGCAGCAACATCATCATGCCCCAGAAGACTCCAAAGCCCGTCAGGAGGCTACGCGAACGGTTTCGCGCTATCGTTTCCCATATTTCGTTGAAGAAATCCACGATTTAATTATGAATTATGAATTATGAATTATGAGTGCATTGTTTGTATAGAATTATGAATTACGAACTATGAGAGCATTGGAATTGGATTTTAGAGCATGGGCACTCATAATTCATAATTCGTAATTCATAATTTACTTTTCTCTCATTGCTTCTATTGGTTTAATCTTCATGGCGCGGAGGGCGGGGATGGCACCTGCTATGACGCCGATAAGGACGATGATGGCGGTGGCAATCGCTACTACGTTGAGGTTCACCGAAGGATTGACCAGTATCTGATTGTCTGCGTCTTGAGTGAGTTCCCCGATGAGAGCGACCACGCCCATGCCTAAAAGCACGCCGATGATTCCGAAGGTGAGCGTGATAGCCAGCGCTTCTCCCACTACGCTCTGCATAACGGTCGCAGGCGGTGCACCTAAGGCTTTGCGGATACCCAACTCCCGCGTCCGTTCGCGGACGGACACCAGCATGATATTGCTGACCCCTACCCCGCCGGAGATGAGGGTGCAGAGCCCTAAGATGATGATAAAGAGACGGATAGCCGCCATCGTCTGTTGGTTCTGCTCGGCGCTCTCCTCTTGGCTCCACACGCCTATCGCCTCAGTGTCGTCGGGGTGAATCTGCATAGGCGGAGCGAGGAGGGAGAAGATTTTTGTTTTTATATCGTGCGTCCCTGCGCGGATGGTCATGCTCATCTTCTCGAACTTCTTGTCGGTGCTGTACAATGCCTGATGGGTAGCAAAAGGCACATAGACGATAGCGCCGTCCCATTTATCTCCCTGCTCGCAGATACCCACCACGCGGAAGAGGATATTGCCCACCGTGATATATTGCCCGATGATATCTTCGGGGGCGCATGCAAAGACCTTCATCGCCCGCTCGTCCACCACCGCGACTTTCTTATGCTCCTCCATGTCTATTCGGTCGAGGAAGCGTCCGTGGAGCATCTGCTTGCGGAAGATGAGTTGAAACTCCGGCTCCACGCCGATAATCTCCATCTCGTCGCTCTCCGTGCGGAAAGTAGTCTGGCGATATTCGCTCGCCACGCGTGAGAAATACTCCACCTCGGGCATCTGCTTGACCAGCGTCGCCTCGCGGTCGGTGAAGCGGAGCCTACGCCAGCGCGGCAAGCCTTTGTACGCCATGTCCGTCCAGCGTGTCCATATATCTACGGAGTTGCTCAGGCGGTTGCCATAGTTCGCCTGCATACCATTCTCGAGCCCGTTGCTCACGCCGAGGAGCACCACCAAGATAAAGATACCCCACACCACGGCGAAGCCCGTCATGGCAGTGCGGAACTTATTCCGCCGCAGAGATTGCAGTATTTCGGAGAAAAGGTCGAACATAATATCAATTTGAAAATTTGAAAATGTGTAAATTTGAAAATAATTAGTTCCGAATGGCAATTTACAAATTTTCAAATTTACAAATTTTCAAATTCTCACACAAGGTTGCCGTCTTTGATACGGATGATTCGTTGGGTGGTGTCGGCTACGGATTGCTCGTGGGTAACGATGATGGTGGTGATACCCTCGGCGTTGAGTTGTCGGAAGACATCCATGACCTCCACGGTGGTCTTGCTGTCGAGCGCGCCGGTCGGCTCATCGGCAAGCAGGATTTTCGGCTGCGCGACGATGGCGCGGGCGATAGCCACACGCTGCTTTTGTCCGCCGGACATCTCGTTGGGCAAATGGTGCGCCCGGTCTTTCAAGCCCATGCGCTCGAGTTGCTCCATGGCGAGCATGTAACGTTGCTTGCGGGGTACGCCCTTGTAGTAGAGCGGCAGCGCGACATTCTCCAGCGCGTTCTTGAAGTTCAGGAGGTTGAAACTCTGGAAGACGAAGCCGATTAACTCGTTGCGCAGGCGTGCGCCTTGGGTCTCGTTGAGGTCTTTGATGAGCCTGCCCGCGAGGTAGTAGTTGCCCTCGTCGTAGTTGTCGAGGATGCCGAGTATGTTCAGCAGGGTGGACTTGCCGGAGCCCGACGCGCCCATGATGGAGACAAACTCGCCATCCTCGATGTCGAGGTCAATCCCTTTCAACACATGCAGCGCGTTAGGCGTGCCGAGGTTGTAGGTCTTGTGGATGTTTTCGAGATGAATCATAGTTGATTTGACAATTTGACCGCTACGCTGAACGACCACTTCGTTGTCCGACCGTTTCACTGTCCGACTGATTTACTATCCTGTATATCAGGCTGAAAGCGCGGAGCGCGGTCGGTCAGTGAAAGCGTTCTTTTAGTCATCTATCTTCAAGAAGTTGCCATTGAGGTCGAAGACGAGTTCCAAACCCGTGTTGAGTTCCACCTCTTGGTCGCGGCGGTCGATGTGGTACTTCACGATGACAGCCTGCGGGAAGTTGGTGCGCACATAGGTGGCGATGGAGGCGGGCACGATGCCTTCGGGTACGGCATTGGGTTTGCACTCGATTTTCTCCAACGAGCCATCGCCGCAGAACTCTATCCATGTGCCGTTGTTGAGTTTGACCTCATACTCCTTGCTCATGCCGTCGCGCTCCCACTGAATCCACGCGATGTCGGATTGTGCGAAATAGGTGGTGATAAACTGTTGCGCGGGCGCAGGCAGGTCATTGAACGTAGCCACTTGGGGCTTGCTCGAACAAGCATTCATCGTGAGGAGAAGACTTGCCATGATAAATAACATCTTTTTCATAACGGTTGTAGTTTTTAAGTGTTTGTGATAAGAGTGTATAGACCGGCTGTACACAGACCGACAACGCAGGATAAGTAAACAATGGACAGTGGATATCGCAGTGCTTTCGCTTTACCCGTCAACGAGAGATTAACCATGAACCGTTAACTCCCCCTGCGCCGCTTCCTTCCGTGGTCTGTTTTGGAAATCCGTTGCAAAGATACGGCTTTTATATGAACTATGCAATACAAAGTACTATTTTTATGCTTATTTCTGCCTTTTTTCTCGATTTTGCAAAGTAGAGTTTACAAAATAGGGGGGGGATTTCTGTCTGAGCAGCAAACAAGCAGACCTCCCACTCCCCGCCTATAACGAGTTAGCAGGAAGAAAGATAGGGAAGGGGAGAATAAGTAATTAGGAAGCAAAACTATTGCTCGGTGCTGAACAGTTGGCGCTGGAAGTCGCGGGGCGTGATTCCCGTATGGGTCTTAAAATAGCGGGAGAAGGTGTATTGCTCGGGGAAGTTCAGCCGGTTCGCCACTTCTTGCACCCTCGCCCCTTTCCGTGCAAGTTGTTTCTTGGCTTCAATAATGGTGATGTCGGCTATCCATTCCATAGGCGTGCGACCCGTTACCTGCTTGATGATATGGGTGAAATGGTTCGGTGTCAGTCCCGACCGGTCGGCATAAAAACGCACATTGCGCATCGTATGGAAATTCCTGTGCAGCAACTGCAGGAATTGGAAAGTCGTGTTTTCCGTCTTTATAGTCCGCGCGGGCGGCAGGGTGCGCTGCTGCAAGAACGCCTGCGTGGCCTCCAACAGGGTGGTACAGTACAACTGTATGATTATCTGCTTTATCAGCCCCCTTATCTCCTCATCGGTCTCCACGCGGAGTTCTTCGTACTTCTGCGCGATGCGTCTCTCCATCGCACAGAAACCGATTTGACAATCCTCATCCAGCATCGCTACGGGATGCTGGTAAATCTTGTTGCTGATGCCTATGCTGAACAGGGAGTCACGCAACGGTAGTACGTTTTCAGGATTGTTCTCCACCTTCCTCACCTCATAGTCTTCCGTTTGTTGCAGGACAAACAACTGCACAAGAGGACTGATGACATAGATGCTGCCCTTCCGGAGTTCGTACAACTCGCCGTTTATCAATACTTCTGCCCGCCCGCCTACGCACAGGCACATCCCAATGGGTGTATTGCTTAAATTCATACGATACTTAATAGAAATCAGCGCAAAATTAGCGTTTTTCTACGATATAAGCAAATAAAAATCGTTGTTTTTGCTATTTTTAGCCATTTTATTACTATTTCCAGTCTCCGCCAAAAGCAGTAATTTTGCACCGTCAATCCGAGTTAGTGGTCAGTAGCCAACGGTTAGTGGTCAGTTTCGGAACTATTTAGTCTTTTCTAATACCTATTATAACAGCATCATGAACATCCTCTACTGCGGAGACAGGAATGCCGAAACGGGAATCACACTCTCGTTGCTCTCTTTGTTGCACACCACCGACGAGCCGTTGCACGTCTTTGTATTCACGCTGTCGTATGCCGACTCTGCGTGTTCCGTCCTGCCTTTCCGAGCGAGTACGGCGTCATACCTCCACGCATATCTTAAGCAGCAGAACCCGCAAAGCACGCTTCGCCTCACGGATATGAGCCGCGAGTTTGAAGGCTCCGTGCCGACGGCAAACCTCCGTACGCGGTTTACACCTTGCTGTATGCTGCGCCTGTTTGCGGATATGGTGCCCGATATCCCCGACCGTATCCTGTATCTTGATTACGATACGGTGGTGCGCGGCAACATCACTGCCTTCTACCGTCAAGACATGGAGGGGGTTGAATTGGCGGGCGTGCCCGACTACTACGGGCGTTGGTTCTACTCCCGCCCGCCCTTCTCCGGCAATTACCTCAACTCAGGGGTGCTGCTGATGAACATGAGCGAGATACGCCGTAGCGGTTTGCTCAGCCGATGCAGGGCGTTGTGCCAAAAGCGGCGAATGTTCCTACCCGACCAGCACGCGCTCAACCGCTGCTGCCGCTCACGGCGTATCTGGAGCCGCGACTACAATGAACAGCGCCGTCTGGCGCCCTCCACGATTATACAACATTTCTCCACCTCGTTCCGCCTCTTTCCTTATCCGCAGAAAGTGAGCGTCAAGCCTTGGCAAAAAGGGGCTATACACCAGAAACTCGGCAACTATGAATATGACGATCTGCTGAACGAGCTGGACATTATCAAGCAGGATTTGGGAGGTATGTAGCAAGTCTGCTTATTCCCATAGTTATCCTACGTATATCTTACGTGTATCCTACGTATATCCTACGTGATTAACAGCACAAGAACAGTATGTTATTTCCGTTTCACCTTATAATAATCATTTTGTAAGCACTATGGCATCACAAGAGATTCCCGTTTTCTTCACCATTGACGAAAAATACGCACCCTATTTAGCGGTAGCCCTGCAATCGCTGACCGCCAATCTCTCTCGCGACAGCGCCTGCCATATCTTCGTCCTGCACGAAGACCTGTCCGAGCGTACGCAGCGCTACCTGCAGCGCTTTGAACAGCCAAACGTGCGGCTGACGTGCATACCCATGCAGGAGTGCTACCGCCGTCTATGGAGCGACACGGAGCAGAGCCTGCAAGGGCAGGTTACCGACCATATCTCCAACAGACTGCGAGCCGACTACTTCACGCTCACCATCTATTTCCGTCTTTTCATTCCAGACCTCTTCCCACAGTACGACAAGGCAATATACCTCGATTCGGATGTGGTGGTCTGCGGAGATATTGCGCAGATGTTCCGCGTACCGCTGGGAGACAACCTGCTGGGCGCCTGTCGCGACCACAGCATCCACGACATACCCGAGTTGGTGGACTATATCACCTACGGCATAGGCGCCGGCAAGGAAGGCTACTTCAATTCGGGAGTGCTGCTGATGAACATGCGCCGATTGCGCGAACTGCAACTGGGAAAGCGATTCCTTGAGGTGCTCAGCCGTTGGCACTTCGATTGTATCGCGCCCGACCAAGATTATCTCAACGCCCTCTGCATGCACCATGTGGTATATCTCGACCGACGCTGGGACACCATGCCCAACAACAAACAGCCAGAGACAACCGAGCCACTGCTGATTCACTACAACCTGTTTGAGAAGCCGTGGATGTACGACGGTATCCAATACGCCGACTATTTCTGGGAGTATGCCGCGCAGTTGGACGATGAGTGCTATCAATGGCTGAAGCACTACAAAGCCACCTACTCCGACACGCAGAAACGCGCCGACGCAGAGAGCCTTGCGCGGCTGGTGGCGAGGGCAGGCTCCATTGCACATACACCCGACAACTTCCGCGAAGTATTCGAGAGCGGACGAGAGAAACGCCTGCTATGATGTCCGAACGCGAACAAGTGATAGAAAACATCCGCAGGGCAGTGGAGAGCCGCCATTTCCACGCCAAAGTGGAGGTATCCGACCCCGTCTTGAACGAAGACGAGGTGCGCCACCTGCTGTATCAGTTTCTGCGCCACAAGCAGTCGCCTGCGTATGGCGTGCGCAATTTCATCGCCCGCCGGATAGCGGATGCGGCTACATTCTTCATCAACCGCGACACGCAAATCATAGGCGCGGAGAAACTGCGCCCCCTGAAACACCGCGCCGCCATCATCACGAGCAACCACTTCTCGCCTCTCGACAACACCGTCCTGCGCCACCTCATGGCACGCGAGCAACAGGGGCAGTTGCTCGCCATCAGTCAGGACACCAACTTCGCCATGTCGGGCTTGGTGGGGTTTCTGCTCAAATATGTGGACGTGATTCCCATCAGCCGCAACCAAGGATACATGTGCAATTTCTTCTACGAGCAGTTGCAGGAGGCAGTGCAACACCGCCGCTGGGTGTTGATGTATCCGGAGGCGGAGATGTGGTTCAACTACCGCAAGCCGCGCCCGTGCCGACGAGGCGCTTATTTCTACGCACACAAACTGAATGTGCCGGTAATCTCCTGCTTTGTCAAGATAGACGACCAACGCACAGACCCCGCTTTGCGGAGGAGGGGACGCGGGAAAGACGCCGTCGGCACGGCAGGAAGACTACGCTACACACTCTATATCCTCGACCCCATCTATCCCGATGCCTCGCTGCGATGCAAAGAGGACAGCGAGCGCATGGCATCCATAGACTATGCGCAACGCACAGCCGCCTACGAACAAGCCTACGGCAAACCCCTCAACTACACCTTCGAGCCGTGGGACATAGCGGGCTATCACGAACCGACCAACCACTAAGCACAGAATATCAACCATGACAGAACTATATGCAGGTATCGACATAGGCTCCACCACCGTCAAACTGGTAATCATCACCCCCGACGGAACGCCTCTTTTTTCCGTGTACGAGCGCCACAACGCCCGTCAAGCGGACACGCTTCTGAGGGTCTTGCAACAGGCAGACAAGTCGCTGACAGAGAGGGGGATTCATCTGCCACTGCGGGTGGCAGTCTGCGGCTCCGGCGGACGCACCATAGCCGAACATCTCCATCTTCCGTTCATACAGGAGGTGGTGGCAAACGCGGCGGCGGTGAGCAAAGTGTATAGCCATGTGCGCACGGCCGTTGAGTTGGGCGGGCAAGACGCCAAGATTATCTTCTTCACCTCCGAGTCTCCGCAGGGAGGTGCGTCCTCCGACACCACCGATACCGCCGCCAACGACGGACACGCCGTTGCCAACGACATGCGCATGAACGGCAGTTGCGCGGGCGGCACAGGGGCGTTCATTGATGAGATTGCCGCGTTGCTCAAATGTCCGATAGAGGAGTTCAACGACCTTGCTTCACGAGGCACACGAGTGTATGAGATATCCGGCAGGTGCGGAGTCTTCGCCAAAACCGATATTCAGCCGCTTTTGTTGCAGGGAGCACGACGGGAGGACATCGCCCTTTCGGCGTTCCACGCCATCGCCAAGCAGGTAATAGGCGGGCTCTCGCAGGGGCTAAAATGGACTCCGCCCGTCATCTTCGAGGGCGGACCGCTCACTTTCAATCCCTGCCTCGTCAAAGTCTTTGCCCAACGTCTCCATCTCAGCGAGCAGGAAGTAGTTCTGCCTGACCACCCCGAGACCTTTGTCGCTTATGGTGCTGCGGTGGCTGTACGGCAGATTTTTGCGGATGCACCTGCCATCGAAACAGCCCAACTGACAGTCGCTGTGGACGGATACCGTATGGTGCCGCTCTCCGATGAAGAAGAACCCGCTCCGCTCTTCTCCTCCGAGGAAGAGCGGATGCGTTTCACCGCGCGGCACGACCAAGCCATAGTAGCGCATAGGTCGGTCGAGCCGCCGCCCGACCGAGAAACGGAGGTATATATCGGCATAGACTCCGGCAGCACCACCAGCAAGTTCGTCGCGCTGAACGAGCACGGGGAGGTGGTCTATCGTTTCTATCGCAACAACCACGGCAAGCCTCTCGACGTACTGCGCGACGGACTCATCGCCATGCGCGACACCTTTGCGCAGCAAGGCATCCGCCTCCGTGTGGGGGCTCTGGGTACAACAGGTTACGGCGAACGTATCACCGCCGCTGCCTTCGGTGCAGACTACCACACCGTCGAGACCATTGCCCGCGCGCAGGGATGTTTACACTATATTCCCGACGCATCCTTTATCCTCGATATCGGCGGGCAGGACATGAAAGCCATCTGGATGCGCAACGGAGTTATCACCCGTATCATGCTTAACGAGGCATGCTCCTCCGGATGCGGATCATTCCTCGAGAACTTTGCCGATACACTGGGCATACCCGTGGAAGAAATAGCCGACCATGCTTTCCGCTCCACTGCCCCCGCACGGCTGGGCTGCCGTTGCACCGTGTTTATGAACAGCACCATCATCAACGAACAGCGGCGCGCGAAGACCGAAGACGACATCATGGCAGGGCTCTGCCGATCTATTGTGGAGAATGTGTTCACAAAGGTGATCCGCCTGAACAACCTGCAATCATTAGGCGACCGTATCGTGGTGCAGGGAGGCACGTTCCGCAACCGCGCTGTCTTGCGTGCGTTCGAAGAATATGTCGGCAAGGAGGTTACCCTTGCGCCTTTTGCGGGCGAAATGGGGGCTATCGGTATCGCACGCCTCGCGCGGGAGCAACGGGCAAACAAGAACAGCAGTTCCTCGTTTATCGGCTTTGAGGCGCTGAAACAATTTCAGTACCGTATAGAGACAGACAAGCGTTGCGGGAAATGCGAGAACAACTGTGCACTCACCGTTACCCGTTTCCTCTCTCTCGACCGATCCTTCACCTTCGGCAACCGCTGTGAACGCGGCAACCGACAAGACCCGCCACGCATCCAACCTCCTACGCCCCAATCCCCTGCCGCGCCGAGTGCCGACTACACCCCTGCCGACCTGTTCGCCCTGCGCCAACGCCTGCTCTTCGCAGACTATCCGCTACCTGAAGAACACCGACGGGTCAGGAAAAAGGTCGTAGGTATCCCGCGAGTGTTGGAGTTCTGGGAGAGTATGCCGTTCTGGACTACCTTCTTCCGAGCCTTGGGCTACGAGGTGCGCCTCTCGCGTCCGAGCAGCCGAGCACGGTACGAGGAAGGACTGCCCTTCGTCGCTTCCGACACCATCTGCTTTCCCGCCAAACTCGTACACGGGCATCTCATCGACCTCGTCCGGCAGCAGGCGGACATCCTCTTTATGCCTTATGTCATGCACATGCCGCCGGAGGGAACCGACCACCTGAGCCCGTACGTCTGCTCCGTGGTGCAGGGCTATCCGATGGTCACGCGCCACGCATGGCAGCCCGAAGAACGCTACGGAGTGCATTTCCTCACGCCGGTGTTCCATTTCTTCACTCCGCAAGACCGCCACACGCAGATTGAGCGTTTTGCCGTTGGCGAACTCCATTGCACCCGCCGAGAAGCACGACGGGCATACCGCTGCGCCGAACAGGCAATGCTCACTTTCCGGCAACGGCTCCGAGAAGCGGGCGGACAAGCCCTGCGGCAGTTGCGCGAGCAAGGCAGGTACGGCATTGTCCTGGCAGGACGACCCTACCACTCGGACAGCATGGTGAACCATCGGCTGCCCGCCTATTTCACAGCGCGAGGCTTGGCTGTCTTCACCGTGGACAGCCTGCCGACACTCTGCGAGCAAGACCTCGAGGACACCCGCGTGGAGATAACCAACAACTTCCACACCCGCATGCTCGCTGCCGCCAAGATAGCCGCCGACACACCGGAACTGGAATACGCACAGATAGTGAGTTTCGGATGCGGACATGACGCCATTCTCTCCGACGAGATAGTCCGTATCATGGAGACGGAGGGGCATAAGTCCCCGCTTATCCTCAAGGTGGACGAGAGCGATGCCGCCGGAGCATTGTCTATACGAGTGCAGTCTTTCATAGAGTCCGTAGCCATCCGACGCAGGAACGCCCGCAAACAAGGAGCAACAATTATCGCAGGCGTCTCGCCCGCGTATATGGTAACAGCGGAGCAAGCAGAGCCCGACCGCAGTCCCGCTGCCACCGTACGCTTCTTACCCGCCGACAAGCAACTGCGCACCTTGCTCGTTCCCAATATCTCCCGCGAGGTAAGCACCCTGCTCTGTGCCGTCTTTGCCAAACAGGGCTTTCGGGTGCAGGGTGTACCGATAGGCGGCATCCGACAGATACAGACGGGAAAACGCTATTCCCACAACGACATCTGCTTCCCCTGTCAGATGGTTATCGGCGAACTGATACACGCCTTGCGCGAGGGCGGCTACCGACAGGACGAGGTGGCGGTGGGAATGGTGAAGTTCCAATGCGATTGCCGTCTCTCCCACTATGCGGCGCTGCTCAGAAAGGCGCTGGATGCCGCCGGCTACTCGCAGGTGCCGGTCCTTACCACCGACCCCAACGACACCAAGCACACGCAGCCCGGCGTGCAACTGCTCTCCGCCCGCGCAGTCATCGAGGCGGTTCATGTCTTTGTCATGCTCGATATCGTGCAAGACTTGGTGCGTCGGATTCGTCCCTATGAGAGCAACACGGGAGAGACCGACCGACTCTTCCAACGCATCGTGAACGACCTCGCAGAGGCTATCCGACAAGGTATTGCACGCGCCACCGACACCTTCCGCCGCGCTATACAAGACCTTAAGCAAGTGCCGTACGACCGCACGCACCTCAAGCCGCGGGCATTCGTTACGGGCGAACTGCTGGTTACCTACCACCCCGGCAGCAACTTCCACATAGAGCAGTACCTGGAGCAGAACGGCATGGAGACCATCTTCCCGCGCGTACCGACCAACTGCGCAAAGACTTCATCGCGTCGATGGCGGAAATCCGTGACTACAAAGCCGACATCCCGAAATATCCCTTCCTCGTTACGCAACTCTTCGACTATGTGCAGAACAAGTTGGAGCGCATTGCCCTTGCCCATCCGCTCTATCACCCCGCCGCCAAGCCTGCCGAACTGTACGAGGGCGTGCGACATATCATTCCCAAGACGCTCAGTTGCGGCGAGGGATGGCTCATGGCGGCGGAGATTGCACACTATGCCAAAGAGGGCGTGAAGGCGTTTGTCATCCTACAGCCTTTCGGCTGCCTGCCGAACCATATCTGCGGACGAGGCACCATCCGCGCCCTCAAAAACGACTTCCCTGACATCCATATCCTACCGCTCGATTTAGACCCCGACACAGGCTATGCCAACATAGAAAACCGCCTCCAAATGCTGATAATGAACGGCAATCGTAATTCGTGAATACACACCATGGACTGCATCTACTTCAACAACTATACGGACGACCTTGTCCAATCCGCCCGACAGTCGGTCTCGCTGCCTGCGGACTATCGTTTCCTCCGCCGAGGATTTTGGAACCTGCTGCTCGACCGCCTGCTTTTTGCGCTGCTCTTCGTGGTGGCGGTTGTGTATGTCTATGGCGTGCTCGGCGTGCGTTTCCACGGCAGAAAACGCCTCCGCGCGTCCCCGCAGGCGTTCTTCCTCTATGCCAACCATACGCAGGCGGTGGGCGACCCCTTCATCGCACTCTTGGCATGTTTCGGACGGCGTGCATACGGACTGGTCTCCACCGCCAACTACGGCATACCCCTGCTCGGCAGGCTGATGCCGTGGATGGGGGCGCTGCCCGTCTTACCCGACAGAGAGGGCAGGATGCGGCTGGACGAAGCCGTACAGGCACATATCCGCATGGGGCATCCCGTGGTCATCTATCCCGAAGCACACGTCTGGAACTACTACACCGGCATACGACCCTTCTCCGCCGCCGCCTTCGCCTATCCCGTCCTGCTGCAAGTGCCCGCTTTCACCATGACCACCGTCTATACCCGCCGCCACCCTTTCGGCAACCTCCCTTTGATTCGTAAAGCAGAGCACCTAATCCCTTCGCGCCTCCGCCGACATTCGCGCCCGCGCATGGACGTATATATCGACGGACCGTTCTTTCCGGTTCCCGCACTGCCCCCGCGCGAGCAGCGTATCCGCCTCTGCGAAGATATCCGACAATCCCTCTGCCGACGCGCCGCACAAAGCAACTACAACTATATCACCTATATCCGATTGTCGGACTATTAATTATCGCCGCACGGAGGAGGCGGAGTGCTCGGTGTTATCGAGTTTTTCTGAATAATCTGAATAATCAGACCCTAAACTCTAGATGTCATATATCAAGACATCGTTGACACTTTTTGGTTTCCTTAGAAACGAAATCTA
>JBJECI010000136.1:0-4976 GCA_051870915.1 Paludibacteraceae bacterium
AATGAGCAGCGACCGCACCAATCCTTGCAGGGCTGCAGCCCTGCAAGGATGTTCCGAACGGCTGCATAAGAAGAAAAAAATGTTTGTTTAACTGTCGAATTTTTGGGAGGGGTATAGAGGTCTTATACAAAAAAGAAAGAGAAAGCATTTGTTTTCTCTTTCTTTTTTGTGTGTGGTCTCAGTAGGGCTTGAACCTACGACCCCCTGATTATGAGTCAGGTGCTACTAACCAACTGAGCTATGAGACCAACGTGTTGTCTGGTAACACTCCCTTTATAACAATAACTCTTTAACGATGATCATTCTTTTTTAACGATAAACTCTATCAATGATAATCCCTTTATGGTGATAAACTATTTACCGGCTTCCTTGCATTACAAGCTATGATAGATTTCCAGGCACTCCTCTTTAGTGATATTCAACTGCTCTTCCGTCAACCTCGGAATGATTAACTTGGTACCCTCTTTGAGGCTATTCGGATTGCTGATAACATCCTTATTTGCCTTGTAGATGAAGACCCAGCAGTGAGTATTGTTTTGATAGTATTTGCGCGATAACTTTGCTAAGGTTACATTTGGCTTGACAACAACCTCGTCAATAACCTCCGCTTGGTTGCTTGTGTCAGTAGCATCCGTATTGATTGGACCTTCTTGCTTTTCCGGCTCACTTTCCTTTGGGCTGATTTGCTTTTCGAATTGTTCACAAGATTGAATGAATCTGTCAAACTCTTCTTTTGAGACAAGTTGTATCTCTGCCCTTCTGTTTGCTGCGAATGCCACTTTTTTACCACTTTTATTTGCGATAACACCACGTCCACAAACTGCAATACGATTGGGGTTGATATTATGTTCTTCAACCAACTCTTGTGCTACCGCATTTGCCCGTTCGTTGCTCAAGATGTTATTTCTGCTCTCAGAGCCTGTGTTGTCGCAATATCCGGTTATGACAGCATAACAATCCTCCTTATATTGCATTTTTGTAGCCAACTGTTGCACGGCAATAACGGCATCTCTGGAGAGTGTTGCGCGTCCGTTGTCGAAATATACAAAGTAGAAAATATCTTCTTTCTCCGGCACAGGCAATAGTTTCCCATCTTGCGTTTCTATCCGATAGATAATAGAATCGTGCCGATGTATAATGACGGTATCTCGTCCTGCTTGTGTGGTTCGTTCTTTTGCCGCGTTTTGTCTGTCAATGATACGTTCTGAGGGGATGTTACGCACATGGGTCTTGTGTACTGCATCAATTTTATACCTCAGATTGAGTGTTACATCGAATATGCCATCATTGTTCTTTGACGCGAGTGCGGCAATGCCTCGTCCGTCAATATCATCACGCATAAAATAGCTATATTCACCCCGTACTCCCAAAGATACTCCGCGACTAAGGTTAAACTCAAAATTGACACCACCCATAAGGAAAGGACAGGTCTTGAATTTATCCATTGCTATCGGGGTCGCCTCTAATGTATGTCCGCGCGTATTATCATCGTATGCGATGTCGTATTTGTGGATTCCTGCCCCTCCTCCCAAAAGTGTTTGAATAGATAGTATCTTTCTTTCTGCTCTCGGGAAGAATTGTGCCATCAAGTCCCAACTCAAATATGCGTCAACTTTATGCATTTGTCCGTGCAGCAGTGCATCTGCATGTCCCTGCTTTCCGGTAACGCGATACCTATCGTAAAGATACTCAATACCGATTCCAACACTTGGCGTGAAAGAGTACTCCAACCCCATACCTACCGACGGAACCCAAACAGGGTGTTGCATTTCTGAATTAAAATCTCCATCGAAGGAATTAAATCCAACATTCCACATCAAAGACCAATGGGCTAACTCTGTTGCTACGTTTGTGTTTTCCTCAGTCTTCCAAGGATGTGCTCCCTTTACCGTTATTTCCGCAGTAGCCTCTTCTGCAGGGGCAACGGTGCTCGTTTCTGCTGCACCGCAGACCAAAAACGGTATAGCCAATACAAGACTGATGAGGAGTTTTCTACGCATATTAGACTTAATTTAGCAGGGATATTTCCGAAAAACCGTGCAAAGATACTGCTTTTTTTTGATACTTGCAAATTTTTTCCTAAAAAAACATCAATTATTCCGTTTTGGGGGATATTTTGAGCTTCATAGGTCTAATACATAAAGCCGTGAACTATTCAATATGAAATATACGTCTCTCGGTACAAGAGTCGGTATTGGCTCGGTATAGTCTCGATATAGTCTCGATATTGACTCGTGTTGGAACCGAGCAGGAACCGAGCAGAAACCGAGCAGGAACCGAGCAGGAACCGACCGAGACGGCTGATGAGCGAATGGGGATGCAATGGGGGAGGGCTGAGAGAGGGGGAAAAGAAAGGGAGAGAGGAGGCTGAGGGAAGTGGGGTGCTCAGAAACGGGGTGCTCAGAAGCGGTAGGCGATGCTGAGGTAGCCTTTCTGCGGGAGGGCATAGGAGTCGGTGTGCGGGTAGTTGAGGATGTCGCTGATGGCCCATTGGTAGCCGAGGTTTATCTGCAGCCCGAACCAGAACTCATAGCCCACGGTGATGCCCAGTCCCGAATAGTTGTCCGACAGCACCATCTGCTCCTCGCCCGTCAGTTCATCGGCGGAATAAATCCGTCGGAAGGGGTCGGTGTATTCGGGCGACGAGTCGCCGTACATCAGTCCGCGGAAGACAAAGGTGGTGAAGGGTCCGCCGCCGAACTGCACGGCGCCGCGCCTGCCGAACTCATAGCGCCCGAGCAGGTAGATGGGCATGTTCATGCCGAAAATCCACAGGTCGTCCTGCGTGGTGCCGTTGCGCAGGAGCAGGTGCTCCGCGCCCAGCAGCAGGTTCACCTGCACCACGAAGTGCGGCGCGCAGTTGAAGTCGATGAAGCCGCCTATCTCTCCCGATACGCGGGGGACGGCGGAGATAGGCGCGGAGGGATTTGTAGAGATGCGCAACGGGTGCGGCTCCCGACTTGTCGGGATATTACTTCCGACCGCACCTCCTTGAGTTGCCCCGCCCCCTGCCCCCTCCCCGCAAGCGGGGCGGGGGAGTTCGTACCCGACTAGTCGGGATGTACCACCTGCACTCCCCGCATAGACATTGTGGAGCAGCATGCCGCTTAGGGTGGCATTCAGTTTGAAGCCGCCGGTTACCACCTGCCGCGGCTGCTCCGTGCTGTCGTTGGGGATGAACACACGCGCGTAGAGCGCAGTGGTGAGGAGGGTTGCCAAGAGGCTTATTGTTAATCGTTTCATGGGCTTTGCGTTGTTTTTTTGTTTTTGTTGTTTCTGTTGTTTGCGTTGTCCTTCCCGCCCCCTTACCCCCTCCCCTCCCTTTGGGAGAGGCGGGGGAGTTATCGGAGTTATCTGAGTATTCTGAGTATTCTGAGTATTCTGAGTATTCTGAATTATCAGAGTACTCCGAGTTATCGGAGTCGCTTATAGCGAGAAGCGGAAGGTGAAGCGTATGCCGTTCTTCTGCCAGCCCGTGAGGGCGGCGTTGTAGTTGAGGCGGCGCACATAGTTCACGCGCAGGAACTTGAAGATATTCTCCACGCCCGCCGTGAGTTCCATGTAGGGCACCTTGCCCATCGGGCTGCAGCCGTCGGGCAGCCCGTACAGCCCCCATCCCGACAAGTCGGGATTGTTCTTCGCCGACAGTCCGCCGTAGATGCCGCTGAACGAGACCACCTCGCGCAGTTTGAGTTTGTTCCAGCCGGGTATGCGGTTGAATATCCAGCCCTTGAGGTAGTAGGTCATGTACCACGCCACATAGCGGTCCATGGCGAACTCCATGGGTTTCATCATGTTGAAGGTGTTGGGCGTCATGAAGAGCGACTGGTTGCTGTTGGGGATGAAGAGTTTGGGGGCGGCTTCCAAGCGGTTGTCCTGCTTGTGCGCTATCACGTTCTTCACCAGTTCCACGGCGGGGTTGTCTTTGCGCGAGTAACGCTCCCGCCGCTTGGGTGTGGGGGCGACCACCACCTCCTGCAAGCCGTACACATCGGGCTCCAAACGCAAAACATAGTTCTTCTGAAAATGCCCGAGACGCAGGTTCACAAGCGCGGACTTGTAGCCGACCATAGACGCCTGCACGGTGGTCAGTCCCTGCGTGTTGCTCAGCGTGAAATGCCCGTCCATGTCCGAGGTGGTGCCTATCGAAGAGCCGATGAACAACATCTGCACAAAGGGAATGGTGTCCCCCGTCTCCGCGTCCAGCGTGATGCCGGAGAAGCCCGTGGGAGACACCTGTCCCGCGCAAACATTCCATGCGAATATGATAAGAAGAAAGGTAAAGGTTCGTCTAATCTTCATAGTACAAAGCCTTTTACCACCATCCTACCGACTTGCCGAACAGCAGGAAGCCCAGCAGCGCGGCAATAACAGTGATGATGACATAGTGGTACCACGAATAGTGCCAACAGTTACGCTTTTCCTACATACGCAAAAGGGCTAATCCACACAAAAAATAGGCAAAAAGGGCAAACAACACGAATACCAAACAGCATAACGGCGGAAAAAATAGACAAAAAAGGAACTAAATTTTGAGATACCGACAAGAATGACTAACTTTGCCTGCAAAACAAAGCAACGAACACTACGCCAACTAACGTGGAGCCGATGCTTGCATCCCGATTGGTCGGGAATAAGCGAACCATGAAACCTTTCACAGTCGGATGTTGCTCCGGCTCCCCCGCCTCTCCTCGTTTATCCCGACCTGTCGGGAAAAGGAGGGGAGGGGGAAGGGGGCGGGATGGTACACTCGGCTTCCGGCCGCAAAAAAAAGTAAATAAAAGAACTTTTCAGCACTCAAAGACTAATTTGTTTTTTGTAAATGAATTAATGGTGAATGCTTGCATCCCGACTTGTCGGGATTACACGTTAATTATACGTTAAAGAAAAAATATATTTGAATAATTTTTGGAAATTTTTGGGCTCACCAGTAAAAGCCTGTGTTGATTAAGAGAAAATCATGTTCATTCTAAAGA
>JBJECI010000137.1:0-14756 GCA_051870915.1 Paludibacteraceae bacterium
CCCCTCAACTTACCCCCTCAAGTACCCCCTCAACTTCAGCCGACAAACTGCAAGCAGAACTGCATCAACAAAGCGATTCAGTAAAGAAACTAATTCTCGCCTTGGCGAATGCTCAGATGACCAAAAAAGAGATGATGGCGGCGGTGGACTTAAAAGACAGGGCTAATTTCGAGGACTATTACCTCGCTCCCGCCCTTAATGCCAAGATAGTAAAAATGCGTTATCCTAACTCGCCGAATCACCCTAAACAGAAGTATTTATTAACCAAAAAGGGCAGTTTGCTATACCAACGACTGAAGTCGTATTTTTCGTAATTATCGTAGATTACATTGTTTTCGTAGTTTACGTAGAGTACGCGAATAACGACAAATACGAAAACTACGTAATCAACGAAAACAACTAAAAGAGATGAAGAACATCGCCGTCATATTAGCAGGAGGCATAGGCGCACGGGTCGGAGGCAACGTGCCCAAGCAGTTGTTGCCGTTGGCAGACGGCAGGAGTGTCTTGGAGCATGCCACGGAGGCTTTTGAGCAAGCGGCGTGTATTGACGAAGTCTGCATCGTGATGCACCCCGACTACATCTCTTTTGCCGAGCAGGCACTGCTGCGCAATGGTTGGCAGAAAGTGAAGCATATCATCGCGGGCGGCAAGGAACGATGGGAGTCAAGTGTGAACGCGATTCGTCTGTATGAGTCAGCACTCTCGGAGGAAGAGTTTGCCAGTGCCAATATCCTGCTGCATGACGCCGCGCGCCCGTTTGTAAGCCAAGCCATCATCACCCATGTATGCCAAGCCTTAGCGACCCACGAAGCCGTTACCGTAGCCGTCCCCGCCGCCGACACGATGTACATAGTAACGCCGACTAAAAACGCTCAACGCTCAACTTTCAACCCTCAACTCTCAACGCTCAACCCTCAACCCTCAACCCTCGTCCTCCGCTCCATCCCGCCCCGTGATACGCTGATGCGTGCTCAGACCCCACAAGCCTTCCGCCTGCCTCTGATAGCCCACGCCTACACCCTCGCCCTGCAAGCCACCGCCCTGCAAGCCACCGATGACTGCGGCATACTCCACCGCTACCTCCCCGCCGAACCCATACACATCATTCTCGGCGAAGAAACCAACAAAAAGATAACCTTCAAAGAAGATTTATGACCGAACTCATTGAGAAAGGATACCTATTAGCAGATATTCGGGAAGTGCTATTATCTGCAAGAAAGACTGCTTATAAAGCCGTCAATTTTGCGATGGTCAGTGCTTATTGGAATGTCGGGAGACTAATCGTAGAGGACGAACAACACGGAAAGACACGCGCCGAATATGGAAAGGCGGTTTTGTCCGAGTTGTCTGAAAAACTGACAGCCGAGTTTGGAAAAGGATTTACCCTAACCAACCTGAAAAGCATGCGACAATTCTATCTGACATTCCCAAAAAGTCACACACTGCGTGGCGAATTGACATGGTCGCATTATCGCCTGCTAATCAAAGTAAAAGACGACAATGCACGCCTATGGTACATGAACGAGGCGGCAGACCAAGCATGGTCTTCCAGACAATTGGATCGGCAAATATCCGTCCTATACTATGAACGCCTGCTATGTAGTCAAGATAAAACGGCCGTACAAGCAGAAGCCCAACAGAAATTGGCATTAGTAAGCCCCCAAACTTTTATACACGCTCCTTATGTGTTAGATTTCTTGCAGTTAAAAGATTATCCCGCCCTACACGAGTCCACGATAGAACAAGCATTGATAGACAACTTACAAAATTTTTTGTTAGAGTTGGGCAAAGGTTTTTGTTTTGTTGCTCGACAAAAAAGAATGCAATACGAAGATGAAAACTTCTATGTGGATTTAGTTTTTTATCATTCTATATTGAAATGCCATGTGTTGATAGATTTGAAGTTAGGTAAATTGACGCATCAAGATGTCGGGCAGATGGATAGTTATATTCGTATGTTTGACGATTTGTACAAGCATACGGATGATAATCCGACCTTGGGACTAATCTTGTGTTCCGAAAAGAATGAAGCAGTTGTTAAATACTCGGTATTAGCAGAGCACAAACAGATTTTTGCTTCTAAATATCTATTGGAACTTCCGTCGGTAGAAACACTCCAAGAGGAACTTATCCGCGAGCGAGAAAGAATAACCGAAGGCGAAGAAACCAACAGAAAGATAACTTTCTAAGGAAGATTTGTAGGCAGGTTATTCACCTCGGCATGCAAAAACAATGACTCATTCGAAAAAAAAGTGTAAATACATAAAAATTTCGACTAAAGAAACGATAGATTCTCATGCAAATCAATAGGGACTCATACCTTCAGCAACTGATTCATGCTTGTTCCAATGGCATGATTAAGGTGATTACCGGCATGCGTCGGTGTGGAAAGTCGTATCTTCTATTTACTATTTTTCGAGATTATTTGTTGCAGCAAGATATTGACGAATCGCATATTATAGCCATAGACTTGGAGAACCGTTTGAACAAAGATTTGCGCAATCCGGATATTCTGCTGGAATATATCCATTCTCGTATCGTGGATAAGCAACATTATTATGTATTGCTTGATGAAGTGCAGTGGGTGAATGAGTTTGAAGATGTGCTAAATAGTTTTCTCAAAACAGAAAATGTGGACGTTTTTGTTACCGGTAGTAACGCACGGTTTCTCTCGCGCGATGTAATCACAGAGTTTCGTGGGCGAGGTGATGAGATACGCGTCCATCCGTTATCTTTCAGTGAGTTTGTTGCATATAAACAAGGAGAACTACTACCTATGCTCATTGAGTATATGCACTATGGAGGGTTACCACAAGTGGTATTAGAAACTGATGAACAGAAAAAGAAGACCTATCTTACCCGCCAAATAACCCATACCTATTTGCGAGATATATGTGAACGACATAATATAGAGCATAATGATGATTTGCAAGAATTAGTGAGTACCATTGCTTCGTCCGTTGGCTCGCTTACCAATCCTTTGCGATTGGCAAATACATTCCGTTCTGTCAAGAAGAGTAATATCACCAGTGATACCATCGCCAACTATCTGCAATATATGGAGGACGCATTTATGATAGAGCGGGCTGTTCGTTATGATATTAAGGGAAAGAAATATATCGATTCTCCATATAAATACTATTTTGAAGATCTCGGCATTCGTAACGCTCGCTTAGGTTTCCGACAATACGATGACGGACATTTGTTAGAAAATCTAATCTACAACGAACTTCGTGTACAAGGATGCATTGTGGATGTTGGGCAGGTCTTTGTAGAACAAAGAGATACTGATGGGAAACGTAAAAGGGTGGCACTCGAGGTGGACTTTGTCTGCAATCAAGGTTATCATCGTACATATATCCAATCTGCATATGCAATGACAACTGAGGCAAAGCAAGCGCAAGAGTTGGCATCCCTTAATCGTCTTTCTGACGGATTCCGCAGAGTGTTGATAGCAGGGCCTCTACAACCCACTTATATGAATGATAATGGAATCTACATTGTTAATATCTTCGACTTCCTTCGTAACCCAATGCAGTTTGTGCATAGTTAGTTCCATACAACAGACTAAGCATGGTCTTCCAGACAATTGAATCGACAAATATAATTCTAAATATCTACTGGAACTTCCATCGGTAGAAACTCTCCAAAATGAACTTATCCGCGAACGAGAAAGAATAACCGAAGGCGAAGAAACCAATAGCAACGATAACATTTAAATAAAGTAGATTTCGTCATATAGCCCATCCATTGATAGGTATTGACATAGTATTGGAAAAAATAAAACATTTTATCATGAAGAATGTAGCAGTTATATTGGCAGGTGGAAGTGGAAACCGATTAGGAGGAAACTTACCTAAACAGTTTCTCAAAGTTGCAGGAAAGCAAATAATAGAACACACTGTGGATGTGTTTGAGCAACATGAGCAGATTGATGAAATTGCCATTGTAAGCAAAGATGACTTTATTATGGATGTGGAGCAGATGGTGGTGAATGGGAAGTACAAAAAAGTAAAAAAAATATTGTGTGGAGGCAGAGAGCGCTACCATTCATCGTTATCCGCTATTAATGCTTACACAGACAATGAAGATAACCTGATTTTTCACGATGCTGTTCGCCCTTTGTTGAATGGCAGAATCATAACAGACTGTATAGAGGCGTTAAAGTGCTACGATGCAGTGGATGTTTGTATCCCGACTACGGATACGATTGTGCAAGTCGACAAAAATGATTGTATAGACACCATACCTAATCGTGCGGTGTTACGCAACGGACAAACTCCACAATGCTTCAAGCGCGGCGTGATAGCAAAAGCCTACGAAATCGCACTGAAAGATTTGAACTTTGTAACGACAGATGATTGTGGGGTCGTTCGCAGATACCTGCCTGATGTGCCTATAAAAATAGTGAATGGTGAAGTTTTTAACATGAAAGTAACTTATACCGAGGATTTATTTTTACTAGATAAACTATTCCAGTTGCGCACTCAGGAAGGCAATAGCAAACAGATATTTCCCGAGACGGCAGAGACTATCAACGGGAAAGTGCTTGTAGTATTTGGCGGCAGTTACGGTATAGGTGAGCATGTCGTAGATTTGGCAAAGGGACTTGGGGCAAAGGTATATTCCTTCAGTCGTAGTCAGAATGGTGTTGATGTAAGCAAAGTTGAATGTGTACGAGAAGCATTGCAACTTGTTGCAAATACAGAAGGACATATTGATTATGTGGTCAATACCGCTGGGATATTGGTGAAAGAAGCGCTTAATGCAATGAATTATGAAAAAATAGAACAGTCCTTGAATATTAATCTACTGGGAGTTATCAATGTGGCAAAAGAAGCATTTAACTACCTGACAACAACCCATGGGAGTTTGCTCTTTTATACCTCTTCAAGTTATACGCGTGGACGAATGATGTATAGCATCTACTCGGCTACAAAAGCGGCTATAGTAAATTTGGTACAAGCACTCAGCGAAGAGTGGTTTATTGATGGAGTGCGCGTAAATTGTATCAATCCTGAACGAACAAAAACGCCAATGCGTGTCAGCAACTTCGGGAACGAACCGGAGGGAAGTTTATTAGACCCTAACGATGTTGCGGTCGCATCATTAAACACCCTTGCTTCAAAAGCAACAGGCGAAGTTATAGATGTTAAAATGCGATAATAATGAAGTGGATTGCTTATCTGATTTGCTATATCATTTATCCGTTCTCTTTCCTTGTCCATCGGAATCAGAATAGATTGGCATTTGGAAGTTATAGGGGCACATTTACAGACAACTCCAAATATCTTTTTATTTATGCGGCAAATAACATTAAAGATAAAAAAATTTGTTGGCTTAGTGTGAATCGACAAACAGTCACGCTGGTGCGTTCTTTGGGATTACCGGCTGAGTGGGTTCTTTCTCCTAAGGGAATCTGGATTGCCCTAAGGAGTAAAACATGGTTTGTAAATAGTTACAGTTCTGATATTATGTTCTGCCTAAGTGGTGGAGCAACAGTTGTGAACCTATGGCATGGTGTTGGCTTAAAACGGTGTGAATTTAATATCAAAACAGGTACTTTGGCAAAACGTTATGTTGAACATTCCTTCAAAGAAGTTTTTACCCATCCTGAGTCGTTCCGAAGACCGGACTATGTTATATCAACTACACCTTTCCAGTCTGAAATGTTTGCCAATGCATTTCGTATTCCTATTACAAGGTGCTTAAATTTGGGTTATCCACGAAATACAATCTTAACTTGCAGCACGGAAGACACCTTGCAAATGGTCGCTCGCTATGAACCGCAAAGTACACGGCTACTTATCGATAAGTTAAAATCCTACGAAAAAATCTACATATATATGCCAACATGGCGAGACTCGCAATTAGATGTCTTTACGAAACATTTCAATTTAGAACAATTAGAGAATATATTGGCAAAACAAAATGCGTTGATGTTGCTTAAACCTCATCCCAACACCAAAGTACATAATTCCTATCATACAGAACATATCTGCTTTATCCCTGAAACAACAGATGTATATGGTGTCCTTCCCTTTACCGATGTGTTAATAACGGACTATTCCTCTGTCTTATATGATTATATCCTTATGCCCGATAAAAACGTGATATTGTATCTTTATGACATGGATGAATACATAAAAGATAGAGATTTCTACTATCCGTTCAATGAGAATATATGCGGAAAGCGTGTATACAAGTGGGAAACATTATGTGAAAGCATTGCCAATTTGGATTATGTTATGGATAAAAAGCAGTGCGCAATGATTAAGAACAAATTTTGGGGGAATACTATGGACACAGGACAAGATGTTTGTGCCAACATATTGAAACAGGTATGCCCTTAACGTATCCATTACGTAGGATATACGTAGGATATACGTAGGATATACGTAGGATAACCGAGACAAAGAAGGAACTATATGCTTCCTTTATAGACTATTTATAAACATTATTTCATACCCTCGACTATGTCAAAAGTATCTTTTATCGACCCCGTCGCCTCACTTTCAGGGGCGCTTAACCGTAATGAAGATATCCGCTTCCGTACACGCAACGGCAAGACGCACGCCTATTGCATTACCAACCCCTACAAGGGACCCGCGTCCGAAGCACAGAACGCTATGAGAAAAGACTTTGGTGCCTGCGTCCGCGAGGCAAGTGCTATCTTGAAAAACGACACGCTTCGGGCAAATTGGCAGGCGCGCTATGACGAGTATCTTGAACAGGTAAACCGCCATCCCGCACACTATCCACACCCCTGCTCCACCCTCCGAGGATTCATCATCTCCACCCTACGCACTAAATAATGAATAGATACAGAAACACCAATGCACCATGATGAACATTATTAGGAAAATTGGTTTGAAATGTGCTTTGCTGAAAGTAAAGCACCGTTATCTCACACAAGATGAAGAATTAAATGCCATAGCATCAACGAAAGGCACCTACGACTATCTGCAAAGATATGATAAGGATATGCCGATAAAGGATATGGCATGTGGAAAACCAACGAAGATTATTTGGACTTGTTGGCTCCAAGGCGTAGAATCAGCACCGCCATTGGTTAAACGCTGTATCGACTCTATCCGACAGTACGCCGGCGATTATGAGGTTGTTGTTCTGAATCAAGATAATCTGAACCAATATGTTACCATTCCTGATTACATACAACAAAAATATCACAAGGGTATTATCACTCCAACCCACTATTCGGATATTGTACGCCTCTTCCTATTAAGAGATAGAGGCGGCATCTGGATTGATGCTACGATATTGTTAACCGATACCTTACCCTCCTTTGTAACGGATAACCCGCTTTTCGTATTTAAGAATACGCCTCCAGTGGGAAGAGTGGTCGCAGCAAGTAACTTTATCGCCTCCTGTTCCAACCATCCCATTATCGCAAAAACATTAGATATTCTGTTGCGTTATTGGCAAACCGAGAATAGATTAGTATCTTATTCTATCGTTCATTTAGCATTTAGTATTGCAACCGAACATTATCCGACTTGTTGGCAACAAGTTCCGATTATACCTCCTGCTTTGGAGTATATGTTAATGAATTATCTAAGCCTACCTTTTTCTCAGGAGCAGTTTGACCAAGTGTGTAAAACATTTACCATACATAAACTGAGTTACAAAAGTAAACAATTCCACTATGACCCGAATAAAGAGGGTACTTTTTACCGTCATATCATTGCCACTACCTAAACTATGCTAACGGTCATCATTTGCACATACAACCGCCAAAAGTATATCCGCCCTCTTTTGGAGAGTATTGCTGCTAACACACTTCCAAAGAACGAGTATGAAATACTGCTGGTGGATAATAATTGCACAGACAATACTCGGGAAGTATGTGAGCAGTTTGCTGCTGCACATCGGGATATTACCTTCCGATATGTGGTAGAGAAAGAGCAAGGATTGTCCGCCGCAAGAAACAAAGGGATTCGAGAATCCGAGGGAGATTTGATAGTATATGTGGACGATGACGCTTTGGTAGATTCCAACTACCTGAACGATTACGTACAGTTCTTCGCAACACATCCCGAAGTTATGGCTTTAGGGGGCCCCATTGAGCCGCTGTATGAGACAGAAGAACCTGCGTGGATGACACCCTACACAAAAGCCCTGCTGACGGCTTGGATGAACTACGGAGACAAACCGCGCGAGTACCCGAAGGGACGCTATCCCGGGGGCGGAAATGCCGCATACCGAAAAAGCGTATTTGAGAAAGTGGGACTCTTCAACACGGCATTAGGACGAAAAGGCAATCTGCTCCTTGCCTCCGAAGAGAAAGATATTTTCGACAAAATGCACGCCCTCGGAATGAAGGTGATGTACATCCCCGGACCTGTTTTACACCACTCCATCCCACAAGCAAAGTTGGAAGATGACTATTTTAATCGTCTAACCTTGCAGATAGGTCGTAGCGAGAGAGCACGCACACTGGCGATTAGCACAAGCAAGTACCTTAACCGCCTCTTCCAAGAGGCGGTTAAGTGGGGCGGCACCATAGTGTTATTCTGCGGCTATACCTTGCAGGCTCAACCCTGCAAAGGATGGAAACTGGTGCGCTTCCGTTGGAATGTGTCAAAAGGGCTGATAGGTAAATAAAAAAGAACAGTTAGAGTCGCTTCGAGATTTCTTGACGAACGAACTCCACAAAGCAGATACAGTCCCACGATACAAAATAGCGATAGCGAATAGGACAGTAAGAATCCTCTGCCGAAAAACCCCGCCGCTTCAGATTATCCTTAGCAAGCAGAAAAACAGCCTTCCTTATACGACGAGGCAATTTGTGTGTACGCAGATACAGCATGTAACTGTACTCGTGTACATAGGTTTTTGTAAAATATTGTCAGAAACCAAACCGAGACTATGCTCCGCATAGTCAGTTAGAAGTTCCGGCAACCACACTTGGTCCAATGCCTCAATATCATAGGACTTCCAATATGTGGACATCGCGCTGTCTGAACGCGCAACCCAATAGTACAAACATTCGTCAATGGAAACAAGGCGTTGGGACAAACGAAGTAGTACCATCTTGTTTATCATATCCTCATACCAAAAGCCAACGGGGAAACGAATATCTCGAAAGATATCCCTGTGGAAGCATCCGCCCCAGATAGTACCACGCAGCGAGTCATAGAGAGCATCGTATTCTTTTCTTTCTGCTACAAAGTCGCCCTTTCGATACGACCATAAAACATCCCCTTTGCTATTGACGCGGTCATATCCTACCTGCACTATATCTGCGCGGTGCATATAGGCGGCTGTCAGCATCTTTTCCACATACTTGTTCGCCACATAATCATCGTTATCTACAAAGCCGATATACTGACCGCGCGCATGCGCAATACCGACATTCCTTGCCGCAGAAATACCGCCGTTGGGCTGTGAATAGACACGCAGGTGGTTATACTTTCGGGCATACTGTTTAAGTATCTCCAAACTATTGTCTTGACTGCCGTCATTGATACAGATAACCTCATAATTGAATTGGGTTTCCTGCCCCAAGACAGAGTCAAGACACTTCGAGAGATGTTGTGCCGCGTTATATACAGGTATGACCAAGGTGAGGTCTGACTGACAAACCTCAATAGTAGGTAAAGGAAGTGAGAAAAGAGATTTCCTTTGATAGCCGGCGTTTAGCACAGTATGTAATGCTTCCGCGCTCATTTCCTACAACGCAGCAAAGACCAACACAATCCTACCAGAGAAAGCAAGATAGCAAGAATGCTTATCACTAAACACAACTTATCCAATGCCAGCGCGGCAGGAACAAACTCCATACGCACTACATGGTGCCCTGCGGGAATAACGGCTGCTCGCAACACGTAGTTGGCACGCCCGATAGGGTACTCTTCATTGTCAACATACAGGTGCCAGCCCTCCGGATAATAAATCTCGGAGAACACTACGAGTTTGTTTTGTTCCGCTTGGAAATCATATTCCAAGCGATTGGGAGCATAACTCGTCATTCGGATATATTCCTCGCCATACGCCATTAAAGGTGAGACCGCAGGTTTCGTTATGTCCAATACCTCTGCAAACTGCTTGTCGGCTACAGCCGTAGTACGCAAGTCAAGGGTACGGAGTGCCTCGCTTTCCTCATCAGGTGTATCAACAAACTCCACCTTATTCACAAACCAAGCGTTCCCCATTGCGTTGGGATTGAGATGTACCTGCCCGTCGCGAGTGATGATATACTTGGTATTGAGCATATCAATAACAGTCCAATTATTCTGCGTAATATGCGCATCTATCAAGTCTTGGTATCGACGTAACTTGGCTGCGGAATAGCCACCGATGGACTTAAGACGATAAGACGTGCGAGCATCGTTGAACGTATTTGCTGCCATATTGAAAACACGATAGTCCAACGATTGGTCTTGCAGTATCTGCTCCTCCCATGGCTGAATGGCAAAATATCGAGCATCATCCTTTTGGTTGACAAAATTCTTTGAGCCAAAGAAATGGCGATTTACAGGCACCATATCCATCAGAATCAAGCAACCTAATACCGCCGCCAATATATAGGTACTGTTCTTCAATTCTTTCTTCCAAACATAAAGCAACAATGCAGCCGTACCCGATAAAACAAAGAGCAAACTACGCCAAGCAGACGAGGTCATCATCTGATGACGCTGGTCAAGAACGGCATTGTATATTTGTTGCCCCACCTGTCCTTTCCATTGTGCATCATATGACGAGGTAACATCAAACGAACCGCCAAAGACGGCGACAAACAAGCAAATGGCTGCCGTAACTCCTCCTGCAATGAGTATCATCAAACGGGCACGCTTTTTGTCCTCTAATGCTGCTAATTCTTTCAGTCCTAAAAAGCCGAGTAAGGGGATAGTTATTTCTGCAACAATCAATATACTCTCTACCGCACGAAACTTGTTGTACATCGGGAAATAATTGAAGAACAACTCCGTCCACCCCATAAAGTTACGCCCCCAAGCCAAAGTAATCGAGAAAAGAGTCGCAATGAGTAATGCCCATTTGTACGGACCGGGAACAAGCAATATCCCTAACACAAAAAGCATACAGATAATAGCGCCCGCATACACAGGACCGGAGGTGAACGCTTTTTCTCCCCAATAGGTAGGTGCACCCTGACAGAACCCCTTGGCTTGACGAGCAGGAACACCCATCTTTCTGAGGTCCTTCTCCAACTGACTGTCTTCACCCAAATCGTAGCCGCTACACCCGCCCATATAGTTGGGGATAAGCAAAGTCAGCGTTTCTGCCTTGCCATACGACCATGCCGTTGCATAGTCGATATCAAGACCGCTCTTCTCATTAATAGAGGTACTGCTTGTTTGGGTTAGTTCACTGTGCCCCCCACGCATTGTTTCTTTTAGATAACTATTATTCATTTGCCACCAACTTACCTTGGTACCAAAAATCAACAATGCACATCCTATCAAAACAGCCAGCGAGATACCCAAATCTTTCCAACGCTTCTCGCGGATATGGATATACAACTCAGCACAGCCCATTACGCCCATCAGCATGACCATATAGTAGGTCATCTGAGGGTGGAGCGTGATACCGATGATACCGTAGAGAACCATAATCGGTGCCCCAAGCAGGTAGCGTTTACGAAATATGGCATATACACCACCCATGACGGGAGCCAACGCCGCCAAAGCAGAAACCTTGGTGGCATGACCGGCAGGGATAATAAGCATAAAATAAGTGGAGAGCGTAAGGGCAAATGCACCAACGACACTCAACCAAGGATTGATACCGAAACATATCAACATGATGAAGAAGCCGAAGAGATAGCCCATTATCATGCCTATGGGAGCCAAATTATCCCAAAAACCAAAATGGCTTATCTTCTCCATTGTGGAACGCAACTCACCGCTGGGGAGGCTACCGGACACTTGATAAGTCGGCATACCGCCGAACATGGAATTGGTCCACCACGATGTCTCGCCGGTTTCCTTGGCATAGGTCTGCACCTCGTGTGCAGCACCTTTCCAGTTGTTCACATCGCCCGCTTGCAGCACCTTACCCTCTAATATGGGGGAACAATAGGCGAGGGCAAAACCCAAAAACAACACCACAGCCACCACATAGGGCAACCATGACTTCCAATTGATTTTCATGAGAGATAAAGAATTAACGACCGCTTTGGTGTCCGAGCACTACGTTGTCCGACCGTTTCACTGTCTGACTACTGACCACTAACCACTAACCACTATTCTAATACTATATCAGTCTGACAGCCGAAGGCGGTCTTTCAGCGAACAAGGTGAGCGGTTTAACAGCCGTAAGGCGGTCTAACAGCGCACAGCGCGGTCTTTCTCAGCAATTTGCTTTTGCCTTTACAATAATCTTTCGATACTGCTTGCCGGGAGCGATGCCGGGTTGGTGTGCATCGGTAGGGAAGAATACCGCAAAATGCCCGGCGGGCACTACAAACTTCGCCGCAGCCTTGTCGGCATAGAACTCTACGTCTTTGCCCTCGTCGTACTCCTGCGTAACCTCTTGGCAGTCCACTTGCGCCTTCCAGCCCATAGTCTCATCCTCGGTCAGCGGAATCTGAATATCAAGGTAGTCGCGGTGCGCCTCCATGCGGCAGTTCTCCTCCTCCTTGCCCTTGAAATCAAGGATGTTCACATACAGGTCGTTGCCGTCTAAGTGAATCTTGCAGGCAGGCATCTCCTCCAAGTCGTTTTCGTTAAAGAACTTCATAAACTGGGCAAAGCCCGGAACGCTGTCAAAATACCAATCGGCGTTCTCCAATTTGTCAAGAATCATTTGATAATTATGAATTATGAATTAATAATTATGAGTGCTCATGCTTTGATAATTATGAATTACGAGTGCATATGAATTGTGGAGCAGAGGGCTCATAATTCATAATTCATAATTCATAATTGAAGTAATTTCGGCGGCAAAGTTACGAAAAAATTTGCGTATCTCCAAAAAAAAGCGTAATTTTGCGCTCGAAAATGGACTAATTATAAATAAATTATGAAAAAACTCGTTTTTTCGCTTGCAACGATTGCTCTTATGACTACATCTTGCACTCACCAACAGACCACCGGCATCCGTCCCGAGAACCTCGACACGACTGCCGTTCCCCAAAATGATTTCTATCAGTTCGCCTGCGGCGGCTGGATGAAGAACAACCCGCTCACCCCCGAGTACAGCCGTTTCGGCTCCTTCGACAAGCTCGGTTTGCAGAACCTCGAGCAGGTGAACGGACTTATCCAAGACATTGCCAAGACCACCCACCCGCAAGGCTCCGTGGAGCAGAAAATCGGCGACGTCTATAACCTCGCGATGGACACCGCCCGCCGCGACCAAGAGGGTATCGCCCCTGTGCAGAAAGCGCTCGACGAGATTGCTGCCCTCACCAGCCGTGACCAACTCAGCGAACTGCTCGGACGCTCCTACGAAGTGGGGCTCTGGGGCATGTATGTGGATGCCGATGCCATGAACTCCTCGATGAACATCCTCAACGAATACCAAGGCGGGTTCGCACTCGGCGAGAAAGAGTACTATTTCGACACCGATGAAGCCACCACCCGCATCCGCAATGCCTACCGCGAGCACGTAGCGAAGATGTTCGCCCTCTACGGCTTCGATGACGTGGAGGCAAAAGCGGCTACCGTGTTGCGCCTCGAGACCCGTATCGCCGGTGCCGCCTTCAGCAACGTGGAACTGCGCGACCCGCAAGCCAACTACAACAAGATGTCCGTCGCCGACCTGCAGACCCTCGTGCCGCAAATCAATTGGACCACCTATTTCTCCGCGATGGCTATCGCGCCCGACAGTCTCAGCGTAGGACAGGTGCGCCACCTGCAAGAGTGCGGCAGACTGCTCGCAGAAGAGCCGCTGGAGGACATCAAGACCCTGCTCACATGGCAGGTCATCGACGGCAGCGCAGCCTACCTCTCCTCGGAAATCTACGCGCAGAACTTCGCCTTCTACGGCAAGGTGCTCTCCGGCAAAGAGGAGCCCAGCCCGCTCTGGAAACGCGCCGTGGCGATGGTCAACGGCACCCTCGGCGAAGCCGTCGGACAGATGTACGTGAAGAAATACTTCCCCGAGGAGAACAAAGAGCGCATGCTCACCCTCGTGAAGAACCTGCAAAAAGCCTTTGGCGAGCGTATCGAAGCGCTCACGTGGATGTCCGATGAGACCAAGGTAAAAGCCTTGGAGAAACTGAACAGCATCACCATCAAAATCGGCTATCCCGATACATGGCGCGACTACACCGCCCTCAACATCGATGCCTCGCTGCCCTACTACGAGAACCTGCTCCGCGCCTCGAAGTTCGAGCAGGAGTACAGCCTCAGTTTCCTCGGCAAGCCCGTGGATAAGACGAAGTGGTACATGAACCCGCAGACCGTCAACGCCTACTACAACCCCAGCAGCAACGAAATCTGCTTCCCCGCAGGCATCCTGCAATATCCCTTCTTCGACATGGAGGCGGATGATGCCTTCAACTACGGCGCTATCGGCGTGGTCATCGGGCATGAGATGACCCACGGCTTCGATGACCAGGGCTGCCAGTTCGACAAAGACGGCAATCTCATCAACTGGTGGACGGATGAGGACAAAGCCAACTTCGATGCCCGCACAAAGGTGATGGAGGAATACTTCAACCATATCGAGGTCGCCCCGGGTGTCTTCGCCAACGGCGCTTTCACCTTAGGTGAGAACATCGCCGACCACGGAGGTCTCCAAATAGCCTTCCACGCCTTCCAAAACGC
>JBJECI010000137.1:14856-81807 GCA_051870915.1 Paludibacteraceae bacterium
AGAACATCGCCGACCACGGAGGTCTCCAAATAGCCTTCCACGCCTTCCAAAACGCCACAGGTGCGCAAGCCCGTCCGGGTGCGCAGGCGTCCTCGCCTGCTAAAAACGCTCCCTCCTGCGGGAATGTTGAGGGTCTCTGTTTCACCCCCGAGCAGCGTTTCTTCCTCGCCTATGCCAACGTATGGGCAGGCAATATCCGCCCCGAGGAGATACTCAACCGCACGAAGTCAGACCCCCACTCGCTGGGTCGCTGGCGTGTGAACGGCGCGCTGCCGCATATCGGCGCATGGTACGACGCATGGCACGTAACCCCCGAATCGCCCATGTACCTCGCCCCCGAAAACCGAGTAAGTATCTGGTAAGATGTTAATCTTTGCATGTTGATTATTGCATTTTAGCCCCGAAGGGGCGACATAAACCAGCGTAGGGGCTCGCCCCTACGAATACAAGGTCCCCCTCCTTGCAAGCCCCGAAGGGGCGACATAACTACATAATATTAACGAATAATTAACGGCAATTAACGGAGGTTTTAATGGTCCTTTAACGGACTTTAACGGAGAAAACAAATGATTAAGCACATCGTATTTTTCCGCCTGCAAGACGAGGCGGAGGGGCACACCAAGTTGGAGAATGCCCAGATCATCAAAGAGGGCTTGCTCTCCCTGCGCGAGAAGATAGACGTCCTCGTTTCAGAGGAAGTGGGTATCAACATCCCCAATGCAAAAAAGACAGACTACGACGTCTGCCTTATCTGCGAGTTCCGCACATGGGAGGATGTAGACACCTACCAAAACCACCCCGAGCACCTGAAAGTAGCGGGCTACATCGCCAAAGTGCGCTCCGCCCGCGCCGCCGTGGACTATGAGCAGTAGGGGATTGCGTAAAGTGGATACAGACTTATAAGAAACAGAGAAAGTGCAATGAAGAATTATCAATCATTGCACTTTTTTTGTATAAAAAATCCCACAAAAGGTCATCCTGGCGGTGGTTGGGTAAGCTATTGTTTTTGCGCTTTGGGCATTTCTCTTGGGCGACACTGAAAACATACTGATTATCGCGGTTGGCATTGTGTTCCTAAATGGACACTATAATTTTGGTAATGACATACGAGTTGACCCAAATTATTTATCAAATGCAAGCCCTGAAGGGGCGACATAACTCTATTTTGAATCGCCGGGTCAACATGTATATCATTGCCATAATTTTAGGGGGTGTTTTACAATTATTGCATGATTACCTTATACTCATTTGCCGCCATACCGCACCAATACCCGTTGCCATTTCGGATATTGGTCTCGATGTTGCTGTGCGTTTCCATAAAAAAGATGCCTTGTGTGATACTTTGTGCAACAAAAGAATCAAAGATTTGATACTCAGTATCTCCGATATGTGCCAACTTGACATATACTGTATCGTAGCGTGTGGAGTCGGTTTGCTCCGTCATATTTGTCAAATCCAATTCGCCTACGGAGTAGTATTTCACATCAATGCTCCTTTGGGGTTTATCCGCTTCAAAAACACCTAACGGGCATATCTTGTACTGTCCTCTCGGGTTGGTTTTGGTCATTACCACATAGTGTTCGCCTATCGTTAGTTGTGAGGCGTATGCCAACAATTGAGGATAGATTTCCCCTGCTCGGTGTTGCACCGCGAAAGAATCCACCACGGGTTTTTCATAAGGAATGGTAGTGCTGGCAGAGGCTTCAAAACCATGGTCAGTTGCCAGCAAATGATACGTTTTTCCTGCTTCTCCACGCATAAAAACTGTGGTATAGATATACGGCGGCATATAGTTGGTATCCACTTTTCCCGTCAGTACCACCGTGTCTATTCCGTCCGATATAGCCACTCTGCCGAACAATACCATTTGGTCAGCAATGACATCTATCAGCGTGGTACTATCAGGGTCATTCTCGGCATGCAGGCTATAACTCCTATGTACCATCACGATAGGGTGCTTCCCCTCGTCAATCCAGCCCTCCACGACCATCCGAGTATGGTCTGCTTCCTCTTGGCATGCCATCAAAAGGAAACAAGATAACAACACGATGTACTTAAAATTTTCCATAGATGCTAACGGATGGGATAATGGTTGACAAGGTGGTACCTTGTATCGGTTTCAGGTTTTCTCTATACACCACAAACTGCTGATTCTTGTGGCAATAAACGTTGTATAGGGAGATATTAATACCCAACTCATGGTTTTTCTTCTTGATGATATCACACGAGCAAGACAAATCCAACCTATTATACAAACCCATGTGTGCACCGTTGAAAGTAGAATAGCGGCATATCATTTGCCCGTTGAGCATATATGCTTCTTCGGCTTTGGTATAGGGAAGCCCGCTTGCCAATACAAATTGAGCGCCGATGTTCCATCGTTTAGCAAACTGCGCGTTGAGGACGATATTGAGGTCATGTCGCCGCTCGTGGCTTGCCGCATAGATATAGTCATCTATTCCGTCCAGCGTCGGCAGTTTGCGGCGCGCCCAACTGAGAGAATAACTCACATATCCCGTTACGATGCCGCGTGTGCGTTGCAGCAGCAGGTTAAGCCCGTAGTTGTGACCATCTCCCCGAATAAGACAGTCTTCGTATTGAAAACCGTGGTTCACCAACTGCAAGATATTGCCGGTCAATTCCACAATGCCGTACAACTGTTTGAAGTAGGCTTCGGTTTGCAAGAAGAGTTGTCCGTTCAGAAAAGAGGCTGTATAACGCAGGTTAGTGGCGATAGCCCGCTCAGGAGCAAAAAGCGAGTCGGCAGCCATGAAGAAATCCGTGGGCAGACCGCCGCCTGTCAGTCCCGCTTTGTGAAAGTACTGAGTGTAGGTACCTGCATGAAGGCTTATCTCGTGATTCTCTGCGGGTTGGAAGCGAAAGGTCAGCCTCGGATCCACTGTCCCGTAACATTTATCCCGATGGTAAAAACTGCCATGCAAACCGATGCTGTAATCAAACCAGTGGCATACATAATGCGTCCAATCGGCACCTACCGACACTTCATCGGCGTGAGACATCGGGTATAGAAAAGTGGAATCCATACTCGTGATGCCCGACTGCTCGAATCCCAAGGGGGTATAGAAATAATGCGCATAATCGATAGCCGTTTGCAGCAGGTAAAGGTCGGAGAACTGCTTTGTCCATCTGTTTTTCCAATCCAGCGAAGCCCATCCTGCCATAGTCCTGACGTCTGCAAGCAAACTATTAACAAGGATATTGTTTTCAAAGCCGGAGTAACTCATGGTAGAACGGAAATCGCCGTCTGCCAACTGCCTATTCCACGCCACTTGCCCCATCGCGTTGTACCACACCACACCCACCTTTGCCGCCTCAGAGACGGTTATTCCCATCTTATCTCGACTGTAGAAACCGGAGAAAAGAATCTCATCTTTCTCGTTCGGATGGATAGAGTAGGTGATATTTCCGTCTCCAAATCCGTAGCGTACATCCATACCGTCCATAGACAACCATTTGCCGTATAGCATATTGATATACGAGGCGCGCCCCGAGAGCCACAATGCGGACTTCTTACCGCAGGGAATAGCAAGCGTCAGGTCGGAATTAACCAGCCCGATATTACCCTCCATTTGAAAACGAGAGGGCTGCCGGTGGTGCGTGGTCATATTCACCAATCCTCCCACTCTATTCTCCATCGTACCGCTATGTTCGGCTTGCTCCAGAGTCATAGTGGTGAAATGGGGGGCAATGAAAGTAGAGTAGAGCCCTAATAGGTGGTTGGGATAGTAGATGGGGGCTCCGTTGATGCTCGTAAGCGTCTGATAATCATCACATCCCTGTACGTATATGCCCGCTGTGGTCTCGTTGTTGGTTTGCACCCCGGGCAGCGATTGGATATAGCGGATGGGGTCGCTCGTGCCTAAGAACTTAGGCATTGAGGCTATCTCCGCCATGTTGACTACTAATTGGCTGCCTGTGGTTTCTACAAAGCGAGAACTGCGTTGCTGTACTATCACCACCTCCTCTATCTCCTTGGAGATAGTTAAAGTATCATAGGATGTTTGCCCTTTTACAAGCAAACATCCTATGCATAAAGTGGCTGTTATAAATAGCCTGCGACGCATTAGTTGAGTTCTATACGCCCACCGTCAAATAGTAAGTGACCCGTATCCAAATCCTTGTAGGCATTTACTAAATCTTCAGCCAAATCAATCAGCACATTGAATTTAGCCGATTCAAAGAACGTAACCACTTCGTAGGTTGTACCGTCTTTCGGGAAATACAAAACAGGAACGGAATTGTAGCGATCCTCACCATAGTCATTGGTATAACTATAAGTCGGCTGCATCTTCACCCGCGCCTGCTCCGTTTTTCCACCATAGTACAGACCGACGTGTATATAATTGTTATATACACCGCAATATGCTGTTTCATCTTCCAAATCAGTCGCATAATTGGTGTTTTCCCATTGTGTCATAGCATCATAGAAACCGGCTCCATCGCTGACGGACATCTTTCCACGGACCTTGCCCATAATATCCACTACACCTTCTCCTTTTCCTAAACTGCCCAAGATGGTTTTGTATTGATCGTCATACTGCTCAATCCAACTCTCACCTTCTTCCAATGTAATATCCTTACCGCCTTCCCAATCAATCAGTTTGTACTTAGGCAGATCCACCGCAGCAACAATCAGTTTGGTATCGCCATACATGAGCGAGAAAGCCGCTGAAGCCTCCTTGGTAGAGGCTTTCAACTCCTGATTCCATGTGATATTGGTAATCTTCATAGACAAAGAGTGATTGACATAGTCTTTGAAATTGGACTCCCATGCGAACTCAACAGACATAATCGTGGTACTGCCTTGCTTGAGATACATGTGTATTTCTGCAGGAACCTCAGCCTTGATAATGCGAGTCCCCTCGTAGATTTTTTTTGAGCCTACATAATTTCCATAATCATCATACTCATCCTCCCAACGATACTCATCGTATGTAAACGTAACAGTAGTGGTTTTTCCTTCACCCCACACTTTCAGTTCACAATCTGTACCATCCTCATCTTTGAATCGAGCAACAATGCTACCGTCCTTGGTCTCGGATACTTTCATTGTTTTGGTTTTTTCATCAAACTCAAACAAGCGACCTGCTACGGCAAACGAGATCAAGAACTCCTTGGTATCCATAGTCGTTGCCTCGCCTGTTACCAGTGCGGCAATACGGGCAGGCATGCGGAAGAAACCTTGGGCATCCAATTTATTAAATTCATCCTCCATCTGCTCGCCAATCACTTCCCAATCCCAATTTTGGTACTTATTATACAGACCTGCCGCCAATTCAACGGTTCCCTGTTGATCTTCCGGATTGAAAGTAGCGATAAACTCTTTGCCTACTTCCACCAAATAGTCTTTTTGCTCGTCAGGAGTCATCTCCTTCACGTTGGCATGCTCATCGTAATCGGATTCTAAATCCTTTTCCACTGGGCTTTTGCACCCGGCAAAAACCATAGCAACTGCAGCAAAAAACATCGCTGCATACTTAAATTGGGTTTTCATACACTTAAAATTTTAATATGTTAATTTAGATGATGTTATTAAATGCAGAGTTTTTTTAATATTGCGTATGGTTTGGATAAGATTTTTTAGTCTAATTGCAAATTTCGCGGCAAAATTAGTAAAAATTATTGGTATCTGCAAGCAAAGTTAGATGTTTTTGCAAAAAAATCATCGTTTGGATGATAATAGGACGCCATATATTTGCACAAATCAAACAAAAATGCTACCTTTGCACCGTCTCCGAGATAATTACGGTAAAAAGACGGTAAAAAGACGGCAAAAAGAGCCGCCAAAAACCTGACATGAAGAAGAGGCAATAACGCAAACACGAAATAATGAATAAAGCCGATAGAGACCATCCTTTCAGCAGTCAAATACTAATTTGGTTTTTGGTAATGAATTAATGATTAATTATACGATAATTATATGTTTAAGAAAAAATAATATTTGTATAATTTTTGGAAAATTTTGTTGATATAAAAGAATCATCATCGTTTCGATGTGTCCGGGTGCGCAGGCGTCCTCGCCTGCTGAAAAATATGTTTCTTATTTCGAGGTCATGTTTGAAACAAAAGCATCATCATCGTTTAGATGTCAGTAAAATAAATTAACCATATTAAACCACCGCATCTATGGCAAAAGTATCCTTTCAAGACCCCGTCGCCAACGTCAACGGACGAATTGACAACAACAGTGAGACCTACTTCTGCACGCGATTTGGGCAGAAAGTCGTCTCCCACTACCCCAAACACAAAAACCCGAAGAAAATCTCTTCCCGCCAGCGCACCCTCAATGCCAACTTCACACACGCTGTCCAACAAGCCAGAATCGAATTGGCAGATCCCGACCGCAGAGCCTTTTGGTTGAAAGCCTTCGAAAGGCAGATGCAGACGGCGGACAAACCCTACCGCATCCTGCGCAATTTTGTCATCGCCGAACTCACCAAACAAGACACATCCAATTAGACCAAGACCATCTCCGAAAGCCTCACCCGCTCAATGGACAAGTGTTTTTGACGAAATTGTAAAAATTATTTGCATAATCAAAAAAAATGCTGTATCTTTGCAGCGCAAACGAACAAAAAGTCTATGAAACGGATAGTGGTTTTTACCGGTGCGGGGGTGAGCGCAGAGAGCGGCTTGGGCACCTTCCGCGACGCGGACGGACTATGGGAGAAGTACCGCGTGGAGGACGTGTGCACCCACGAAGCGTGGCTACGCAATCCGCAGTTATGCGTGGACTTCTACAACGCGCGTCGCCGCGATACCTTAGCCGCGCAGCCCAATGCCGCTCACGTGGCAATCGCCGAGTTGCAGGCACGCTTCCCCCAGACGCAAATCATCACCCAGAACATCGACGACCTCCACGAGCGCGCCGGCGCACACGACGTGCTCCACCTCCATGGCGAGATACGCAAACTCCGCTCGGACATCAACGAGACGGCGACCGTGGACCTCGAGGGTTGGGAGCAACACTACGGCGACCGGCACCCCGACGGCAGCTTGCTGCGCCCCTACATCGTCTTCTTCGGCGAGGGAGTGCCCAACTTCCCGCGGGCGTGCGAGATAGCGTCCCAAGCGGACATCATGATTGTCGTCGGCACCAGCCTCAATGTCTATCCCGCGGCGTCGCTCTTGGAGTACGTACCCGCCCACGCCCCCATCTACGTGATTGACCCCGGCATGCCTGAGTTCGGCATCTACCGAAATCGCGTAACCCACATCCGCAAGAAAGCCTCCGAAGGCGTCCCGGAGTTGGTGAAAACGATGACCCTCTAAATCTCCCAAAATCCACCCCAAAAATCAAAGATTTTTCAGGGACCCAGAAAGGGAGACTTAACACGGTAATGATATACGAGTTAATTTATATTGATTACCTAATGCAAGCCCCGAAGGGGCGATATAGATTAGCGTAGGGGCTTGCCCCTACGTATGCGGGGAAGTTCCTAAATGAAAGCCCCAACGGGGCGACATAACTCAATTTTGAATCGTTTGGTCAACATGTATATTGTTACCCTTAAAAGTATTGTATAACTAAAAACTAATCTCCTTACCCCCTCCCTTTAAGGGAGGGACGGGGAGGGTCCTATTATGTACATCGCATTAGTAGCATTATTGGTATTGGCAGGCGTGGGACTGCTGTTGGTGGAGATGTTTCTGCTGCCGGGCTTCGGCATCGGGGGCATCGCAGGTTTTGCTTGTTTGGGCGGCGCTGTTTGGGTGGCATACAGCCTTATCAGTTCGCTCGCAGGACATATCACGCTGGGCGCGTCGCTCCTTTTGTGTGCATTGGCTATCTATGGATTCTTAAAAAGCCGTGCGTTGGAGAAGATGGGGCTTGACACGAAGATAGACGCGCAAGTCCCCCTCGCCAAACCCGGCAAGAAAATCAAAAACTTGGAGAAAGCCGCCAAAGAAATGGAGGAGTAAGACTCTCTCTGCCCTCTTTGCGAGGGAGATGAAAAAAATACTAAAACTAATTAAAACTAATCTCTCCAACCCTCCCCCTCGTAGGGGGAGACGGAGGGGGTCCTATTAATCATTATGGATATCTTTACAATTATTCTGCTGGTTATTCTCGGCATTTTTCTGATTATCTTTTTCTACTATGTGCCGTTTATGTTGTGGATAAACGCACAAGTGAGTGGTGTACGTATCTCCTTGGTACAGTTGTTCCTCATGCGCATCCGTAAGGTGCCCCCCACCAAGATTGTGAACTGCCTCATCGAGGCGCACAAGGCGGGCTTGCAGGACGTGAAGCGCGACGGGCTCGAGGCGCACTACCTCGCCGGAGGACATATCGAGCGCGTGGTGCACGCCCTCGTCTCTGCCAACAAGGCGAGCATGGAGTTGCCCTTCCAGATGGCTACCGCCATCGATTTGGCTGGTCGCGACGTGTTCGAGGCAGTGCAGATGTCGGTCAACCCCAAGGTCATTGACACCCCGCCCGTAACGGCAGTGGCGAAAGACGGTATTCAGTTGATTGCAAAGGCACGTGTTACCGTCCGCGCGAACATCCGCCAGTTGGTCGGTGGTGCCGGTGAAGACACCGTCTTGGCGCGTGTAGGCGAAGGTATCGTCAGTTCCATCGGCTCCGCTGAGAGCCACAAGCAGGTGCTCGAGAACCCCGACAGCATCTCCAAACTCGTGCTCAGCAAGGGCTTGGACGAAGGTACGGCATTCGAAATCCTGAGTATCGACATCGCGGATATTGACGTAGGTAAGAACATCGGTGCCCAACTGCAGATGGACCAAGCGCAAGCGGATAAGAACATCGCACAAGCCAAGGCAGAGGAGCGCCGCGCGATGGCTATCGCCAGCGAGCAGGAGATGAAAGCCAAGGCGCAAGAGGCGCGTGCCCGTGTCATCGAGGCAGAGGCACTCGTGCCACAGGCTATGGCAGAGGCATTCCGCAACGGCAACCTCGGCATCATGGACTACTACCGCATGCAGAACATCCAAGCCGACACCGCCATGCGCGAGACCATCGCCAAACCCGCAGCGAAGTGATTATTTAATTAAGAATTATGAATTATGAATTATGAGTGCATTGGAATTGAACTTCAGAGCATGAGTCTCATAATTCATAATTCATAATTCATAATTGTATGAAGGTAGCACTACTGCAATACCCCATCGCTTGGGCAGATAAGGAGACGAATCTGCACCTTACTGAAGAACGCTTGGCTACATTGGCAGGAAACGCCGATGTAGCCTTGCTGCCTGAGATGTTCAGCACGGGCTTCTGCACCGACCGCCCTGAGTTGGCGGAATCCGTCCACGGCGAGACCATGCAGCGCCTGCAACGCTGCGCCGACCGTTACCATCTGGCTATCGTCGGCTCCTTCATCTGCGAAGACGGCGGACGGCTCTACAACCGCGCGTTCTTCCTGCGCCCGACGGAGTCGCCTATCTTCGTGGACAAACGCCACCTCTACGCCCACGGCGGCGAAGCGGAGTTCTTCACAGCAGGCGAGGTGGCGAAAGACGATAAGGTCATCACCTATCGCGGCGCACGTTTCCGCCTCATGGTATGCTACGACCTGCGCTTCCCCGTCTGGGCACGGTGCACGCGGCGCAACGAGTACGACATCCTCTTGGTGATGGCGAACTGGCCCTCCATACGCATACAGTACTGGGACGTGCTGGTGCCCGCGCGAGCCATTGAGAACCAATGCTATATCGCCGCGGTGAACCCCGTGGGCGATGACGGGATGGGCTTGCACTACAACGGACACTCCGTTGCCTACGACACGCGCCTGCAACCTATCGTGCACTTCGCCGACGACGAAGAGGGCACCCGCATAGCCGACTTCGACATGCAGAAACTCTGGCACTTCCGCGACATCCTTCCCCTCTGGAAAGACGCAGACGACTTTGGCTTTACGGATAAAGGACCGTTCGCTACGCTCACTGAAAGATAAAGGATAAAAGACTAAATAGTTCTGCTCTGAAACTCAGATACGAGTGTAATAAGTCCTTTATCTTTCATCCTACAAAACTAATCAGTCTTTCATCCTTCATCCTTTATCCTTCATCCCTCAAACATGACTTCCCATTGGCACATATCCCCCTTTTCTGACGAGCAGGCTGCCGCCTGCAAGCGGCTGGCGCGTGAGTTGCGTATCAGCGAGGCATCGGCGCGGTTGCTCGTGGTGCGCGGCATTCGCACCAAAGACGAAGCGAGCGCCTTCGTGCGCCCCTCGCTCAAAGCCTTGCACGACCCCTTCCTCATGCGGGATATGGAGCCCGCGGTGGAGCGCCTGCAGCGCGCGATAAAAGAACACGAGCGCATCATGGTCTATGGCGACTACGACGTGGACGGCACCACCGCCGTGGCACTCATGTACACCTTCCTCCGCACGCAGACCGATAACCTCATCTACTACATCCCCGACCGCTACAAAGAGGGCTATGGCATCTCTTTCCAAGGTATCGACACCGCCGAGGCGGAGGGCTGCTCCCTCATCGTCGCGCTCGACTGCGGTATCAAGGCAACGGACAAGGTGGAATATGCCCGCGAACGACATATCGACTTCATCATCTGCGACCACCATACCCCGGGCGACGAACTGCCCCGCGCGGTGGCGGTGCTCAACATGAAGCGTGCCGACTGCTCCTATCCCTTCAAGGAGTTGAGCGGCTGCGGCGTGGGCTTTAAGTTGGTGCAGGCATACGCCATGCGCGCAGGTATCCCCATGGAGCATATCTACCCGCTCCTGCCCCTGACCGCCATGGCTATCGCCTCAGACATCGTCCCCATCACGGGCGAGAACCGACTGCTCGCTTTCTACGGCTTGCGGCAGATGAACGCCCACCCCTCGGTGGGTATCCGCGCCATCATGCAGGTGGCGGGCATAAGCGAGAAGAGTATCAACACCTCTGACCTCGTCTTCAAGATAGGTCCGCGTATCAACGCCTGCGGCAGAATCCACTCGGGCACGGCGGCGGTCGAACTGCTGATAACCGACGACGAGGCGTTTGCCCGCCGGCAGGCGGAAGCCGTCAACACCTACAACACCGAGCGCAAGGACTTCGACACCCGCACCACCGAGGAGGCGCTCGACTTGCTCCGCCAAGACCCTGACAACGAGCAGAAACACACCACCGTCGTCTATTCCCCCACGTGGCACAAAGGTGTGGTGGGCATTGCCGCCTCACGCCTCACCGAGACCTACTACCGCCCCACCATCGTCCTCACCGCTGGCGAGAACGGTATCATCTCCGGCTCCGCGCGCTCCGTCAGCACCTTCGATATCTACACCGCCATCGACTCCTGCCGCGACCTGCTGACCAACTTCGGCGGGCATAAGTTCGCCGCCGGACTGAGCATGCACGAGCGAGACCTGCCCGAGTTCAAGAGGCGCTTCGAGGAGTATGTAGCCGCCCATATCACGGCGGAGCAGATGCAGCCCGTCATCCGCGTGGAGGCGGAGATAGCGCTCGAGGACATCACCCCGCAGTTCTTCAATATCCTCTGCCATCTGGAGCCTTTCGGTCCGGGCAATCCCCGCCCCGTCTTCCTCACGCGAGGCCTAATCAACAACCACGGCACGCGCCGCGTCGGCAAGATGGGCGAGCACCTGCGGCTCGACGTAACCGACCGCACGGCCGCCATCACGGGCATCGCTTTCGGGCAGGGCGATAAGGCGCTCCACCTCCAGAACGGAGGCAGCGTGGATATATGCTACCACGTCGAGCCCAACACCTACAACGGCGTTACCAATATACAGATGGTGGTCGTAGATATGCGTTCCATGTAATATGGGCATAATACTTTGAACTACATTGATTGGTATAATTTAGAAACTATATTGGTTGTAAGATTGTTGATAGTATCAAACATAACAAAGCAGAAAACTACTACTTTAGTTCTCTATTGAATTCTCTGCGTTCTGCGTCAAAGAACCACCCCCATTTGTTGAAATAGCGGCACATATTTACGATATGCACCCAAAGCATCCTCCACGAGTGGTAGGATGCTTTCTTATGGTTATGTGCAATGGTTACAGCGGGATAGTAGAGCGTTAGATAATCGCGGTGGATAGTGCGCGTCAGGTCTATATCTTCGGGGTACATGAAATAACGCTCGTCAAACAAGCGTGCTTTCCGCACTGCCTCCGTGCGTAACAACATAAAACAACCGCTCAAGTACGGTACATTCATCGGACGAGAATAGTCCGCATCGTGCAATTCGTATCGCGCATTCCGCTTGCGCATCCACGATGCCGGCAGGAAACGTCTGCCAAAGACATCCAATGGAGTAGGGAGCAACTTGCATAGGTGTTGCAACTCACCTTGCGGATTAACCACACGAGGCATCAACTGCCCCACCGCAGGTTGAGATTGCATGAACGCGCACAGCGCATCAATATCCTCTGCCTTCACAATAATATCTGAGTTCATCACCAAATGCAGCGGTATCTCATCATAAATACTCTCGCGAATAGCAATGTTATGCGCCCGTCCGTATCCTACATTTTTGCCCGTGTGAATATAGCGCACTTTTTCGGGAAGGTCGGTCGCTAACGGCTCGGGACTATTGTCAATAATGTAGAGCCTATGTAGTGCTCGCACTGTCAGCAATTCTTCGGCAAGCGGTAGCACCTCGCCCTGCCAATCGGGATTATATGTTACAATAGAGATATTAAGCATTGTGTATTTAACCGTTTTTATAGTTTCGATCCCGTACCCTGTCTTGCAGGTATTCCTGTTCCGGCTGCCCGGGGGTAGCAATCAATTCTGCTTTATCTAAAAGATGCATCGTTGCCAAATCCATAATCGTGGAATACCCCGAACGGGCAATGATTCGTTGTGCTTGTTGCAACAGGGTCATCAGTTGTGCATCGTCCATATAGGGCACAATGGTAATGTTTCCTTTGCTTACTTGCAGCATTGCCTTGCTCGGCTTCCCTTCCACAATCAGTACCCGCTCCGCTCTGCCGACATATCGGCTCACTATCTCTTCCTCCAGCATACTCCGCTGAGGCTCCAACCCGCTCAATACTGCCACTACCTCAAAACTTCCGATTCTGCTCGGTTTCATCGGCTCTATTAGTCCCTCAAACCGTGATAAAGGTCCGATATATCGGACCGCTCCGTAGCCCTGCTTCTTGGGATGCCCCAACTCCCCCGACAGGCTTCTTTCTACATCCTCATAGTCGGGCACCCACACCTCCGCATAGTGCCGACCGACCCACCCGTGCAGCCGCGCTGCAAGCGGCTCTAACCACCGATACATACGAGGCAAACGGATATGCAACTGGTGAGTAACATACACACACCGTGTCTTCCGCGAGAACAGCCCGAACCGATTGTCTGAGACCACCAAATCAAAAGGCTCTCTATCCAAAAGTTCCCCTAACAAACGATGGTCTGCCCATGCGGCACGCACAATCTTGGGCAATGCCCGAAGCATTGCACCCACTTGGCTTCCACCTGATGAATAAGATAAAGATAAATCGGCGAGACGCACCACCGGCAGAGTAGGGAAGTGCTTTTGCAGCAGTACCAGCGACTCGCCGTCTCCGCCCAGCACCACTTCATCGCCCTGTACCAAGAAGCGATGTATCAGCGGCACACATCGCGCGGCATGCCCCAGTCCCCAGTTCAATGGTGCTACCAATACTTTCATGCACTAACCACAACGTCTATTCCTTTTTTCCTCAACGGCGCGGCGATACGCTCCATCTCCTCTCTGCTCACTTTCTCCAGCGTCTTCACGGGCGTGGCGCGGTCTATCACGTATATCATCACCTGCTTGGGTTGCAACCGCTCTACTGCGGCATACCATGCAGCCAATTCTTCGGGCGTGGTGTTATCTATCGTTTGCCCCCGATATTCGCCTCGCAGGAAACAGGTCTGCAACGTGAAATCACCGTTGAACACGGAAAGATATGCCTCTATCTGCGCTACGGTAAGGTTGCTATTCACAGGCTGGTCAATCAGCCGCATAGTGGTGTCAATGGCAGAGTCTAATTTCAATATCCTATTGTCGCACAAGCGCAATGCCTCCACCACATCCTTGCGTCCTAACTGTGTGCTATTGCTCAACACCGACACTTTCGCTTGCGGGCAATACACGTCGCGCAGGTGGCATGTATCTTCGATGATACCGAGAAAATCGGGATGCAGCGTAGGCTCGCCGTTGCCGCTGAAGGTAATCACGTCAAGCAGAACATCCTCGGCTGCCAAGGTCTGCAACTTCCGCTCTAATGCTTTCCTCACTTCTTCCCTTGTCGGCAATACGGGGTGCGACACGGGCTGATTAAATCCGCACTCACAATAGATGCAGTCAAACGTACATAGTTTGTCGGTCAACGGCATCAACTCCATCCCCAACGATGTCCCCAAACGCCTTGAATGGATAGGACCATACGCAATCTCACCAAATAACATAATGTAATGTACAAATTAGTCTTTGTTCCTGGTTCCACACTCAGTTCATCACCCTATTTCCCAGCAATCGGCAATACTCATTGCGTACGCTGAGCAACTGCGGTTGCAATGCCAGCAGCGGTTTCATCTTATCCCAATCGTTCTCACGTTGCGCCTCCTTCAACTGTTGCTCCAACTCATCGATGCGCTCGTTCACTACGGTCAGTTTCAGTTCCAGCAACAGGTTGGTGATGGTGGTGGGTAACTGCTTTATCTCCGTGTTGTCCTCTATCTTCTTCACCACATTCTCCGATACCGTCTGCTTCATAAACATCTGGCTCAACTGATACCGCTCTGCTATCAAATCTACGGCTAACGCACTCACTTGCGGGTCGGTATGAAACTTAAAGAATGTTTCTGCTACAAAGCCTTCTTCATGGCTATGTGCCTGAAACTCATCTACTACCTTGGCGAACAACGCATTGGGTGCGGCTATCTGGTCGGCAGCCAACTGCCCTAATATATAGTCTCCTGCGCTGATAAACGTCCCGTCTTCCAACTGATACAGCGGTCGCTCCCCATAGCGCACTACCACTTGCAGCAAATTGCGGTAGTTCTCCTCCAGCCGACCGGTGGCGCGTACACTTGTCGGCACGGTGCGATTATCCGCGGTTTCATCGGTATTTCGTCTTTCTTCCGCTTGCTCGTCCATTCGGGTAAAGGCGGCGAGTCGCTCCTGCTCTTCTTGTTGTTTGCGTGCCTCCGAGGCTTTGGCTTGACGCAAGCGCGTTACTTCCCGTGTGAGCAGTTGCTCGTTAATCTGCAACTTATCCGCCGTATCTTTGATATAGACCTGACGGGTAATCATGTCGGGTATCTGCGCAATAGATTGCGTAATGTCCTTTATCAGGTTGGCGCGTTTTTGCGGGTCGCCTCCGGCTTCCTCTTTCAGCAACGCGGACTTGAAGCGGATGAAATCGGTCTGATGCGTTTGGATATACTCGATGAAATCGGACGCATTGTGGCTTTGTGCATACGAATCGGGGTCTTCTCCATCGGGCAGCAACACCACTTTCACGTTAAACCCTTCTTCCAAAAACATGTCTATTCCTCGCAATGCCGCATGAATACCCGCGGCATCGCCGTCGTAGAGCACGGTGATGTTGTTGGTGAAGCGTTGTATCAGTTTTATCTGTGGTTTGGTCAGCGCAGTGCCGCCGCTGGCGACCACGTTTTGAATACCCGACTGATACATCGAGATAACATCCATCTGCCCTTCTACCAAGTAGCAAAGGTCCTTGCGGGCAATCTCCTGCTTGGCTAGGAAGAGCCCGAAGAGTTCGTTGGTCTTGGAATAGATGATGGAATCGGGCGAATTGATATATTTCCCCACGTTGTCTTTCTTCTTCATGATGCGCCCCGCAAACGCCACCGTCTTGCCCGAGACGGTGAAGATAGGAAACATCACGCGGTCGCGAAAACGGTCGTACAACCTGCCGTCTTCGCTCTTGCCGCAAACACCGGTACCAATCTTGGTATCTACGTTGTTCACGATATACTTCTCCTGAAAACCTTTCCCTTTGAGTGCCGCCATTAGCGGAGACCCTTTCTCAGGCGAGTAGCCCAACTGGTACTTACGGATAATATCGTCTCTTAGTCCCCGCTCGCGGAAGTAACTCAGACCTATCGCCTGCCCCTCGGGAGTATTCCATAGTTGGTCTTGGAACCACTGGTTGCAGAAATCGTTCACCACGAACATCGACTCTCTGTCGTCCTGCCGCTGCTGCTCCTCGGGGGTCATCTCGCGCTCGGGAATATCTATGTGATATTTCTTGCCCAACTGCTTGATGGCATCCACATACGAGCACTGCTCAATGTCCATGATGAAACCCACCGCGTGCCCCGACTTGCCGCAACCGAAACACTTGTAGATACCTTTGCTCGGGCTTACTGTGAACGAACCTGTCTTCTCGTTGTGGAACGGGCACAACCCAATCAAGTTCGCTCCGCGACGGCGCAAGGTAACATAATCGCCCACTACCTCCTCTATCTTGGCAGCAGCGTAAATTCTATCGATGACTTCGCGGGGAATCATAGGTTTTTAGTTGTTCCAAAGGTAGATACCCAATCGGATATTCCATTGGTCAAGCCGTCCGCGGGTGCGCCTGTCTAATGAGTAACCCATCTCGTTGAAATTGCCTACCTTGTACGGATTCATCAGACCAAAATCGTAACCGCCGCGCAGGAAATACCGTTGGTATTGAAAGCCTGCACCTACGCCCCACGTTACGTTCATTCGCTGATAGTCGTGCACTACCTTATCGTCTGTGTAATCGAAGCAAGAAATTTTTCCTTTGTCAGAGACTACTCCTGTACCTTCATTTTTCTCAAATTCTCGTTTGCTCATTTCTATGGCACACTGGATAGACGGACCCGTATAGAGGATGATATAGGTCTCCTTGGCAATCTCGAACTTGTACTGCCAATCCACAAACAACTCCAGTTGGTTGTAGGTCGTTTTTGTCCGAGTCTTGGTCAGTTGCTGCATAACATTGGGTGTCGTCCAATTGGTGTAACCCGCTGCAAACGTGTAGTTGATACCCACAGTAGCGCCAAATCCCTTGATAATCGTTCCGTCGTACACCAGACCCACTTTCAGACCGTTCATAATCGTCTTGTTCACCAGCGAGTCTTTGGGCATATTCGGGTCCGATGAGTTAAGCCGTATGATAGGTTCGGCAAAACCAATCTGAATACCCAATCCCTGTGGCAGACTTTGTGCCACAGCGGCAGTTGCCACTGCCACGCACATACATAATGTTGCTAAAATCTTTTTCATATAGTCGGTTTATCTTATTTCGCGGCTTTCTTTCGCATCTTCCCCTCTGTCTTGGGGATATTACTTTCGATTTCTTCCGATTTCATCGGTATTTCTACTTCCTCGGTGGCACTCATTGCCCCGCTTCCGGGTCGTGGTGTACATGCAGGGCGCAGGAACACATCCCCGGGTTTCAACGGTCTCTCTTGTTCTGCCCAAAAGAATCCCGCCAACTTGTCCTTGCCCGCAGGAATCTGCTCCATAGGATAAATCACCCCCTGCGGCTGCGGCAGGATAACGATATGGTGTATCTCTTGATTTTCCAGAAAGACCTTTACGTAACTGGACTGCGTGGTGTTCATGCCAAAGAAAGAGCCGTCTTCCTGCTTGGGATAGAACACGGTCAGCGCATTGCCGTTCACATCCACTTGCCGCAACTCGCCATCCCGCACGTATGCAAACATCTCTTTGCCCGCCATCTGGTCGAAATAGTCGCGCGCCTCGCGCTTAATGGTAATCGCATTGTTGATGCCGTGTGCATAATCCACCACGCCGTCTTTCATATACACCCGCATAGTGTCCGCCGACATCTGATTCTCATCGCTCCAACAGACGGGGTCAGTGTAGAGTGTCATCACCGAGTCGCGGCTGTTGTAGTCCAGCGAGTCGCACACTGCCTGCAAGTCCACTCGATAGAGCCGCACGTTGTGGTATGCTCGCATCTTGCGATAGGTGCTGTCCTGCTCCGTGGAGTCGGGCTGAAAATGTACGGTCTCGGTGTAGAGTGTGTCGGCGTGCATATAGGCATAGTCTTCTTCCGACCAGTCCACAGCCAACGCGCTGTCTGTGGCATAACCGTAGTCGCCGTCGTCGAACATCTCGCCGAAATTGCCGTAGAGCGTCATCTTCTGCACGGTGTCGCGCATCTCCATGTTTCCGATGATACGCCCGTGCCCGACGCGTTTGTCGTAGTAGATGGTATCGCCCGTCATCGATTTGCCGTCCGAATGTACCACCTCTGACCGCTGGAGCAACATCGACTGTTCGGTCTCCGTGTTGTACCACCCCAAGGAAGAATAGATGTTGGTCTCTTCCTCATACACGATGGTGGATGGGCTGACCAAATCGGCTATTTTCGTCTCGGTATTATAGAGCAGCGTATCGCTTGTCAGCACAAACTTCGGGTTATCCAGTCTCACCTCTTGGCTGAACACAGCCTGCTTGCTGTTGGGATAGTATTTCCCGCGAATGGAGCGCAGCGTGTTCAGACTGTCGGCTATCGTGCCGCCTGAATAGTAGTAAGCCACATCGCGCGCGCGGTCGTAGTTGAGGCTGTCGGTGGTCAGCACCGTGGGGTTGTCTGCCTGTCCGTGCACCAGTCGCACATTGCGGCGCAAGCGTGCCAACTTCGTGTTGCCGTCATAGAACAACTTATCCCCGTATCCTTTCAGCGTGTCCCCCTGCTCAAACCGCACATGCCCGAAGGCATCGAGCGAGTTCTCTTGGTCGTAGAAATACGCTGAATCGCAGTACATCAGGGCATCCTCATGGCGGAAAATCACGTTCCCGCGAAGTATCTGTGCATTGGCAATCCGCTCTTGGTCGAAACTAAGTGTCTCAGAGTGCTCCAGATACACCAATGTCTGTGCTGCAACGTGTACCGAACAACACAGACATAGAAACGCTATGTACCGCCATCTTCTCACAATAAACCATCCCTTTCCTTAATCGTGTATCCACCCGGGGTATTCAAAATCGCAACCTGCCCATTTCGGGTCAATCTGAATAAAGGTGTTCTTCTGCTTCTGCAATATCCAGTCGTGGATGAACTCCTCTGCCTGCTTTTGCTCCAGCATACCCTTTATCGTTTGGAAATCATCGGTTAGGTTCGCGCGGTGCATATCTGTCTTCTTGCGCAGTTTCACGATGGCGCACACCTCTTTGTTCTTCGTCTGGTCCATCATCACGAACGGAGCGGATATGTCCCCTTCTTGCATGGTGTAGATTTGTTTCGCCACCTCGGCGGGGAGGTCCTGATATTCAAACCGCGTGCTGCCCGTGTTGGGATTGGTCATCAAACCCGCGTTCATCACGGTGTTCTTGTCTTGCGAAAAATGAATGATGGCTTGCTCGAAGGTATATTCTCCATTGCGAACCGCCGTAGCGATGGTGTCTAACTTATTGATAGCCTTTATCTTATCATCTGCACTCACGCGGGGGCGCAGGAGGATATGCCGGCAGTTGATACGCTCGCCTTTCTTCTCTATCAGTTGGATGATATGGTAGCCGTACTCCGTCTGCACGATACGCGACACCTTCTTCGGGTCGTTGAGGTTGAATGCCACATCGGCAAACTCGCTTACCAACTGCCCTTTGCCCACAAAGCCCAACTCACCGCCTCGCTTAGCAGACTCGGTGTCTTCCGAATACAGCCGCGCCAGCATGCCGAAATCGGCTTTCCCGCTCGTAACACGCTCGGTGAACTCGCGCAAACGTCCCTTGATACGCTCCGTCTCTTCCACCGGTACGGGCGGCTCAAAACTCAGTATCTGCACCTCCACTTGCGCCGGCATCATCGGGATAGAGTCGGCGGGCAGGCTGTTGTAGTAGCGACGAATCTCCGCCGGCGTGGGCTTGATATGCTCCGTAAGTTTCTGCTGCATCTGCTGGATAATCATCTGATTGCGCACGCTGGTCATCATCTCTTCGCGTATCTCGCTGCTGGTCTTGCGGAAATACTCCTCCATCTTCTCTTTCGAACCAATCTGCGAGATATAGTAGTTCATACGCATATCCACCTGATGGCTCACCGACGACTCGTTGGCGTAGATAGAGTCCAACTCCGCTTGGTGCAGAAAGAGTTTCTGAATGGCTATCTGCTCAGGAATCACGCAGTAGGGGTCGCCTGCTATCTGCTGTCCCTCGTATTGGGCACGCAGCCGCTCTTCCTCCACCTCGCTGCGCAGTATCGCCTCGTCGCCCACAATCCATATCACCTCGTCTATCACGTTGTCTTGCGCACGGAGGACATTGCTGCCCATAACCGCGCACCACAGCCCGACTGCTATCTTAAAAAACCGATTCATATCTCACAAATTGATAAGCAATTAAAGAATAATTTCACGAGAATATAGGAAAGAATTAATGAATAATTACACGATAATTATATGTTAAAAAGAAATATCTGAGTAATTCTTGGAAATATCTGTTGAAGTGAAAATGTTTTTTTTGTAATTAGGAAAGAATTAATGAATAATTACACGATAATTATATGTTAGAAAAAAATATCTGAATAATTTTTGGAAATATCTGTTAAAAAGAAATTTTTGTTTCGTTTTTGTGCGTATTATTGGACGTTTTTGTTCCTAATCAATGCGATTCAAAAAACTGTATCTTCTTGTGCCGCAAGGCTTCTTCGTACAATCGTTCCCGCTCCTCTTGCAAGAAGCGCACTCTCCGCTGGCTCAGTACGGCTTTCTCTATCTCCGGACGGGCATACTCTATCGGCATCGGTTCGCCCGCCATACGCTTGTCGGTAACTTGCAAGATATAGGTCGCCAGCGAGTCCTGCAATTCTATCTGCTGCTTGCTGCGCAGCAGGCGGTTCAACTCATCGCGTTCAAATGGCATTGACAATAACAACTGTTGCCCCGTGCGCCACTGGTCGGTGAACAACTCGTAGCCGACGGCGTAGTTGTAGGCGAACTTCTCAATGTTCTCCATGTTCTCTTCGTTCAGGTCGGTCAACCATTCTCGCAGTTTCTTCATGTTGGGGGCACCGTTGGGCACCACTATCAGCACACCTTTCGCCAAACTCTCGCGTAACTCGAACTTCTCCGGATGTGCCGCGTATATCTGCTCTACCACCGTGTCCGCCACCTGTTTCGGCATGCGTCGCTCCACTAACTCCTGCTCGTAGGCATGCACATAGAGCGACCGCCTGTAATCTTCCACCAGTGCCTCTATCTCTTTGTCTGCCGCTCCTTTGGCTTTATCGTACACCAGTATGTCTTTCGCCCATTGCTTCAGATACAACTCCACCACCCTTGCACTATCTTCGCTTGACAGCCCGAAACTCAACGAATCCAGCGTTGATTGATACAGATATTGCCCGTTCAACGCCACTGCTACGCCCGTCATCCGCTTCTGTTCAAACCATTGGCAACCCGACAACACAGCGCATAGCAACAAGGCACCTACCCCCGCCAAATATCTGTGTATATGTATTTTATTATTCATGTTCATCTGCAGTTGAAGGAAGGGCAAAATAATAACGTGAGTTCGATATAAGCAAACTATTTTCAGCAGTCAAAGACTAAACTTGTCCCGACGTGTCGGGATTTGGTTTTTGGTAATGAATTAATGATTAATTGTATGAGAATGCTTGCATCCCGATAGGTCGGGATTGTATGTTAAAGAAAAAATATTTGGACAATTTTTGGAAATTTTTGTTGAAATAAAAGAATTGACACCGTTTCGATGTATATGTATCTTATTTCGAGTTCACGTTAAATTAATGACTAATTATACGGCAATTATACGTTAAAAAATATTTGGACAATTTTTGGAAATTTTTGTTGAAATAAAAAAATGTTGCGAGCAAAGTTTTAGAGGGTCTGAGTGTACGTGTTTCGTATCGTATAGCACAGGTGTCCGTCAATCCGTTCCGCCTCTATCGGCAGACACACACGGGGAGCCCGCGTCCCCTGTCCGCACACCACCTCCGGCGCCACCTCCACGTGTATCTCGTCCCATACGCCGCTCTCCAAGATATGCTTGTGCAGTGTCGGTCCGCCTTCTACCAACACGGAGTGAATACCCCTGCTCGCCAAGTCCTGCAACACAAACGCCCAGTCGGTCTGCTCTCGATACACTATCGTTTCTGCCTCGGGCGAGAAAATCTTGCTGTCGGCAGGCAACACGCCTTTCCTGTCTAACACCACGCGAATGGGATTGCGCCCGCTCCAGCGGGTGGTGAGCAGACGAGGATTGTCGGCTAATGCCGTGTGAGTACCCACCATTATCGCCATATTCTCCGCACGCATCTTATGCACCAACTGCTTCGTTAGCGGCGTGGAGAGCACCAACGGCTGATTATCAATTTGAAAATTATCAATTTGAAAATTTGAAAATGAGAAGGTCCGATTATCCACGAACCCATCGCTACTCTGTGCCCATTTCAGCACCACATACGGGCGCTTCTTCTCGTGCAGGCAGATAAACCGTTTGTTCAACTCGCGGCATGCCTCTTCCTCCACGCCCACAATCACCTCTATCCCTGCCTCGCGCAACATCTGTATGCCGCGCCCCGCCACTTTCTCATTGGGGTCTTGCATGCCGACCACTACGCGTCCAATCCCCTTGTCTATCAGCAACTTGGCGCAAGGAGGGGTCTTCCCGTAATGGCTGCAAGGCTCCAGATTGACAAACAGTGTGCAGTCATGCAAGTCCTTCATCCTGTGTCCTTCATCCTTCATCCTCCCGAGGCAATTCACCTCCGCATGCGGATCGCCGTATTGCTGGTGCCAACCCTCGCTCAGCACTTTCTCATCGGCATTACGCACCAAGACTGCCCCTACCATCGGGTTGGGTGCCACATAATACGCCCCGTTGCGGGCTATTTGCAGACATCTGTGGATATATCTTGCGTAATCCATAATTTTTTAGTATCTTTGCACCCGATTTGAAACTTGAAACCAGAAACTTGAAACCAGAAACTTGAAACTTGCATGCTATCTCTCGTCCGTCATATCGAATCTGCCTTGCAAGGCTACTACCCGCCCGATGAGTGTCGGGCATTGGCGTGGTGGATTGCAGAGGAAACGACAGGACTCTCGCGCACACAAATCCTTTCGGGCTGCAAAGATACAAAAATTATTCCAAATATAGAAATTATTTTGCAGAGATTGCAAAAAAAAGAGCCCATACAGTATATTTTCGGGCATACTTTGTGGATGGGGCTCGACTTGCAACTCTCTCCCGCCACCCTCATCCCCCGTCCCGAAACAGCGGAATTGGTGGACTTCATCACCCAAGACCAAGCAACACACAGCGCTCAACTCTCAACACTCAACACTCAACTCTCAACACTCAACGCTCAACATTCAACTCTCAACCTCTTGGACATCGGTACAGGCTCAGGCTGCATAGCCATTGCGCTCAAGCAGCAACACCCTGACTGGAGCGTCTATGGGCTCGACATCTCCGAGGAAGCCCTCGCCATCGCCCGCGGCAACGCCGAGCGCAACCACACCCCCGTCGCTTTTGCCCAATGCGACATCCTCCGACAAACGCCTTCCCTCATCGACAAGCACGGGAAGCCGATAACTTTTCAGGTCGTAGTCTCCAATCCGCCCTATATCACCGAGCAGGAGAAACAGCAGATGGATGCCTCCGTGCTCGACTACGAGCCGCATTCCGCGCTCTTCGTCCCCGACAGCGACCCGCTCCTTTTCTACCGCCGTATCGCCGAACTGCGGCTGGCACCCCGTCTCTATTTCGAACTGAACGAAGCCTATGCTACGCAGACTGCCGATATGTTGCAGTCGCTTGGTTACCATGATATTATCCTCAAAAACGACTCTTATGGCAAACCGCGAATACTCGCTGCAAGAACTGACCTCCCGCGCTGAGACCTACTGCGCCCGCGCCGAGCATTGTGCCTCCGAGGTGCGCACGAAAATCCTCGCTTGGGGCGGCACTCCCGCGCAGGCGGATACCGTCATCGACCACCTCTATGAGCAAGGCTATTTGGACGATGCCCGCTACTGCCGTGCCTACACCCACGACAAACTGCTCTATCAGCATTGGGGCAAGGTGAAAATCCGTGCTATGCTCCAAGCCCGCCAACTGCCCGCCAATGAGATACAGTCTGCCCTCCAAAACATCGATGAGACCGAGTATAATCGCATCTTGCTCGCCGTCCTTGCCTTAAAGAAAAACGCCCCCCGAGAAGCCCAAATCCGCTTCCTCCTCCAACGCGGTTTCGACTATGCAACCATCCTCCGTTCGCTGGAGAATTTTAACATTACTTCTCGTGCAATTATCCACTAATTTGTATTGCTTATATAAGGTGCAGTTGTCTAATAGTTCATGGTTATAACAAGTCTCATGAAGCGAACTACCGGGGAAGTCCCGACTTGTCGGGATGGGCGTTTTGGAACAAAACGAAAGGTTTATTGTTGATTTTTGTCCCTCGTAGGTCATTAACATACAAAAAAGGTTGACCTAACGTGTTGGACAACCTCTAAATGCTCAAAAAGAGTTCAAATAACTTTTTTAGGTTAGTAAACGGCGCTCACGAACAATCAGCAATGCTTCCTCACGGATGTCTTGCGGCAGGGCGATATTTCTCAGTTGCAGGCTGCGCACCCATCCCGCTACATCGCGTTCCTGCAAGGTGTCGAACACCTCTCGGAGCATGGTATGCTGCGCCTCGGAGTAGTCGGTGGGGTCTATGCCCGCCAAGGCATCCAACTCCTCGTCATCGTAGTAGTCAATCCGCGCATTGCTCTGCAACAGGGTGTCGCGCTCGCAGACCAAGTGTTGCCCGCAACACTCGCCGTCGTCGGATGGTGCAGGAGCAGGCGTCCCTACATCGGTCATGGTGCGGCCTGGAGACCGCACCTCCTCGTTCGCTGCTCTGTTCTTCCTGCGCTCCCGCACCTCGTACAACACGAGTATGAGCAGCCCTAAACAAAGGAATAATATCAATGGAAGCATATTCTTGAAATTTGACCTTTTCACTATCCGACCGTTTTACTGTCCTACCGCTGACGCTGTCCGACTGATTTAGTTTCGAATAGTATATCAGTCTTTCAGCGCGAAGCGCGGTCTGTCAGCGTAGCGGTCTGTCAGTCGTTAGACGGTCTTTCTGTGCGTAGCACGGTCACTAATCACTCCACCGCGTCTTCTTCCACCACGAGGTTGTCGATGATGAAGTTCTGACGCTCAATCGTGTTCTTGCCCATGTAGTACGCCAACAGGTCGGACACGGCATCCTCCTTGCGGAGCATCACTTGGTCAAGCCGTATCTCCTTGCCGATGAAACCCTTGAACTCATCGGGGCTAATCTCTCCCAGTCCTTTGAACCGGGTAATCTCGGGGTTCTTCGCCTCGGCGATGGCTTTCAGTCGCTCCTCCTCGGAATAGCAGTAGCGGATAGACTGCTTGTCCTTCACGCGGAAAAGCGGCGTTTGGAGGATATAGACATGCCCTTTCTTGACCAAGTCGGGGAAGAACTGCAAGAAGAACGTGAGCATAAGTAGACGGATGTGCATACCGTCCACATCGGCATCGGTGGCGATAATCACCTTGTTGTAGCGCAGTTCGTCCAGCCCGTCTTCGATATTCAGCGCCGATTGCAGGCAGTTGAACTCCTCGTTCTCGTACACCACCGACTTGCTCAGTCCGTAGGAGTTGAGCGGTTTTCCGCGCAGGGAGAAGACCGCCTGCGTCCGCACGTCGCGGCTCTTGGTGATAGAGCCCGAGGCAGAGAGACCCTCCGTGATGAAGATACTGCTCTCCTGCCGCAAGTCGTCATCGGCGTCCTTGGCGGACTTGACGGGCTTGGCGTCGTTGTAATGCACCTGACAGTCGCGCAACTTGGGGTTGTTGAGTTGGTTCTTCTTCGCCCGCTCGCGCGCTGCCTTGGTAACGCCGGCAATGGCCTTGCGCTCTTTCTCGGAGTCTTGTATCTTCTGCAACATCACCTCCGTTATCTCGGGGTGCTTGTGCAGGTAGTTGTCGAGTTGCTGTTTGATGAAGTCGTTGACGAACTTATTGACCGACAGCCCGCCCGTGGGCGACATATCTTTCGAACCTAACTTCACTTTGGTCTGGCTCTCGAAGACGGGCTCCTCCACGTTGATGGCTATCGCGCCCACCACGCCGTTGCGGATATCGCTAAGGTCTTGATTCTTATTGAAGAACTCCTTGACGGTTCGACCTATCGCTTCGCGGAAAGCCGCTTGGTGGGTACCGCCCTGTATGGTGTGCTGACCGTTCACAAACGAGTAGTACTCCTCGCCGGACTGGTTTGTATGGGTGAGCGCAATCTCGATGTCCTCCCCTTTCAGGTGGATAATCGGATAGAGCGGGTCGGCACTCATGTCCTCCGTCAGCAGGTCGAGCAACCCGTTCTTGGATGAGTACTTGCGCCCGTTGTAGAGCAGGGTGAGACCGACGTTCAGGTAGGCGTAGTTGCGCATCATCTCCTCGATATAATCATCGCGGAAATGGTAGTTCTCAAACAGCCCTTTGCTGCTGTCGGGCGTGAACTCAATCATCGTGCCGCGCTTCTCGCTGCCGTCATAGTCCACCACGCCCGTGTCGCTCACCAGATGCCCTTGGTGAAAGACCGCCTTGCGCGTCTTGCCTTCGCGGAACGACTGCACCGTGAAGTCCATCGACAAGGCATTCACCGCCTTGGTACCCACGCCGTTCAGTCCCACGGACTTCTTGAACGCCTTGGTGTCGTACTTGCCACCGGTGTTCAACAGCGAGACGGCGTCCACCATCTTGCCCAAGGGTATGCCGCGCCCGTAGTCGCGCACACGCACCTGCTCATCGCGCACGGTAACCTCTATCACCTTGCCTTCGCCCATGCGGTACTCATCGATGGAGTTGTCGATGGTCTCTTTGATAAGCACATAGATACCGTCATCGGAGTGGCTTCCGTCGCCTAACTTACCGATGTACATACCCGGGCGGCGACGGATATGCTCACGGTCATCCAAGTGGATGATGTTCTCATCACCATACGCGGTAGGGTTCGTATTTTCCAATTCTTCCATAGTATTCGGGGATTCGAGATGTGCGGTCAGAAGTTTATCCCGTGTTCGGGAGCCGCACCATAGCGGTTAGTATTAAATGGTCAGCAATTAATACCGAAGCGTCCTGACGTGGTGTGGGCAGTTTGTTGTTGTGCAAAAAATTAATGAATAATTACACGTCAATTACACGTTAAAGTTGACCGAAGCGCGATGTCGTATGCCTGTCGGTAGTACTTGAAGAAGTAGCGCCACTCTGCTTTCTTGGCAACCGCTGCAGCCGCCTTGCGTACCTGCTCCATCTCCTCGGCGGGCAACTGCGCGAAATAAACCAATCGGCGAGCCACTTGGTCCACAACGTCGTAGTAGTTGCTGTCGTTGCGCTCTATCACGGTTACGCTCTGCGTATCCTCCGCCGGCATCGCCTCTTGCGCCCACAGCCCGAAGCCCGCCAGCGTCGTGGTGATGGTGGGCACATGGAACGCCACCGACTCCAGCGGCGTGTAGCCCCACGGCTCGTAGTAGGAGGGGAACACCGTTGCGTCCATGCCGATAAGCAGGTCGTAGTACGACTTGCCGAACATCGGGTCGTGCCCGTTCAGGTAGTACGGCACGAAGATAACGCTCACCTTGCCGAAACGGCGAATAGGCTTGTCCAAATAAGGTATCATCACAAACGCAATGATTTCGCGATTGATATGCTGCTCGTACAGCAACTCGCCCAGCCGCTCCATCGAATGCAGGAACACATCAATGCCTTTGTTCTTCCACTCCTGTCTGCCTGCAATGCAGATATACATCGCGTCCTTCGGCACCACGCCGCCCAACTGCTGCTCCGCCACCTGCGTCAGTGCCTCGCGGGCAGCATTTCGGTGCATCGGAAAAGCCTTACCTTTCGGCACGAAGTTGGGCTCAAACCCGTTGGGCGTTACAATATCCACGGGCTTGTCCAGCAACTGCTTGCACTCGCGTGCCGTCAGGTCGCTCACCGTGGTGAAGCAGTCCGCAAAATGTGCCGCCTGCTTCTCGGCAGAGTGCTTGCTGACCATGTTCAGTTCCTCCGCCATCTGGTCGCCGTTGTAGTGCTCGAAATAGTCGTAGAGCGGTTTGCCGTTGCCCGCGATAGACCGCCCGATGGAGGTAGCATGCGTGGTGAAAAGCGTGCCTATCTGCGGACGGTAATAGTGCAGGTAAAAGACCATGAATGCCGTCTGCCACTCGTTGGCATGCGCCACCACACGAAGCGTACTCTTCGTAGCCACCGGGGACGCGGGCGTCTCGCCCGCGGTAATGGAGGTGCGGTCTCCAGGCCGCACCATAGTGCGCATAGCCACTGGGGACGCGGGCGTCTCGCCCGCGGTAATGGAGGTGCGGTCTCCTGGCCGCACCATAGTACGCATAGCCACCGGGGACGCGGGCGTCTCGCCCGCGGTAGATTTCGTATTTTTCATAGCGGGCGCCGCCTTCGGCTCCGTCTCCGCCAGATAGTCATACAGGCTCGCCATCGTCATACCCGCCGCATAGCCGAACAGCGACGACTCGTCGTAGTCGCCGTAGGAGGCATGGCTCTGCACGTGGAAGTTCTCCCACGCCCAAGCATAGATACTATCCTTTTGCGCCCACAGTGCGTCCGCCCGCAGCAAGACCGCTATCGGCTCGCCGGGCACCGTCCAGCGCCCCACGCGCACGGGGATGTCGGCATGCTCCTTGCGGAAGCGGGCTGCCCACATCGGGAGCAACGAAGCGTCTTCACGAAAGAAATGGTCGGAATGTGCCCCGAAGTCGGGGCCGAAGAAAATAACTTTGTCAGGGTGTTCTTTTTGCATGGAGGCTGCGCGAGTGGATAATACGGCATAAATCCCGCCTACTCGATTGCACACCTCCCAACTGGTCTCGAAGATATAGTCCGGAGAAAGCATTATGCGAATAATGTTGGTGAATTATTTGTTTCTTATGGTAATTTTCTCTACGCCCTGCAAGGTGTTGAGCGTGGTCGGCACGGTGGTAAACCGATTATTATCCGCGCCCACTAACGGCATGTAACGCACGCTGTCTGCCACCGCCCAATACAGCCTGTTGTCCGCCACGTCTATCGCCAGCGTCAGCGTCGGTTGCGCCTCTATCTGCACAGCCTGCGTACCGTCTATGTGCGACACATAGAGCCCGTTGGCGCGGTAGTACAGCTTGCGGTTCGCTATGCGGAAGCCCTCTATCTCGGGTATCAGCGTCCGTAGCGTACTCACTGTAAACGTCTGATTATTAAATACCTGCATCGTATCCTGCACTGCGTCCAGCAAAGCCTTCGCCTCTGTATCGCCCGCAGACATAGCCACCTCAAAACGGTTGCCGGCAAAGATACGCTGCCCGTAGTCGCCACCTGCCGTCCGCATCAGTACCTGTGTCGCCGTCGTGTCCTTCACAGCAAACACCTTCTCCACCACCGTCTCCTCGCCGTTTATCGTCATCGTCAGTCGGACACCCGCGTTCTCTGCCGCCTGCGCGAAATAGAGAGTGTAGGTAGAGGCGGTGTTGCTCTCCGACACGGGCATAAACAACGTGTTCGACACCACGTCCCACCGATAGGTAATCGTGTAGTTATAAGGGTTGTACACCAGCGCCTTGAAGGTTACATCCCGAAAAATCGCGGGCACCGAATCGGAGCAGGAGAACGTGGGCACCGTGTCATACACCGTGATACTCTTCACCCGCGTCAATGATTTCTTCCCGTCCACCTGCAAGGTAACGGTATATGTCCCCGGTTGCTTGTAGGTGTGCGACGGCGATTTCGACTCCGAGGTGCTGCCGTCGCCAAAACTCCATGCCCACTCCTCGCCGTCAGAAGACGAGTTGCTGAACCGCACCGACTCGCCCGCACGAGGCTCCTCCGGCGAATACGAGAAATCCACCGTCGTCTTATCGCATGCCGCCAACGCACACAGCGCAAACAATACTATACTAAATTTCCATTGTTTCATATTCTGCCTATTTTGAAATATCTTTCCGCAGTCAAATAGTAATTAATGTGAGTTCGATATAAGCAAACTATTTCAGCAGTCAAAGACTAATTTAGTTTTTGGAAATGAATTAATGATTAATTATACGAAAATTATATGTTCAAGAAAGAAATATTTGAACAATTTTTGGAAATTTTTGTTGAAATAAAAGAATCATCGTCATTTAGATGTATGTGTATCTTATTTTAAGTTCGCGCTGAAATAAAAAGTTTTTGTTTGTTTTTGTATCCTAATCATCAACCCCCCAATACCATTTCTCGTATCTTCCCCGCCGCGTCCGGCTCCTCGCTCAAGTCTATCCATCGTATCTCCGCGTCGCGCCGAAACCATGTCAGTTGCCGCTTAGCATAGTGCCGCGAGTTCTGTTGTATCAGTTCCACCGCCCGCGCTCGGTCATACTCGCCGTCCATGTAGGCGAACAACTCCCGATACCCCACCGTCTGCAAACTATTGCACCGCTTGTAAGCATACACCGTCTGTGCTTCCTCTTCCATCCCCGCCGCCATCATCTGCTCCACTCGCCTGTTGATACGCTCGTACAGTTCCGCCCGCGGTCGGGTCAATCCCACTTTCACAATCCGAAAATCTCGCGCTTTCGCCGCACCTTTCCGTAGAGACGAATACGGCACGCCCGCTTGCAGGCTCACTTCCAAGCAGTGTATCAGCCGCTGCGGGTTCTGCCTGTCCACCGTCTCCCAATACGCGGGGTCTATCCGTTGCACCTCTTGTTGCAGCCACGCCAGCCCCTCCTCGGCATACCGTCCGCGCACCAGCTGCTGCACCTCCGCCGACACCGCCGGAATATCATCCAGCCCTTTGCACACGGCATCCACATACAGCATCGACCCGCCTGTCAGCACCACCGTCTCATGCTCCGCAAACAGCCTCGGCAGCAGCGCCATCACATCGCGTTCATACTGCCCCGCGTTGTAGTCTTCCGCCACCGACTTGCAGCCCACGAAATAATGTTTCACGCGCGCCATCTCCGCCGCCGTGGGAGCCGCCGTGCCTATGGGTATCTCCCGATACACCTGCCGCGAGTCGGCATTCACAATCGGACACCCCAACGCCTCTGCCACCCGCAGACTCACCTCGGTCTTCCCCACGCCCGTAGGCCCCACTATCACCAACAACGTCTTCACTGGTTGCTATAGCGTTGATTTCGTTCGTAAACTACGAAAACTACGAAAAGAACGTAAACTACGACCGCAAGGTGATTAAAACATCGACCCGTCCTCAAACGACACATCTTGGAAGCCCTCCATGTCAATGTCGCCCGTGTCATACTCGCTGCCGCCGTAGAAGTCATCGTCCAAGTCCAAATCGCCCTTGCCGCCTTTGTTCGTCATCAGCGGCAGGTCATCTTCGGCTTTCAACTGCTTGGGCGCACGACCGCTGCTCTCCACGCACTTCACGCCGTCCATACTACCCGCCCGCATCTCTTTGAGCGAACCGAAGAAATAGCGCTCGAACATCGGGTCGAAGACGTATATCAGCCGCTGCCCGCGCTCTGTCAAAAGGTCGCTCAGCCGCGTCTCCTCCATCACCATATTGTCATACTCAAAGTTGGAATCCATCGGTATCAACGTTACCTCCTGACCCTTCTCCCACTCATCGTTGCACATGAAAAACGAGGTCATCTGGTCATCCGTATAGTGCACGCTTTCCAATATGGCTTTATGCAAATCCAAGAATGTGGCTTCGCTGTCCGCCTCAAACACCCGACGAAACTTCGGGTCGCCCTCTTCACAAGAAAAAGTAATTTTGTATATCATAATGCTGTAAAATTTATTGTCTGTTTCCACCCTGACCTCATCGTGTAAAACTTGGGTGATTCTTGGGTGATTCTTGGGTGATTCTTGGGTGATTCTTGGGTGATTGTTGGGTGATTGCCGAAACACCACCGAGACCATAAGCCGACAATCGTAGGTGATTCGTAGGTGATTCATAGGTGATTCGTAGGTGATTCACGAGACTATATCGAACTTTTAAGCCCCTGCTCTTGGTGCCTTGCTCTTGCCTCTTTGTTCCTTGCTCTCGGTTTTCGGTTTCTAACAAAACAAATAGGGCTGCAAAGATACTACTTTTTTACGATATATGCAAGACTTATGCCATAATTTCACCAAAAATTGAAAAATATCGCCGTTTTTCTTGCACATATCAAAAAAATGTAGTAACTTTGCGCCCTGAATTTTCGGAACTTACATTCATACTTTATACCTATGAACAAAACAATTCAATATCTGTTGCTGGTTCCCGCAGTGTTAATCCTTGCTGCATGCGGCGGTAAACGTGAACTCAACACCAAGACTTCTAACACTACTGGCTGGAACTATTACGATGAAGCTACAACCAATTTCCAAGCGCAAGAGGGCGTAGGAAACGTAAACCCGACGGGTATGGTGCCCATTCAGGGTGGTACGTTCACATTGGGTGAGAAAGATGAATTCTTAACGATGCCTAGAAATAATCCGACTCGTACTATCACCGTTAATTCGTTCTACATGGATAAGTACGAAATCACTAACCTCAACTGGAACGAATACCTTCATTGGCTGGAAACCGTCTTCGGAGCCACCGCACCCGAACTCGTGCAGCGCGCACAGCCCGACCACACCGTATGGCGTGAAGACTTGGCGTACAACGACCCCTACGAACTCAACTATTTTACGCACCCGGCTTTCTCTTTCTACCCCATCGTTGGCGTTACGTGGGAACAGGCCATGGCTTACTGCCAATGGCGTACCGATCGCGTCAATGAGAAAGCTCTCATCGCATGCGGAGCCATCGCCATACCTCCTTTCTATGAACTGGAACCTACAGATGATGAAGCGGCTAAAGATGAATGGGAAACAATGACGGGCTACACGATGGATTCATACGAGGAAGTCAGCCCCGAAGACCCCGAACAAACCGTTACCTACTACCGCGTTCCCTACGAGTGGATACGCGATAAGTTCGTCTTCAATACCGAGAAATACTTGGAAGATAATACCTACAACCCTGAGTTAGGTAAGAAGCCCAAATACGACTCCCACGGCAATACTCGCAAAGTAACACGCGCCGATGGTATCCTCGTTACCGGCTACCGCCTCCCCACTGAGGCGGAATGGGAGTTCGCTGCTTTTGCTCCCGTTGCAGGAGAAGACGGACTGACCGTAGAGGGCAAAATCTATCCTTGGTCGGGATATCACCCGCGCGACATCTCTTCTAAGAACGCAGGACAACTACAGGCTAACTTTATCCGAGGGCGAGGCGACATGATGGGTGTCAGTGGAAGACTGAACGATGCCTATACGATCACTGCACCCGTTGATGCCTTTGCTCCTAACGACTTCGGACTCTATAACATGGCAGGTAATGTCAACGAATGGGTAATGGATGTTTACCGTGAGACCTCGTTCCAAGATGTTACCGAGTACAACTCCTTCCGTGGTAATATCTACACTACTCCTATGAAGAACGAGGAAGGAAAGTTTGAGATGGATTCCACTGGATGCATACGTGTTGAATACAAATTATCTGATGACCGCCGCGATGTGAAGGATGGAGATTTCGCTTCTCTTATCAAGACTGACTACCCGCTTGACACAACCGGCGTGGAGAATGCGAAAATTGATCCTACTGACATCCTCGCGCCGAAAATCTCTAAGAACAGCCGCGTGTACAAAGGCGGCTCTTGGAACGACCGCATATATTGGCTCAACCCATCCTCGCGCCGTTTCCTTGAGCAAAATAAGTGCTCCAGCACCATCGGATTCCGCTGCGCTATGTCCACACTTGGCGACCAGATACCCTCCGTTTCTGCTAAATAATCAGATACGCACGCATCTGTTAATTGTCAAATTGTAAATTGTCAAATCGTCAAATATATGAACACTCCCGCTAATCTCCGCTACACCAGCGAACACGAATGGATTCGTGTAGAAGGCAACGAAGCCTTTGTAGGTATTACCGACTATGCCCAGTCCGAATTGGGTGAAATCGTTTTCGTAGATGTTAATACCGTAGGTGAGACCGTAGCACAAGGCGATGTCTTTGGCTCGGTAGAGGCTGTGAAGACCGTTTCTGACCTCAACATGCCCGTTTCGGGTGAGGTGCTTGAGTTCAACGAAGCCCTTAATGACCAACCCGAACTCGTTAACAATGACCCCTACGGCGAAGGTTGGATGGTCAAAATCACCGTTAACGATCCCGCTGAACTCGACAGCCTCCTTGATGCTGCCGGCTACGAGAAACTGATAGGTTAAGTGAAAAGGGATATTGGTTTATACACCCTCGCAGACTATCCGGCTGCGAGGGTGCTATGTATAAAAAGATATTGCCTTGAATGATTCTTGTCAAGATTATAGGTGCTCTTGTATATAATAAAAGTTCCCTTATTGTAGTAGATGAAAGCGGTTATTGATAAATATATTCCTTTCTTGGCGGAGGCGCTACGGGGGCTGGGCGTGGAGGTAGTGGAACTGGCGCCGAAGGAAATCACCCGCGAGGCGGTTGCCGATGCGGAGGTGCTGTTTGTGCGGACACGCACGCAGGTGGATAGAGCATTGCTGCAAGGCTCGCGCGTGCAGTTCGTGGCTACGGCTACGATAGGTACTGACCACCTCGACATCCCCTACCTGGAGCAAGAGGGGATTGCTTGGGTGTCTGCGCCCGGGTGCAACGCGCAGGCGGTGTGCGACTATGTGGAGGAGGCCGTTGCTCAATTTGAAAATGAAAAATTTGAAAATTTGAAAATTATTAGTTCCGAAGGGTCATTTTCAAATTTTCAAACTTTCAAATTTTCAAATTTGAAGACCCTCGGTCTGGTGGGGTGCGGGCATGTGGGGAGCAAGGTGAAGGCGATGGCGGAGCGCAGGGGTATGCGGGTGCTGGTGAGCGACCCGCCTAAGGGCTTGCATACGCCGCTCGAACAGATAGCCGCCGAAGCGGATGTCATCACCTTCCACACGCCACTCACGCGCACGGGCGCGTACCCTACTTATCATCTCTGCAACGCGGAGTTCTTAGGGCACTGCCGACCGGGGACGCTGATTATCAACGCCGCGCGCGGAGGGGTGGTGGACGAAGAGGCGTTGCTGCAATCGGGTTTGCCCTGCGCCATCGACACGTGGGAGGGAGAGCCCGACATCAACCGCGACCTACTGCGGCATGCGTGGTTGGCGTCTTACCACATAGCAGGTTATTCGTTAGAAGGGAAAATAAACGCATCTCAGCAGGTTTTGGACGCTTTCTGCCGCTTTTTTCAGCGAAAGGCTTGCATAATTGACAAAAAAGCAGTAACTTTGCACGCTCGTTTTGGCGATAGTGCACCCGGGTGGTTGCAGCGTATCACTGAGCAACTGAAAGCCCGACCCGAGGCGTTTGAGCAACTCAGGAAAGCGTATGCGCTGCGATAAATCGGAATAATCGGAGTAATCAGAACAAGCAGAGTATTCAGAATAATCAGAACAATCGGAATAATCGGAGTAATCGGAGTAAGCAGAAAACTTCGATAATTCGGAAAACTATAAAAGAGATATGGCAAACTTTCAGAAACTGACCCCGCGTAGTGAAGACTACTCGAAGTGGTACAATGAATTGGTAGTAAAAGCAGACCTTGCAGAGCAGTCCGCGGTGCGCGGTTGCATGGTCATCAAACCCTATGGTTATGCGATATGGGAGGCTATCCAAGCCAACCTCGACAAGCGTTTCAAAGAGAAAGGTGTGAAGAACGCCTATTTCCCGCTGCTTATCCCGAAGTCGTTCCTCAGCCGTGAGGCAGAGCACGTGGAGGGCTTTGCCAAGGAGTGTGCCGTGGTTACGCACCACCGCCTCAAGAACGACCCCGACGGCAAGGGCGTTATCGTGGACCCCGATGCACGGCTGGAGGAGGAGTTGATTATCCGTCCGACTTCGGAGACCATCATCTGGTCCACCTACAAGAACTGGATTTCCAGTTATCGCGACCTGCCTATCTTGTGCAACCAGTGGTGCAACGTGATGCGCTGGGAGATGCGCACGCGCCTCTTCCTGCGTACCGCGGAGTTCCTTTGGCAGGAAGGGCATACCGCCCACGCCACCAAAGAGGAGGCGGAGGACTTCGCACGGCAGATGCTGGACGTGTACGCCGACTTTGCCGAGGACATCATGGCTATTCCCGTGGTGAAAGGCGTGAAGTCGCCCAACGAGCGTTTCGCGGGTGCGCTGAACACCTACTGCATAGAGGCGATGATGCAAGACGGCAAGGCACTGCAAGCCGGTACGAGCCATTTCCTCGGGCAGAACTTCGCCAAGTCGTTTGATGTGCAGTTCCTCTCGAAAGAGAACAAGTACGAGTACGTATGGGCTACGTCGTGGGGCGTGTCCACGCGACTGATGGGTGCGCTCATCATGACCCACTCGGACGACAACGGACTGGTGCTGCCGCCGCACTTGGCGCCGATACAGGTGGTGATAGTGCCTATCTTCAAGAAACAAGACCAGTTGGATGAGTTGCTCGCCAAACTGAACCCACTGGCAGACCAACTGCAAGCGCTCGGCATCCGCGTGAAACTTGACACGAGCGAGAAATACACGCCCGGGTATAAGTTCGCCGACTATGAGTTGAAGGGTGTGCCCGTGCGCCTTGCGATGGGCGGACGCGACCTCGAGAACGACACCATCGAGATAGCCCGCCGCGACACGATGGAGAAAGAGACCGTCTCGCTGGACGGCATCGTGGAGCGTATTCAGGCACTGCTGGAGGAGATACAGAAGAACATCTACAAGAAAGCGCTGGACTTCCGCATCGCCAACACGCGCGAGGTGAACAGTTACGAGGAGTTCAAAGAGGAAATCAAGAAAGGCGGTTTCCTGCTCTGCCATTGGGACGGCACGCCGGAGACCGAGGAGAAGATAAAAGCCGATACGAAGGCGACTATCCGCTGCATCCCACTGCAAGACCTGCCCGGGCACCACTCCGAGCCCGGCACCTGCATGGTTACCGGCAAGCCATCGGCGGGCAGGGTGGTCTTCGCGCTGGCGTATTAAGTTTTTTGTTTTTAGTTTTTCATAGAAATCCTAGAGATTCTAGTTTTTCTAGAAACTCTAGATTTTCTAATTATCCCTAAAACCTACGATGAAAAGAGCAAAGGTACATATCAGCCTGCTGTCGCTATGGCTTTCGGTGTGCCTTTGCTCTTTTTCTGTACCTCTGTCGGGGCAGGAGCGGGCGATGGCGATGGCGAGGGTAGAGAATGGCGATACCGTCTATGTGGTGGCGCTGCATGACCTCTATGTGTATGCGCCGCTGAAGTTCAAGAACAAACGTCAGGAGCGTTTCTACTGGCGCACCGTCCGCGATGTGAAGAAGACGCTGCCTTATGCTCGCATGATACGCGCCGACATGGAGTTTGCCGACGAGGAGTTGGCAAAGATACAAGACCCCAAAGAGCGCAAACGATGGTGGAAGAAATACGAGAAGTACCTCTTTAATAAGTATGAGGACGATTTCCGCCACATGTACGCCTCGCAGGGGCAGATGCTGATGCTCCTGATGTCGCGGGAGACCGACCACACCAGTTACGACCTTATCAAGCAGTACCGCGGCAAGGCGAGCGCCAACTGGTGGCAGTTCATCGCCAAACTCTTCAAGAACGACCTGAAAGAGGAGTACGACGGCAACGACAAAGATGCCATCATCGAGCGCGTGATACACCTTGTGGAAGCAGGGCAGTTGTAGCCCGCAAGAAGAACAACCAAAAGCAAGAGGCTGTCTAACTCAACTTGTTAGACAGCCTCTTGTTTGGGAGTATGCAACGCAAAGTAATAAGAAATGTAAAATGTTATCTATTGCTCCATTGCTTTGCTCAAAACAGTGTGCTTTTTGCCAAAAAACTACCAAAAATTAACTAAAAACATTTTTTTTTTTACAAAATGTTACTTAAAAATTTGGTGGTATAAAAAATAAGTTGTACCTTTGCGCCACTTTTCGGCAAATAAGATGTGCTATTTCGCCCATTTGTTTGCGAAAAAAGTATTAGTCATTAACAAAAATAGTTGAGGTATGAAAAGATTTTTCCTATCGTTTGCTGTTGCTGTGCTGTGCATGGGTTATGTGTGCGCAGAGACAGTAGTTGGAAAGGTCGTTGATGCGGACGACCTGCCTATTGTAGGTGCCTCCGTAGTGGTGCAAGGTACTTCTCAAGGTACCATTACCGGTGCGGACGGTTCCTTTACGCTCGAAGCGAGCAAAGATGCCGAGTTGATGATTTCGTTCATCGGTATGAAGACGAAGTTGGTGCCGGTAGGTGATGCCACTCGCGTGGTGATGGAGGAAGACGCCATCAGCGTGGATGAGGTGGTGGTAACGGCGCTGGGTATCAGCCGCTCGGAGAAGACGATTGGTTATGCTGCTACCACGGTGAAAGCCGATGAGGTGGTGGGTGCTCGCCAGTCGAACGTGGTGAATGCCCTTGCCGGTAAGGTGGCAGGTGTGCAGGTCAACCAGACGTCCACCGACCCGGGTAGTGCGTCCAATGTGGTGATTCGTGGTTTCTCGAGTATCTCGGGCAGCAACCAACCGCTGTACGTAGTGGATGGTGTGCCTTTGCAGTCGCTGACCAGTTCGGGACACGGCGACCAAGACGAGAAGGCGGTGGCGCTGGCGGGTATCACGAATATCGCATCGAAAGATATTGAGTCGATGACGATATTGAAAGGTGCTGCGGCTACGGCGTTGTATGGCTCTCGTGCAGCCAACGGTGTAGTGGTTATCACGACCAAGCAGGGCGCGAAAGGACAACGTCATAATTTCAATATCGAGTATTCGGGCGGCGTATCGTTCAACCAAGTAGCGGTGTTGCCCACCTTCCAAAATGAGTTCGGACAGGGTTGGAACGGTCAGCAGACCTTTATCGAGAACGGCTCGTGGGGTCCCGCGCTGGACGGCTCTACGCAGGTGTTCGGTCCGATATGGAACAACCAGCAGATGATACATGAGTACTCTGCGGTGCCGACCAATATACGAGATTTCTTCGATGTGGGTGTGTCGCACAACCATAACGTCAGTTTCTCGGGTGCCTCGGCGGACAACAAGATGACCTACTATGCGTCCTATTCGTTTACGGGCGATAACGGTATCATGCCGGGCGATAAGGACACCTACAAACGCCATACGATTGCTTTCCGTGGCAGTTACGAGCCGGTGAAATGGATTAAGGTAAGTTCTTCCGTGAACGTGGCAACGTCCAAGACGGATGTGGTGGACACTTATCAGGGTGTGTCTGTGATAGACGGTCTGTATGAGTTTCCGCGCGACATGAGCCTGGTGGACCACCAAGACCTCTCGCTGGCATTCAATACCCCCGAGGCATGGCTGACGCCCTATGGTATCACCAACCCCTATTGGGCGATAGAGAACAACTACAACCATAGCGATGCAAAGCAGGTGTTCGGTAAAGTGCAGGCAGACATCAAGCCCATTAAGCAACTGACTTTCACCTATCGCTTCGGTTTCGACTATGCGGATTCCGACCAGAAGATTGGTGTGCCGCAGATTAACTTGGACGATGCGCTGATTAACGACAACATGGGTTATCCCCCTTCGGCGCTGAACCAGACCGGTAGCGTATGGGCACGCTACACCCGCAGTCTGGAGTTGAACCACGACGTGATGGCTACCTATGCCGACCACTGGAGCATTGTTGATTTGAACGTTATCTTGGGTGTGAATGTGAACCAACGCGGGCGCACCTATATGTCGGGTGCGACCAGCGACCTGACTTTTGAGACAGGCTTCTGGCAGTTGAGCAACGGTGCAAACAGAGACGAGTTGCTGGAGAGCCAATACACGCGCCGTCAGGTGGGTCTGTTCGCGGACATCACACTGGGTTTGGCAGACCAGTTCTACTTGGATCTCACCATGCGTAACGACTGGTCGTCCACGCTCCCGAAAGGTGCCAACAGTTATTTCTACCCGGGTATCACGGGCAGTTGGGTATTCTCGCAGTTAGTGCCCTCCAACAAGTGGTTCACTTTCGGTAAACTGCGTGCTGCTTACGGTATGACGGGTAACGATGCCGGTGTGTATCTGACCAACCCCACCTTTACGCAGGCGTATGCCAACTCACCCTATATCTTAGAGGTGTTGAACTTCCCGCTCAACGGTACGAATGCGTTTATCTCTACCGCCACGTTGGGCTCTTCAACGCTTCGCCCCGAGATGACCAAAGAGGCGGAAGTCGGCATGAACGTACAGTTCTTTGGCGGACGATTGGGCTTGGACGCTACCTATTATCATCGTATCACCGACGACCAGATATTCACCCTGCCGGTTGACCCCTCCACAGGTTATAGTTACTTGATTACCAACTTCGGTTCGGTGCGCAACCAAGGTGTGGAATTGGTATTGAACACCACGCCTGTGAACGAAGGCGGTGTGCGTTGGGACTTGGATTTCAACTTCGCCATGAACTTCAACAAGGTGCTTTCTCTGCCTGACGGGCTGGACGGCGGCAAGAGTGTGATTGAGTATTTCACCACCAGCCAAGATGCTGTCTATGCGTATGCTGAGGTAGGCAAGCCGCTCGGCGAAATCTATACCTATCTGCCGCAATATACCGAGGATGGTCGTCCTATCGTGGACGAGACAGGTCTCCCCGTGATTGGAACGGAGTTGGAGAGCACCGGCAAGAATATGCAGAGCAAATGGACAGGTGGTATCACCACCACGCTGAGTTACATGGGCGTGAGTCTCTCCGCTACGCTGGATGTGCGCTATGGCGGCTATATGTTCTCGCGCACCAAGAACCTGATGGAGTTCACGGGTAACGGTATCGTTACTACCTACAACGGACGTAACCCCTTCGTGATTCCTAACTCGGTGGTCGTAAACGAAAACGGCGAGTATGAAACCAACTATAATCCGATTTATCTCCACGAAGGTTATTTCCAAGATTGGTGCGATGCTACCGGTATGGGACAAGGCGGTGAGTTCTTCTTGATTGACCGTACCTATGCCAAACTGCGCAACATCAGCCTGACTTGGGACCTGCCGAAGAAATGGGTGAACAAGATGGCGCTTGACCAACTGTCTCTCTCTTTCTATGTGAACAATGCGTTTACTTGGACGGCGGCTGACAACTACTACATCGACCCCGAAGCATCCAGTTTCTCGGGCAACGGCGACTTGAATGCACAGTTCGGTGAACTCTATTCCAACCCCTCGTGCAGACAATATGGTTTGAACTTGAATGTGAAATTCTAATAGAGAGGAGAATACAAGTATGAAAAGATATTTCGTAATAGCAGCCACCGCATTGAGTGTGCTGTGCAGCAGTTGCAGCGATTGGCTCGATATCAACTACGCCCCCAACTCGCCTGCGGAAGAGAATGTGCAGACCGATATGATTCTGCCTGCCGTAGAAGCCGCTTTGGGCACCACGCTCGGCGTGCACCTGAACATCATCGGCGGCTACCAAGCAGAATACTATGCACACCAATTCGGTATATCCAACTATCTGGATTACAGCCAGTTCAACGTCAGTTCCACCAACACGAGCAGTGCATATACCCAGTTGTATCAGAAGGTGCTGGTGAACTGCCAGACCATTCAAAATAAAGCACAGGCAGAGGAAGACTGGGGCACCAATTTGGCTGCCGCTACCATTCGTGCCTATACGCTCCAACTGTTGGTGGATATGTATGGTGCGGTTCCTTACACCGAGGCGCTCAATACCTCCATCCTGATGCCGAAGTTTGACGAAGGCGAAGTGGTGTATGAGGGTGTGATTGCCGAACTGGATGAGGCGTTGAGCAAGGTGAGCGAGGGCGACGCGGTGGCTACCAGTCTGCTCCTCCCTGGCGAGACCGCCGGGGCATGGATTCAGTTCGCCAACGCGCAGAAACTGAAGATGTTGACCCGTCTGGCAAATGTAAAGGATGTGAACGCCGCTATCAAGGCGTTGATTGACGAAGGCAACTTCCCCACCGAGGACATCGCGCTTGCCGACTGCTGGAGCAACGCTTCGGGACAAGCCAACCCCTTCTATTCAGAGGAGTTCGCCACATGGGGACGCGCTACCCATAACATCGTAGCCAATCTTGCGCTGGTCAATACCATGCAGCCCGTGGACAACGAGGGGACTATTACCTACACTGACCCGCGCTTGGCAGCAGTGGTGGTGCCGAATAGTGATGGCAACTTTGTGGGTAACATCTCAGGAACCAACCACTCTACGTCGGAAATGCCCTTTGGCAGCACTGCATATTGGTGCATTCCAAATGTGAACTACGATAGTCCTATCTATCTCTTGACCGTGGCAGAAACCGAGTTCTTCATTGCGGAGTACTACGCCAAAGCCGGCAATATGAGCCAGGCGGAGAGCGCCTACAATGCGGCTTTGGAGGCATCGTGCGCTACCCACGGGGTGGACCCGACTTCGGTACTGAGTCACTATCCTTTCAATGCGTCCAACTGGAAACAGTCGGTCGGCGTAAGCAAATGGTTGGCATTGGCGGGTGTGAACCACTGGGAAGGCTATACCGAGGTGCGCCGTCTGGATTATCCCGCTTTCGGAACGGTAACTGCTGCAGATATGTTCAACGGAACCAAGTTGGATGTGTCCGCTTATCAGGCCGGTACGCTCTACACCCCCTATCTATATAACACCCAAGTGGGCAAGAACCACCTGCTGGAACGTCTGCCTTTTGCAGAGGCTGCACAGTCGCGCAACACCAACTGCCCCGAGTATGCAGGCTATACCACGCCTATCTTCTGGGGAAAATAATGCTGATTGTCAAATAGTTAAATAAGAACAATTATGAAAAAGATAACCCGATATGCAGCACTCGCGATGTTTGCTCTGCTTACCTTGGCGAGTTGCGAAGAAAAAGCCTCTCAAGGGCTGACCGGCATTACCTACTATGCTGAAATCGTCTTAGAGGGCGAGGAAACGATGGTGGTCAACAAGGGCGATGCCTATGTAGAGCCCGGCTTCTCCGCCACCATGAAAGGCGAGGATGTAACCGAACAAGTAGTGGTGGAAGGGGAAGTGGATACCAATACTTCCGGCACTTATACAATCTTCTACTCGGTGACCAATGCAGACGGCTTCGTCGCTTCGGCTATTCGTACCGTGGTGGTGTATAACCTCTCCGATCCTGTAGAAGGATTCTGGGTGGTGGACCCGACTGTCAGTTACCGCGAATATGACAACTCCGGAGATATCGTTACTACTGCCTACAAAGGTGCTTTCGAGATATTTATCTACGAGGAAGAGCCCGGCGTGTATATGGTGGACGACCTGTTGGCTGGCTGGTATTGGCAGGGCGCAGGCTATGGTACTGCCTATGCTATGATGGCATATATCTCCGTGGCGGCCGATGGTACGATTGCGCTGCTTAACAGTTATGTACCCGGCTGGGGAGATGCTGCCGATGAACTGACTGACGGCGTGTTTGACGCTGCCAACGGAAGTATCAAATACACCGTGGCGTATGCAGGTATCATGAAATTTTTTGTTACACTTAATAAGGAGTAAAACCTATGAAAAAAGTAGTATATGGAATGCTGATGCTTTGCGCGGTGCTCTTGGCATCATGCGAGAAGGAAGAAATAGGCGGCACGGCGGTGGAGTCGCTGAGCGGGCAATGGTATGTGCATGTGGACGCTATTGACTTAGATGGCTCCGTGTGGGCAGAAGACCCCTACGGCTTGGGAAATATCCTCCTGCTGACCTACAACACCAATGCAAACGATGCCGACTCGCTTATTGTGGATGATTTGGCTTACTTTTGGGAATTCAAGGTAACAGTACCGTGTGCGCTTTCCACAGGCACCTTCGGTTGGAGCAGTAGTGAGAAATCTTCCACTAACTTGGTACCCGATTATGGTATTCAAGTGCCGTTGTGGGAAGGCAAAATCTTGAAGGGGGCTGCAACTACCCCCTCGGGTATGCCGGCAGACTCCATCGTGTTCAATGTGTTGTTCGAGGATGATACCAATCCTGCCGATTATGGCTTTAGCCATTATCAGATAGCCGGCTACAGATACACCGGTTTGGCAGCAGATGAGTAAGGCTATCTTAGATTAACGAAAGACCGCTTGACAGATAAAATTGCCAAGCGGTCTTTGTATGTTTGTTGGTAAGTACGACAGATGCTCTAATGGAAACCTCTAAAGATTAAGAAGGAAAGACCATTCGCTTTATCTCGCCAGCAGTTCGCGTACTTTGAGGTTGATGGCTTTGCCTTCGGCGCGTCCGGCGAGTTGCTTGGTAGCAACGCCCATCACCTTGCCCATATCTTGCGGGCCCGTTGCACTCACTTTGGCAATGATTTCCGTCAAGGCGGCGGTGAGTTCCTCCTCCGTCATCATCGCGGGCAGGTAGCGCTCAATAATCTTGCATTGCGCCAACTCGTCTTCCGCCAACTCGGGGCGATTGGCGTCGATGAACATCTGCGCCGACTCCTTGCGCTGCTTCACCATCTTTTGCAGAATCTGCAACGCTTTGTCGTCGTGCAACTCGCCGTTGCCGCCCTTGGCGGTCTTTGCCTCTAAGAACTCTTTTTTGATACCGCGCAGCGCGTCCAGCGCCACTTTATCCTTTGCGAGCATCGCTTTCTTGATGTCCTCGCTGATTTGGTCGAATAACATGGTTAGTTAATAGTTAATAGTTAATAGTTAATATCTCCGTTGTAGTGAATAGTTAATATCTCGTTGTGGTTTACAATGCAATATTAACTATTCACTATTAACTCTTAATTATTCACTATAGGAATATCAGTTGCACAATGATATACACGGGCAGGAGGATGATGAGCGAGAACTTAATCATATAGCCGAAGAAGGACGGCATTTCGATGTGGTTCTCCTCCGCAATGGCTTTCACCATGAAGTTAGGTCCGTTGCCGATATAGGTCATCGCGCCGAACATCACGGCACCCAGCGAGATGGCTTTGAGCAGCACCTCAGGAATACCCGCCACAAACGAAACGCCATCGAAAGAGCCGTCCACTATACCCGCTCCTGCAGCTGCCAGCGACTCGGGCAGACCGCTCGCCACACCATGGAAGGCTACGGCGGTAGGCGTGTTGTCGAGGAAGGACGAGAGCAGACCCGTAGCATAGTAGAACTGCCACGGACTATGCAGCCCCAGTTCTCCGGCGTGTGCTTTCAGGAACGCCAGCGCAGGGGTCATCGTGGTGAAGATACCGAGGAAGAGCACTGCCACCTCAATGATAGGCTCCCACGTGAACTTATTGTCCCCGTAGCGCACTTTCTTGTCGGTGAAGTGAAGACTGAAAAACATAAGGGATACCAGCACTATCTCGCGCATAAATTTCAGCCATATCGGTGCATCCTCCTCGCCCATCTGGGGGATGGTGCCCTCGTTGATAAACGCCACGCTCAGTACCACGCCAATCAAGAAGAGGAAGTTGATATTCCCCTGCAAGCGCAGCGGCTGCTTCTCGCGCGCATCGGCGGAGAGCGCTGTCCATTCTTCTTTCCGATAGTAGATGGTATCCATCACGAAGTAGATTGCCAAGAGAATCAAACCCGTTACCGCCCACTCGGGTGCCAAGTGCATGAACCACGAGAACGAGGCGCCGCGCAGGAAGAGCATGAACAAGGGTGGGTCTCCCAGCGGAGTGAGCAGACCGCCGCAGTTAGCCACCAGCGCGATGAAAAAGAGGATAGTGTGGGTGGTGTACTTGCGTTGCTGATTGGTGGAGATGACCGGACGGATAAGCAGCATCGCCGCGCCGGTTGTCCCCATGATACTCGCCATGAGCCACCCCGCTCCGAGGAAAGCGGTGTTAATCCACGGCTTGGCTTTGATGTCGCCGCTGAGGTGGATACCGCCGGTGATGACATAGAGCGCCAGCAGAAGGATGATGAACGGCACGTAGTCGTACAGCAGTTGGTGCTCCAACTCGTGCATCATGCCGCCGATAATCAGGCACACCGCCGTGGGTACGCCCAGCACCAGCGACACAATCAACTTGTTCATGTTCTTTTCCCAGAACTTCTCTGCCACCAGCGGTCCGATGGCAATCATCAAGAGCATTATCCCAAACGGAATCATACTCCACGCGGAATGAACAAATTCTTCCATATAATAATTAACAATTAATAATTAACAATTAACATGCCCCTACACTGACCACTAACCACTGACCACTAACCACTGCCCACTAATCTAACTTCAATACTGCAAGGAACGCTTTCTGCGGGACTTCTACGTTGCCTATCTGCTTCATGCGTTTCTTGCCTTTCTTCTGCTTCTCCAGCAGTTTGCGCTTGCGGCTCACGTCGCCTCCGTAGCATTTCGCCAGCACGTCTTTGCGCACCTGCTTCACCGTCTCGCGGGCGATGATTTTCGCACCTATCGCCGCCTGAATGGCGATGTCGAACTGCTGGCGGGGGAGCAACTCTTTGAGTTTCTCGCACATCCGCCGCCCGAAGTCCACGGCATTGTCGCGGTGGGTCAGCGTAGAGAGTGCGTCCACCTGCTCGCCGTTGAGCAGGATGTCGAGTTTCACGAGGTTCGACGGGCGGAAGCCGTTGGCATGCCAGTCGAAGGACGCATAGCCTTTGGAGATGGATTTCAGTTTGTCGTAGAAGTCAATCACTATCTCGCCCAGCGGCATGTCGAACAGCAGTTCCATACGGTCGCCGGAGATATACTCCTGCTTCACCAGTTCGCCGCGTTTGCCGAGGCAGAGCGTCATGATAGGTCCGATGAAGTTCGCCGTGGTGATGACCGAGGCGCGGATATACGGCTCCTCTATGCGGTCTATCTCCGTCAGGTCGGGCATGCCCGCGGGGTTGTGCACCTCTTTCATGCCGCCGTCTTTGGTATAAACGTTGTAACTCACGTTGGGCACGGTGGTGATGACATCCATGTTAAACTCTCGGTCGAGCCGCTCCTGCACTATCTCCATGTGGAGCAACCCGAGGAAGCCGCAGCGGAAGCCGAAGCCGAGGGCGATAGACGATTCGGGCGTGAACGTCAGCGAGGCATCGTTCAGTTGCAGTTTCTCCAACGACGAGCGCAGGTCTTCGTAGTCCTCCGCCTCGATGGGATAGACGCCGGCGAAGACCATCGACTTCACCTCCTCGAAGCCCGCAATGGCTCGTTCGCACGGGCGCGCTACATGGGTGATGGTGTCGCCCACGCGCACCTCCGACGAGGTCTTGATACCCGAGATGATATACCCCACATTGCCCGCCGCTATCTCTTGCCGCGGCTGCATGTCGAGTTTGAGCACGCCTATCTCGTCGGCGTCGTACTCCTTGCCGGTGTTCACGAAGCGCACCCTGTCGCCGGAGCGCAGCGTGCCGTTCACCACCTTGAAGTAAGCGATGATACCGCGAAAACTATTGAATATCGAGTCGAAGACGAGGCATTGCAGCGGCGCGTCGGGGTCGCCCTCAGGCGCAGGAATACGCTCCACGATGGCTTCCAGTATGGCAGGGACGCCCTCCCCCGTCTTCGCCGAGCAGCGCAGTATCTCCTCTCGTTTGCAGCCCAGCAGGTCGATTATCTCGTCCTCCACGCGCTCGGGCATGGCGGAGTCCATGTCGCACTTGTTCATCACGGGGATAATCTCCAAGTCGTGCTCCAGCGCCATATAGAGGTTGCTGATGGTCTGCGCCTGCACGCCCTGCGACGCGTCCACCACGAGCAGTGCGCCCTCGCAGGCAGCGATGGAGCGGCTCACCTCGTAGGAGAAGTCCACGTGCCCCGGGGTGTCAATGAGGTTCAGCGTATAGTCCTTGTAGCGCATCTGGATGGCGTGGCTCTTGATGGTGATGCCGCGCTCTTTCTCGAGGTCCATGTCGTCCAGCACTTGGTTCTCCATGTCTTTCTTGTCCACCGTGCCGGTCATCTCCAGCATGCGGTCAGCCAGCGTGCTCTTGCCATGGTCAATATGGGCGATAATACAAAAATTGCGTATATTCTTCATAATCTTTCTTTGGATTAAGGATTAAGGACTTTCCTTGGATTAAGGATGAAGGACACAGGATTAAAGACTAAATAGTATTGACTCTGAAAACTTAATAGACGAAGGTAATAAGTCTTTCATCCTTCATCCTTTATCCTTCATCCTAATTCCGCCGCAAAGTTACATAAAATTTTCCATTTTAGCAAATTTTTTCCAAATTTTCAACAAAATATGCAAAATGCCTATACAAACATGATAAAAGTTACATAGGAATAATGTGAAAAGTGTCGCTCATTCGTAACATGGGTAGGGATGTCAATGACCAAAAGTAAGGATAGGTGTCTCTTATAATAGGGTAACATATTAGAGTCCTTTCTTTTTGTCAAAAAAAAGTTTGCTCATATTAAAAAAAAGCAGTACCTTTGCCCGCGAATTAAGGACTCAATCTACAAACACGGAGCGACGCGGAGTGTAGATAATTAAGAATTATGAATTAAGAATTAAGAGGGCATTGTACGCCAATTATTTCCCGACAGGTTCCCGACGAGTCGGGATAAACAGGGACAAGTTTGGCATTCGTACCCGGACGAAGTTAAATATACAAAGTTAAATATATCATGGAGAAAACCAATGTAGTAGTGCGTTTCTGCGGAGACTCGGGCGACGGCATGCAGTTGACCGGCAACATGTTCTCCTCGCTGAGCGCCATCCTCGGCAACGAGATTTCTACCCTGCCGGACTTCCCGGCGGAGATACGTGCGCCGCAAGGTACTTTAGGCGGCGTGTCGGGTTTCCAAGTGAACCTCGGCAAGCAGGTGTTCACCCCGGGCGACAAAGCCGACGTCATCGTGGCGATGAACGCTGCCGCACTGAAAGTCTGCACCTTAGGCTCACAGTTCAACAAAGCCGGTGCGCAGTACAACGATGAACATGCGATGTACACGCGCCATGCCGTGGTCATCGTGGACATGGACGCTTTCGCGGCGAAAGACCTTGAGAAAGCGCTCTACAAGACCGACAACCCCTTCACCGAACTGGGCATCCCCGAGTCGGTGCAGATAGTGCCCGTGCGACTGACGCAACTCACCAAAGACTCGCTCAAAGAGTCTGGGTTGGACAACAAATCCATCCTCAAGTCACGCAACATGTTCGCACTCGGTCTCGTCTGCTGGCTCTTCGACCGTCCTGTGGATAAAGCCATCCACTTCCTCGAAGGTAAGTTCAAGAAGAAACCCGCCCTCATCGCCCCCAACACCAAGGTGCTGGTGGACGGTTACAACTACGGGCAGAACCTTGCGCTTAATCAGGACTTAGGATTAAGGATAAAGGATATAAGACTAAATAGCACCGACTCTGAAAACTCAGAGACGAAGGTAATAAGTCCTTCATCCTGTGTCCTTCATCCTTCATCCAAATACACCTCCATCGCGGGGAACCGCGCTACGGCGTTCGGTTTGATTGCCGCTGCCCACAAGACGGGCAAGCGGCTCTTCCTCGGCTCCTATCCCATCACCCCCGCTACCGACATCATGCACGAGTTGGCAGCCCGCAAGGATATGGGCGTGATGGTGGTGCAGGCGGAGGACGAGATAAGCGGCGTATGTACTGCCATCGGGGCTGCTTTCGCCGGCGACTTGGCTTGCACCTCCACCTCCGGACCCGGGCTCTCGCTCAAGTCGGAGGCTATCGGGCTTGCTGTGATGGCAGAGTTGCCGCTCGTGGTTATTGACGTGCAGCGCGGCGGTCCCTCTACGGGTCTGCCTACCAAGACCGAGCAGACCGACCTCTTGCAAGCCGTCTTCGGACGCAACGGAGAGTGCCCCGCCGTGGTCATCGCAGCCTCCAACAGCGCCAACTGTTTCGACTATGCCTACGAGGCTTGCCGATTGGCGTTGGAGAATATGCTGCCCGTCATCCTGCTGACCGATACCTACCTCGCCAACGGTACCGCGCTCTGGAAACTGCCGACGCTGGAGTCGCTGCCCGCTATCCATCCGCAGACCGTACCCGAGTCGCTCAAGGGGCACTACAACCCCGCGCTGCGCGACGAGAACGGTATCCGCTACTGGGCATTCCCGGGTATGGAAGGCTACGAGCACCGCAACATCGGACTGGAGCGCGACAGCGAGAAAGGCACTATCTCCACCAACCCCGAGAACCACGAAGTGATGGTCAAGGCGCGCCAACATAAGTTAGACCATGTGGCGCAGCAGATTCCTGCCTTGCAGGTGCAGGGCAACGCCGCGAGCGATACCCTGCTCGTAGGCTGGGGCAGCACCGAGGGACACCTACGCGCCGCCGCCAAGGAACTCAACTGCGCACTCGCACACTTCAACTATATCAACCCGCTGCCGCTCAACACCCGCGAGGTGCTGGCGAGGTACAAGCAAATAGTGGTCTGCGAGTTGAACAACGGACAGTTCGCCACCATCCTCCGCGCCAAGTTCCCCGACATCCCTATCGAGCAGTACAACGAGATAATGGGGCAACCCTTCGCAGTAGAAAGAATCGTAAATTCAATTAAGAATTATGAATTATGAATTATGAGGGCGTTGCCTGCCTATTTTCAGAGCATGAGCACTCATAATTCATAATTCATAATTAAAAAGAGCATGAGCACTCATAATTCATAATTCAAAATTCATAATTATAAAATTTATCATGGAAGCAAGTCAATTCAAATCCGACCAATATGTTCGTTTCTGCCCGGGTTGCGGCGACCACGCCATCTGCATGGCGTTGCAGAAAGCCATGGCGCGGATAGGAGTGCCCACCCACGAGACGGTGGTCATCTCGGGTATCGGGTGCAGCAGCCGTATGCCCCACTACCTCAACACCTACGGTTTCAACACTATCCACGGGCGCGGGGCTGCCATCGCCACGGGCGTGAAGACCTCGCACCCCGAACTGACCGTCTGGCAGATGACGGGCGACGGCGACTGCCTCGCCATAGGCGGTAATCACTTCATCCACTCCCTCCGACGCAACGTGGACCTCAACATCTGCCTCTTCAACAACCGTATCTACGGGCTCACCAAGGGGCAGTACTCGCCCACCTCGCCGCGCGGCTTCGTCTCTAAGTCCAGCCCCTTCGGCACCGTGGAGCGTCCGTTCGTGCCCGCTGAGTTGGTTATGGGCGCACGGGGAACCTTCTTCGCCCGCACACTGGATGTGGACATGCCCACCACGGTGGACTGCATGGTGCAGGCGCAGCAGCATAAGGGTGCCAGCGTGATAGAGTGCCTCGTCAACTGCGTGATTTTCAACAACGGCACCCACGACTGGATAGCCGACCGCGACACGCGCGCCGAGCGCACCATCCTCCTCCGCCACGGCGAGAAGATGCTCTTCGGCAAAGACCTCGACAAAGGGCTTGCGCTCATCACGGAAGAAGAGGCACTGCTGCCGCACCTCGCCGTAGTGCCAGCCGACGACCCGCGGGTGCTCACCCACGATGCCACCATCGCCGACCCCACGCTCCATCGCATGCTCGCCCTCATGGGGCAAGACCGCTACATGGAAGCCGGCGGCGAGAGCCACAGCGACCTGCCCATCGCCCTCGGCGTGATACGCAACGTGGCGGAAGAGACCTACGACCACGCTGTGAACCGGCAGATTGCGGACGTGCAAGCCAAGTCGAAGATTCGCACCTTCGACGAACTCCTCGGCACCTTGGAGCAATGGGAAGCGTAGGGATTTAGCAGAACAGATAGACTCCTTATTATTATTCACCTCGCCACGTGGTTGGCGGGGTGATATTTTGTAATGGCATCGCGGAGGTCTTGGATGTCAAGGTGGGTGTATATCTCGGTGGTGGCGAGGTCTTCGTGCCCGAGCAGTTGTTGGATGATACGCAGGTCGGCACCGTTCTGCAGGAGGTGGGTGGCAAACGAGTGGCGGAGTGTGTGCGGGGAGATGTTCTTGGTGATACCGGCTTCGGCGCAGAGCCGCTTGATGATGGTGAAGACCATAGCGCGTGTGAGTTGCCTGCCGTAGCGGTTGAGGAAAGCGATGTCGGCAAACTCCGGCTTCACATCCCAGCGTGCGCGGTCGGAGAGCCAGTAGCCAAACCACTCATCTGCCACGGGCGAGATGGGCACCAACCGCTGCTTGCTCCCTTTGCCCTCGATGAGCATATAGCCTTCTTTGCGGTAGATATTCGATAGTTTGAGGTTCACCAACTCCGACACGCGCAACCCGCTGCCGTAGAGCATCTCTATGATGGCTCGGTTGCGATGCCCCTCGTTGGAGGAGAGGTCAATGGCGGCTATCAGGCGGTCTATCTCTTCAACGGTGAGCACCACGGGAAGGTGCATCTCGCGCTTGGGTCCCTCCAATAGTTCGGAGGGGTCTGCGTCGATGTAGCGGTGGTAGAGCAGGAAGCGATAATAGGAGCGGACGCTTGCGATGAGGCGCGCTTGTGTGCGGGCGTTGGATGAGTCGCGGAAGGTATCGTAGAGGAAGGCTTGCAGGTCAGCGAGTTGTGCGCGAACGGGGTCGATGCCGTGTGTCTCGAAGTAGGCAAACATCTTCTGTAAGTCCAACTCGTAGGAGGCGATGGTATTCGGCGAGTAAGAACGCTCCAAACGCAGATAAGTATGGTATTCGCGCGCGTAGTGCAACATTGCTAATTAAGAATTATGAATTTAAGAATTAAGAGGGCATTGCGAAACGGTCTTTCAGCGTAGAGGCTATTTAATTCTTACTTCTGAATTAAACCTTGCTGAGTAGGTCTGCACTACGGGCTTGCTGTTGGCGGAGGAGCGGGTGGAGTAGTAGAATATCCCTTGAAAGTCAATACGCTGCCCTTCGCTCGGTCGGAGGACGAACCTGCCCGAGTCCAGCACTTGGATGCCTGCGATGGCGTTGTCGGCGATGGTGAGCAGGTAGATGCCCGTGAGGTTGCCTTCGAAGTCCATGCCCGGGAGGAAAGTGCCCGCTGCGGGGAGGGAGTCTGAGCGGAAGCAGAGACTATCTATCCCCGCGCGAAGCGTCAGCCGCCCGTCGCTTATCGCCCATGGGCTGTCGTCTGCATCTGTGAAGATATCGCTGATGTAGAGGTTGGTGCCCGTGCCCTCTATCTTTCCCTGCTCGTTGAGGTCAAGCCCTTCCGAATAGAGGTCAAGGGCAAGGACATCCTGCGACACAGAGTCGTATGCCTGCCCGTATAGTTCCGCATAGCAGGCAGTAAACTCCGAGGCAACGGTAACGGGCTTCGAGGGAGCGGGCTTCTGACAGCCGCACAGCAACAGGAAGGAAAACGATAATAGTAGGGAAAAACGAATACGCATAGAGTTGAGAGTTGAGAGTTTAGAGTTGAGTGTTTAGGGAGGCAAAGGTAGTGCTTTTTTTTGAAATATGCAAGAAAGAGGCTGTTTTTTGCGGTGTATTGCTGATAAAAGGAATAGTTAGGGCTTATTTTCTTCTTCGTAGCTTGCTTGTAGGGCGGTGTCCGATAATGTCCCAACTGATTCCCGAATAGTCGGGATAGACCGAGTTAACACTTCCTCTCTTACCTCTCCTTGAGCTGCCTTTTTTCTGCTCTTTTCTTCGTCTCGTTTTCGAGTCGTTTTCGAGTTTTTTTCGAGATAAACGGCTGTTGATCTCGGTAGGGAGAGCATAGATGAGCCATAATTAAAACAGGAGGGTAGAGAAGAGGTAGTATTCTGTGAGTTTTGCCAATTTTATTTCACAAAAATATATTTTATGTCGAAAAAAGTGTAAATTATTTGTATATTTAGAGAAAAAGTAGTAATTTTGCGCCGTTTTTTTAAGGTATATCCATAAATAACGTATTAGTCTTGTTTTGGTTGTTAACACTAAACCCTATTGTAACTATGTTACAACTGATTGAAAATCAATGTTTACCCCCCCCCATTTGTACGAATATAACGGAGTGGTAACTGTTGCATCTCTTTCTACAAATTGTCAACAGGCTTTACCATTCCATACCACTTCTTCTTATCGCACTGCTCACTCCGCTTTATCTTTATCTTCTACGGGTCGATATAAAAAAGGCGTGGTGGTAGGTGTGGAGCGGGATGATGCTTTCGCGTCTCCGTTCGTTTCCTCAATGTCGTCGGTTTCTTCGATGTCGTCGGTGGTGTCGTCATCGGCTTCTCTGTCGGGTGCTGTGGCAGATGCCGGAAGTGCGGCATCCGCTGCTCCGTTCTATTCCACGTCAGCGTATGTGTTGCAGTCTGCTCGCCGTGCTTCCGGCAATGGTGTAGTGGCAGTGGGTGTAGCCATGCAGGCGGGTAAGAGTGATGCGGTCAATCAAGCGTTTGCCGCCAATTACCTGCCTGAGAGCAGTGCATCCAGTATGCTTCCTATGTTGCCGAGGGACGTGGGAATGGCGGATGTAATCAATTTCTACACGTTAGCAGAGGAACTTTTTGGAGAGAAAATCGCATGGGGCGATACGCAGATATCGGGCTATAGGCGCCCCGATGACGGACCTTCTATCGGTGAGTTAACTCCCGTTGGAGATGCCATATTGCCGTTCATGGCTTGTGTGATTACCTACGCAATCTATAAGATACGAAGAAAGATTAACCTTAAAAAAGCGAGAACTTTATGAAGATGAGTTGGTTAAAGAGAGTGGCGAGTGTGCTGCTGATGGCTACGTCAGCAGCTATGTCTGTGCATGCTGCGGAAAGTATAGATGCTTTTTATAGTGCTATGTTGGATGATACCATCACATTAGCCTATACAGACAATAGCGTTGAATATTACCTGATGGCAGGTAGCGGGACAGGAGTTGAGGCTACAACCACCGCAGGCATCAGTGCTCTTTGGAAAGTGGAACAAGCAAACAGCGATGGTTTCCGATTGCAAAATGTGGCTACCGGTAAGTGGTTAAAAATAGAAGTCGATAAAAAAATTATTAATTATTCTTTGGTGTCCCAATCAAATGAGTCAACGGTACTATATATCACCAAGCCGAGCGAAAAATCGGATTATAGTGGCATAGGTCGTGGCTATACCAATGTTTATTTTATTGTTTCCGGCAATAAAGGGTCGGTTGCTTACTACTATTTGTATTGCTCTACTATTAAAACATCTGGTAGTACTGATAAAAAGTGGTCTGCAAAGAATGAACAAAACACCTTGCGTATAGAGCGGTGGTCTCAGCGGGACTCTTCTCGGGTAGAGATAACGACCAATAGCGGCTTAACAGACCTTTCCTTTGTGCGGGATGATCAATGCGGTACGGCGGCTGAGCAGGAGTTTGAACTGATATACACTTCGTTGCTTCATCGCATCACGTACCTATACAACGTGCCAGAGACGAGTGAGCAGAATAGAGCATCGGATATAGTGTTGAGCCAATCTACAGACACCTTGACGACTTCACCTACTTTCGCTTGGGCATCGAATCAAACTGCAACCTCCAAACTTACGGACGGGGTAGATAACACAGGGGAGATAATGACCGAGACCGTAGGGCGTGATATGCTTACGTTTAGCGGTCCCACGGCGGTGAATAGTACCAACAAGCAGTGGCGTATCACGGTAACTCCCATAGGCAATAGTCCTATCAACCTCAAGAAAGATGGTAAGTATGTGGACTATATGGACGATTTGCAGGCAAAGGTTGTGCATGGTGGGAAAGAGTATGTTCATTCGCAGACAGTGCTTCGCCGTGCGGGACACTATGTGGAGAGCGACAGCCTCTATGTACGGGTTACGCCGGCATCCTATCTGTTCGACCCTGCGCCCTATACGGCTTCGTTCAAGAGTCAGTTTGAGTTGGTAAGCGGAGGGATGTGGCTCAATATAGACGGGGATGTGCTGAAGAACAATGGCTGTATCTATTCCGACACTACGCATATTTCGATGACCCGAAGTCAAGTAGGTATGGCGCTTGCCTGCTTCAATGAGAATGGCACTTCCGCCGCTTGGCTGACCGCACAAGGAACGGGTGATGGTAACTTCACGGCTACGGTAACGCAGAATACCAATGCTCAGGCGCGTCATGGCGAGGTGGTTGTTACTTACGAATATGTTGCGCAGGCGCGCACATACAAGACCACGATTCCCGTGCCTATTACGCAGTTGGGAACGACGGCAGGCGACTATGTAGCTTTCTACCATAGTAAGGGTGTCGGCAATACAGACTTAGATGCGCGGGGTTATCAGCCGGTGCATACGGTGGAGAAAACAATCTATTATGCCCCCGGCGAAGATGTGAAACTGCAACTTAACGAGACCGCTTTCCTCGGTTATTATCGTTGGTATGACTATGAGAGCGATAAAGATCCGCATTTCAATACAGATGGCAGTATTAAGCAGGATTTCTGGGTGGCAGAGCCGAAGACCAACGATGGAACCGCTTTTCAGTCGCTCAATAGCAACTACGCCTATTCGCATGGTAGATATGCCGTGGGAAAAGCAATAGGGCAGTGCCCGACAATCAAAGGATGGGATGATGCGCAGACGCGCGTGGTGGCTTGTGATGTAAGTGCTTACACTGACTATGTGATTTCGGCGCAATCCGTTACCGAGCCAACGCTCTCCTATCGTCAGTTGTTCCGTCTGCGACCTGCCTCGGAGATGGCAGACTCGCTGAGCAAATGCACCGCGCAATACTACGAGACCCACCACTATACCGCTCCTATCGGCAAAGAGGTGCTACTATCTACCGAGTTTGCCCATTTCCAAGCGAACAACACTTCGGACAAGTGCTATTTCTATTGGGACAAGAGCAACCAACTACAGCGTGTGGGAAACGGCTTTAAGCAGGCGGTATGGTATAAGAATAATGTTCAGACGACTATGTCATACCTTACCAATAGCGACTATGTGAAGGTATCGTCCAATACGGTATCTACTGTTACGTATGACCTGCGATTGCCTACCTCCGTAACCGGATTGGACAAAGATTTGCTGTTGGTGCGTTTTGTAGTAGATTTTGTGGATATCAATACCTATGGTCCGTCCACCACAGCACTGATAACGGATGAGGAGATAAAGAAGAACTATATCACTCTGATAGAGGAGAATTTCAACTACGGGAAACCCGATGCCGGCAACGCTGATCCACAGTATTTCAACCGCCATCTCCCATGGGAGGAAGCTTCGTATGGTTATGTCTATCCGGAGGGGAGTTCCCCGACTTTTTTGCGCTACGTTGACGACTATTTCCCTTATTATGGAGAATATACCATCACCAACAAGGTGAACAAGAGTTGGGCGCAAGGCGAGCAGCACGGCGGTGCTGCCAACGGTTATTGCCTCTATGCTGATGGTACAACGGTGCCCGGATTGGTAGCATCGGTGTCTACTGATGCCAAGATATGCTCCGGACAACAGATGTATTTCAGCGCATGGATATGTAACCCCTGTCCGACCAATGCGGGAGGAGATTTGCCGATATTTCGTTTTAACGTGCAAGGACGCAACCAAGGCGGTGAATGGGAGAATGTGGGACAGTTCTTCACCGGCGGGCTTCCGAAAGGCAGCCAATGGCATCAGGTGATGTTCCCGCTCGTCAGTGAGAAGAACTACGATGAGTCGCGTGTGTCGATTTACGACTTTGCTGCCACCCCGAGCGGTAACGACTTCTTAGTGGACGATATCTGCCTCTTCGCCTCGCGTTTGCCATTGCAGGCATACCAAGCCACCACCACCTGCGCCGAGGACAGCAACGAGGTTATCCTCAGCCGAATTGACTACACCCGACTCACCGGCGATTGGGCAGGGAAATTGATTTACTACCAAGTGTATAACACCACTGCCGACTCCGGATTGTGGGCAAAGTACTACCGCTATGAGCATATGCACGAGGAACCATATCCCGATTGCAAATTTGGCTATATCTGTATCCCATGTAATGAGTATGACCCCGCACAATCAGGCGACCCGGAATATCTGAAACAGCATAACTATATTAAGGAGGACGAAACAGGGCTGGTGTACGCCTCTGTTACGCAGTTTATAGAGCATCTGATAGAACTGAAAGAAAAGCAGGGGCGTGTGCGTGCGCAGAAAGCGTATATCAAGACCACGGAGCAGGGTGTGGAGCGCTATGTGTTGTATGTAGGTGAGATTATTGCAAAGAGTCAACTGAAAGCCACTCACCGTTATGAGGTGCGCATGGCGGAAAATGAGTCGGACTTGAAGAATCCCGATTGCGCGCTCCAAGCAGAGTTGCCCATGAACCACCAGTCGGAGTTCTTCTTCAACGGCAGTGTCGTTCCCGAACAAGGGGTGTGCGCAAACAATCTCTATCCCATCAACGTGGTGGTAACCAATCAATATACAGATTCTCATGGGGATGTGAAGACCGTGCAGGCAAATGCTTTGGCAGACTGGTTGGTGGCGTTCGGATGGGACGACTGCTACCGAGCAGACTCGCTCAAAACGAAAGGAAACACCGATAAGGCTGATGCCGCTTTCCTTGCCAAGTACGGCTATTCTCGAGGTGATATATGGGATGCTATCATGGCTATGCGTCGTATTCCTACGCTCAGCGATCCCAACCCGAACTATAGTGTTAGCGATGTAGAACTCTTGCAGACGACAGGCTGGATGAATAGTACACAAGTGGCTATGCTCCAAGACCTGAAAAACAAAGGATACTTGAAACTTTGCCAAGAGACGGAGTGGTGCTACATGACCTCGGAAGATACGCTCCGCTACTGGATATTCCCCATCACGGGAACGGCGAAAGCAGTAGTGGAAGGCGAGGAGAAACACCTCAACGACTGCGGCACACCTTCGTTCATGCGTATATGTGTGGAGAAAAATGACTACACGTTCTCTTTGAGTCCCATCAAGCCCGAAGATATGACCGAACAGCAGAAAGGGCAACTCCCCGGGGCGCGCATCTCCGCAACCGAGGCGAAAAGCCAATTTTGGACAGTGGTGAGCGAGTGCTCCGAAAATGTGGTTGGTCTGGTGAAGGACAGTTGTATCTTGACCGATAGCAATGACCCGATTGTGCTGGAAAAGATGGCACAGCCTAACTTCCGTATGTGGTATAGCAACGATTGGGACAAAGCCAATCGGAAACTGACCTTGGCTCCTTTGTCCGGCAACTCCGCGACCATGCGCCCGGGTTACGAATATACGCTGCGTGTGAAGTTAGAGGGAAAAAACGGCAGCGGCACTTCCTATTCCGACCCCTGCTCCGTAGGCTATAGTTACTTCAAGGTGATAGTCCTCCCCGACACCATGCTGTGGGCACCCACCGTCAGCAACGAGTGGGGAGACGACCGCAACTGGCGAGGCATAGTAAACGCTGACACCATCGCCTACGGCTACGTACCTCTTGAGGGACTGACCAACGTCATTATACCTACTATGGCTGACCCCGATGATTACCCCTATATATCCTTGAATAATCTTTATCCGATGGACGCACACTATACCCCCAACGGATGCAAAGATATTCAGTTCCGCAAGAATGCCATCCTCATCAACCAGCATCTGCTCCATTACCAACGTGCTTTCGTGGATATGGTGCTGGCTTCCGCAAAATGGTACTCTATGGCGGCACCCTTGCAGAATATGTATTCCGGCGACCTCTTCATTCCCCACAGTGGTAAATATACCGGCACATGGAAGAACTTAGAGTCTGCACGCGACTTCGAGGTAGCCCCCTTTCAAGGCACACGTCTGAGCGATGCCGCATACGCTTTCGCCGCTGCATACTACAACAAAACAGTCCAACTATGGCACACTGTGAGCAGTTATACCGACCAGCTGTCTGCAAACACAGCCGCCTTTGCCCGTTCTAATGTGATGAACGAACCAATAACTCCCGGTACGGGCGTGCAGGTACGCGGCTATGGACCCGGAGACGATGGCGAGGAACTCATCGTGCGATTACCTAAGCAGGATGCTGAATACTACTACTATGATAAAACGACGGGTGCCGTCAGCAGCAAGAAAGATGTGATTGGAGACCGCTCTAAGGGCTATACGTTTGCCTTCACACCGGACAAGGATGATGCCGACAGCACCATGACTATCATCCTCAGCAACAAGCAGGAGAGCACACTCTTCCTGTTTGGTAACCCCACCATGGCATACATCGACATGGAGCGCTTCTGTAACGACAACCCCGGTATAGAAAAGATGTTCCAATATATGGACGGTACGGCATGGAAGACGGTTACTCCGCATACGGGGACGGGTGCTTTTGATGAGCGACTTATTGCACCCATGCAGTCTGCACTGCTCACCGCTACTACCTCCGGCACCTCGCTTACACTTAAACTCAAACCATCTCATCTCACAGGACTTAGTCAAACGGTCAATGCCGTTTTGTCTCCCGCTTCTGCCGATAAACCCGCAAGGGCTGCGACACCTGCTAAGACGAAAGGCTGGGGCGATACCACGCCTGCCGTGATGGACTTGGCAATCTATACCCCGCTGGCAGACTACGAGAACGAGGCCTATGCCTCCGCTTTCGCCGCCGTGGCAACCAACAGCGGTGCGAGCGATGACTATGTGCAGGGCGAGGATGTGCTATTCCTCTCCTCGGGCATAGAGACGACAGACAACGCCGTGGTGTCGCCGCTGAATCTCTACACCCTCGCGGGCGAGCAGACGCTCATGGCGGACATTCGCCGCGAGATAAGCATCATACCTATCGGCATGGTCGTCAGCAACGAGATACGCGAGGACTACGATAGCCTCTACCTCGCCTTCCGTCTCTCCACCGCATGGAGCGATGAGTGCTACCTCTGCGACAACCTCACGCACACGCGCGTACCTATTTGGAATGATACGCGAGTGAAAGTGCCGGTGCCTGCAGCCAACCATGAGTTGCGTTACTACATCGAGGGTCCCGCCTACGTCCCCGCCGGTCCCGATACCCCCACGGATATTGAAAACAACGGCAACAACGAAAATAACGGAATCTACGCAACCAACGCAAAGGTACAAGTCTATACCCCCGCCCCGCAGACCGTTACCGTAGTGGCAAACACCCCGATACGGGAAGTCCGCATCTTCGACATCACCGGCCGCACTCTCCTCATAAAGTCTCCCTTTCCGAAGTCCCCCTTTAAGGGGGATTTAGAGGGTCTGGGAGATTTAGAGGGTCTCCCCACCCCCGTCCTAACTCTCACCGTACCAAGCGGCATCGCCATCGTCGAGACCACCCTTACCAACAACACCACCACCCGCACCAAACTCCTCGTACCATAGGGATAAACACATATATAAATAGACGCCTGCATACCGCTCTGACGGATATGCGGGCGTCTGCTGTTGCAACCCGTAAACGAAAATACGGATAAAATAGGGGGCAAGTGTTGTATATATCGAAAAAAAGCAGTACCTTTGCCCCCGATTTGCTGATTGCAGATTGATATAAATAGTAGGTATCAGGAGTAACGCCCTGATTGAAAAGGGAATACGGTGAGAATCCGTAACAGACCCGCTGCTGTGAGTCCGCACTACGCTTGAAACAGGAAGTAGTGTTGTTCGCGAGAAAAAGCCACTGATACAGGTCAACTGTATTGGGAAGGTAGCGAAAGGGGACAAGTCAGAAGACCTGCCTATTGTTTGTTCGCACAATGCTTTCGAGGAATAGAGCAGCGAGACCTCCTTTTTCATGCAGTTCGTCTTATCGCCACTGAGGCGGTAGAGGGGTGTGGCTTGGTAATCTATTCTCGAAACAAAGGGAGTAGATTTTTTTATTAACCATAAACACAAACGTACACACATGAAAAAGAGATTCTTTTGGAGGGCACTTGGCGTGTTGTTGCTAAGTCCCGCTCTGCACCTTCAAGCAGAGGATGTCCTAATGCCCCAACTGGGGAAACAGGTGGTGGAAGTAGCCGCCGACCAAGTCTTGACCTACTATGATTACAAGGGGACGGAAAGCATGCCCGCCACCTCTGCGGGAAGTGCTTTTGCCACCACTATCTTCAAACCTGCGCAGACGGGCTATTCCGTGCGTATTGAGTTTCAGGAGGTGGAGATTAAGACCTATAGTGCATCTTACAATGCCTACCTAAAGATTTATGATGGTGTATTCGACACACTGAGTGTAACCTATCCGACGCAGGCGAGCAGCGTAACGACAACCGGTTTCCCACATACTACCGCGCAACTCGACAGTCTTGTAGGAACTTATACCAATCTGTCCTACACCTCCGCAGACCCAGAGGGGGCGCTGTCTGTCTGCCTGCAATTCAAGAACCCCAATACCAGCAAGGGATGGGTGGCAACGGTCCGTTGCATTGAGGTCAAGCCGATGGAGGTGAAGGAGGCTGTTGCTGACTACACGCAGGTGGATACCGAGTTGTATCCTAATAAGCAGGCGGTGAGTCTTGCCGCCCTTCGTATCACCACAGAGGGTCTCACGCCTGCGGCTACACTCCAAACGGTCTCGTTCACCCTTGCGGGGGAGGGTATCTTCCAACCCTCTGCGCTACGTCTCTATGCCGGCAGTGCTTCGCGTACTGCCGCGCTGTCGGAGATAGCCGCTACCCTGACAGAGACGGACGGACAGTACACCTTTACGCTGACCGACTATGTGCTGGCTTCCGGCGACAACTATTTCTGTATAGGCGGCGATGTGTTGCCCTCTGCACCTTTCCATGCCGTTTCCACCCTCACGCTCACGGGCGTACAGACCTCGCAGGGCATTCTCTCCTTGTCAGCCTCTGCTGCCTCGCAGACCGTAGCCGCTATGGTGCTGATGGCGAACGGCAAACAGCAACTGTCGGTCTCGCAGCCCGTCTTGCTCTATGACGACGGCGGAGCGGAGGGAAAGATATCTAACAATTTTGAGGGGACATACACCTTCTTCCCGACTACTCTCGGCAGCAAGGTAGCCATTGACATGCGCAATATCAGCATTTTCTATACCTCTTCCGCCGTGAGTGTGGGCAATCAAGACATCTTGGCGGTCTATGACGGTATGGAAGCGGTTGCCGACAGTCTGCTGTATGTAGTTCAAGCCGAGAAGTTGGACAGTCTTATCCTGCATAGTACGGCGAAGAGCGGTGCCCTCACGGTCTATTTGAGGAGCAAGACTCCGTCTTCCTACTATCAAGGCGAGGGTTTCAATGCTACATTGAGTGAGTTTGTGCCGCAAGCCATGGTAGTGGAGTCTGCTACCGTCAGCAAGCCGACAACGACGCCCGCGGCATGCAGTACAGCCGTGGAAGCCCTTGCTTTCACACTCAAGGCTCAACATACGGAGCCTGCGCTCGTGCCCGCCTCTTTCACCTTCACCACCGATGCTACCTACCCGCGGATAGCCAAAGCCACGCTGTTCTATGGCAACAAGCAAGTAGGCGAAGCGTTGGTTGCTGATGATACCTTCACCATCCTGCCGACGGAAAACTTCCCGCTCCGCGAGGGAGATAATACTTTCCGCCTGCTCATAGACCTTGCCTGCACGGCACAAACGGGCGAACAGGTGGCGGTGAACATCTCCTCCGTATCTTTCACAAACGGCTCTACCTACGCCGACTTTGAAAATCCCGAGGGCACATTGACTATCGAGAACACTGCCTATTCCGAATGCGGTAGCAAGACTATCGAGGTGCTGGGCGACTGGCAGTTCACCCACACCGTTGCCTCCGCATATAGTAGCAACTACTATGCCGAGCAGTGCGACCAGACCACCACGTTCCTTCCTACCACCGCGGGACATATCATCGAGATGGACTTTGCCGATTTCGCTGTGTATTATAGTTCTTCTTACTATGGCACCCAAGCCAAGTTCCGAGTCTATGCCGGTAGCGACACTTCCGGCGACCTCCTCTGGGTGGCAGATGCTGCTAACTGTACCACAGGACCCGGTAAGGTGCGTTCTACGGCGCCGGACGGCGGGATGACCATTGTCTTCAACCCGAATACCACCTCTTCTTACTACACCAAAGCCGGTTGGCATGCCACGGTGCGCGAGTATCTGCCCAAGCCCATGCAGGTAGGTACGCCCGTGTTGACTTTGCCGGAGCAGCAGGCGGCGCTTACACGTAATCTGCTTCATACCCCGTTGCTGGACATCTCCTTGCCTACCACGGGAATGCTTAATCCGCTTGCTTTCACGCAACTGACCGTAACGCTGGCGGAGGAGACGGTTGCCGCACTCGACTCGCTTCTGCTGTTGCGCAACGGAGAAGTCCTTGCGCAAGCGAAGGTGCAGGCAGGGCAGACTCAGGTCGTTCTGTCGCTGGACGACTGCACCTTGCTCGAGGGTGAGAATGCCTTCACGCTCTCGGCGAATATCGCAGCCGATGCGCCCTTCGGTAGCAATGTCTCTCTCGCGGCACTCTCTCTCCGCGTCGGCGACCAAACGCTTCAGCCGGTGATGCCTGTCAATGCGCGACCGATAGTGAATATCTATTGCCTCCAAACCGACTACCGCAAGGTGGAGGTAGGCGACCAACCGCTGACGTTCTACGACGCGGAGGGACCCGAAGGCAACCTCACGCAGTACGCAAAAGGGGCGGTAACCTTTGTGCCGACCGTTCCCAATACGGCTATTCAGTTGCGTTTCATCCGATGGGACATCAACGGTGCCGACGCGTTCTATGTGTACTATGCGGACAGCGTTCAGACTGCTGCTGACCTGACCTTGTATAACTCTACCCAAGACCTGCTCGCCGGCGAAATCGTGTCCGAGTCGGAGTCGGGGGCACTGACGATACGCTTTGCTGGGTCCTATAACTCGACGCTCAACACGGGGTGGGAGATAGAGGTCTCCTGCCATACCCTCACAGCGCTGCAACTGGACTCTGTGGTGGTCATCAATGCTTCCGCCGGTGTGGCTACCAAGGGGAGCACCGATGTGCCGATGCTGCAAATAGCGGTCAGCCTGTCGGGTGATAGAGGAAGCATACAAGTGGAGCAGTTCAACCTGACGGGGCTGAGTGATGATGTTACTCCTGTCCTCTATTATACAGGTAGCGGTAACACTTTTGCCAATACCACGGCGTTCGATGCCCACGCTCCGCTTACTCGCAAAGGAACCTACTACTATTGGGCGGCGCTCAACATCAACTCTGATGCACAAGAAGGAGTGCACACGCTCGCGTGCGAGAGTGTGCAGATAGACGGCATCGCGGTAAGCCCACGCCGGACAGCACTTGCCTCGCTGGACATCATCAGCGGTATGCACGGCACCTATCGCATAGGCGGCAGCGAACAAGCAGACTTCCCTACGATACAGTCTGCCGTGGATGCACTGGCGATAGGGATAGACGGTGCGGTAACATTCCAAATAGAAAGCGGCACCTACAACGAGTGCGTCCGCATACCCGAACTGACTGGGCTCTCTGCGACCAACACGCTGACTATTGAGTCCCTGAGCGGCAACAAGGAAGATGTGCAGATTCATTACGAGTCCTACTCTCCTGCCTACGGCGAAGAATACGGTGTGTTCAATATCTTGGGCGCGGATTATGTTACTCTGCGCCACCTCACCTTCTACACTTCCTATACCTCTTTTGCAGGCATCGTCTTCGTAGGGAACGTCAGCCGCAATATAACCGTGGAGGACTGCCACATCCATGCGCCGCTTGTGGATAGCGGAACCGACAGATTGCGGCTGGTTTACACCAAAGCAAACGATGTGGAGAACCAGAACAATGACTACTTCACCCTCGCCGACTGCCTGCTCGAGGGAGGATACATAGGACTCTATCTGGGCGGTACATCGTATGTCAGCCTGACGCCGCAGACGGGAGGTGTCGTGCGCAGCAACGTCTTCCGCAATCAAGGAAACCAAAGCCTTTATGTCCCGTCCGAGAGCAACATCACCATACAGGGCAACTCTTTCTACAACGATGCCACTACCAAGGCGGACTTCAAAGCGATGGACATGAAACTGTACAACGGCGGAGATATCAGCGCCAACTATATCTACCTCGCGTTGACCAACTATGCCGAGGCTATCTACCTGCGCAATGTGGAGAACACCGCCGACACCCCTACGCGCCTCTACAACAATGCCGTCTGCATCGAAGGTTCACGGAGTACAAGTACGTCTTACGGGCTCAGCCTCACGCAGGTGGCGAAGTATCTTGATGTAGCCAACAACACCTTCTACACTGCCTGCTCCAATGCCGTACCGATGATTGTGAAGAAAGCACCCGTGCAACTGCAAGTGCGCAACAATATCTGCTACAACGATAGCAACGGATTGGCTTGGCAGATGTCGGGGGCTTGGAGCGATAGTGTCCGCTTTTGTACGAACCTGCTTTACACCCGCGGCACCACGCTCGCAAGGTTGAGTGCGGACGACATACCTGCACTGAGCGACTGGGCAACCGCTGTGGGCGATATGAAGACTATCTCAGAACAGGTAGCATTCCGCGATAGCACGCTCAACCTCACCGCACAAGGCAACCTGCAAGCGGCTGAACCTATATCCTACCTGACGAACGATATCGTGGGGACAAGTAGAGCCGCCATACCCACCATCGGCGCTTATGAGTGGATTGCAGGTACAGAGACCACTATCGGGCAAACCGATGACTCCGAAGAGAACACCGCTCGCGGCATGATACGCAAAGTGCTGCGAAACGGACAACTCTACATCATCCGTTCCGACAAGCAGTACGACCTGCTGGGTAGAGAACGATAGTCTCATGCAGACGGCGACTGTCTCATACTTTTTATATAGAGTGGTATCACCATCATGAAAACCACCCTTACCAACAATGCCACCACCCGCACCAAGGTACTCGTACCATAGCGGGTGGTGGCAAGTTGTTACCCCTCGCAGTAAGGTCATTGTCGAGACCTAACCGAGACCTATCAATACTAAATGTTAATGTGGCAAATGTGGCAAATGTTACATGTTACGAGCCCGCTCAATGCAAAAAAAGGAGGTTTTGTGTGGCTGTTTGTACTCCGCAAAATGCAAAAAAATAAATGAAAATGCATTTTTTTTGCAAAATTATTTGGTCATATAAAAAAAAAGCAGTACCTTTGCACCGCTTTTCCGCCGAACAGGATTTTCTGCACGACGCGAACGGGAAACATGACCGCCTCTTTAGCTCAGTTGGTCAGAGCACGTGATTTGTAATCTCGGGGTCGTTGGTTCGAATCCGACAAGAGGCTC